>WFTQ01000076.1 GCA_015485355.1 bacterium | reverse complement strand
GATGCAAAAGCGCATTTTCCGGGAAAAGTTCCTTCTCTCCCGATGGGCGGTACTTTTTAGGAAAATGCTCGAAGGTTTTTTCCGGGGGGGGAGCCTGTGGGGCGGGGGGATCTTGCTGCTGGTGATTGCCGGATTTTCTCAACAGCCCCCGCCCCGGTTCTGGACCATCAAGGATGTTCAGGTCCGTTTTACCGTCCGGGTGGGTTTTTCCGTCGAACCGCTGACAAAACAGTACAGGGGAAAAGCGTTTCGGCCCCAGGTCGTGCAGGAAGTCTTGGACGGTCTGGAAGCACTGCTTTTCCGGCAGGGATACTATTTCTATCGGGTTGTTTCGCAGTCTCTGGAAAGGGATTCGATTCGGCAAACGGTTTCTTTGGCGTTTCGGGTGGACCCCGGAACCCCGGTGCAATTGGATACGGTGCGGTTTACCAGTCCGGGACCCCACGAGGCACTGGTGAGTACTTTGCCGGAGCTGGCCAGGCCCTTTCTTCGGCAACCGTATCATCAAAAGCGTTTGGAGGCATTATTCCAGCAAGTTTTACGGGAATGTGAAAGCAGGGGATTTCCTCTGGCCCGGGTGGAGTTGCGGGATTATCGTTTGAAGCAATTGCCGGATAGCACCTGGGGCATTCGACTCCTGGTATGGTTGGATCCCGGGGATACCGTGCGCCTGGCGGGATTGTGGTTTCCCGGGAAGGAGGAGAAATACCGGCGATATTTGCAGCGCCTGGTTAATTTTCGAGAAGGCGAGTTATACGATTGGCGTCGGGTACGCCAATACCGAGAACGCTTAAGGCGTCAGGAATTTGTGAAAAGGGTGGGCGAACCGGTGCTGATGTTCCATCCCGATGGAAAATACTATTTAAAGATCCCCCTGGAAGAAGCCCCGGCCACGACCCTGGACGGAGTCGTGGGATATGTTCCCCCACCGAGCACCCAACCGGAAGAAACAGGGTATTTTACCGGCTTGTTAAACGTGGGATTTCGCAATCTTTTTGGTCCCGGCAGAAAGTTGAAACTGTTCTGGCAAAAGCAAGACCGGTATTCCGAGGCCTTTCAACTGATCTACCGGGAACCCTTTATTCTGGGCCTGCCCGTGCATACCGAGTGGGGATTATACCGCCTGGTAAGGGATACCACTTTTATAGACTGGCAATATCAATTCGGGCTGACGGTTCCCCTTGGCGATCGCATCAATGCGTTCATAAAACTGTTAAATCGGGATATTGCGCCGGATACGTTAGCCAGCCGAAGGTTGCGTTTGCCTCGCACCCGCAACGTTTACACCGAGACGGGACTGGAATTCGACTCCCGAGATCGATTGCAAAATCCGGTTAAAGGGATGTATTTGCGGGCCGCCTTTTCTTACGGCAGCAAACGGAATCTTGGGCCGGCCTACCTTCTGCGGGAAGACTCTTTGAAAATTCGATCCACCATTCAACAGGCCCGAATCGATCTGGAGAGCTACATCCAAATGTTTCCCCAACAGGTACTGGCCAATCGCTTTCATTTTGCCTTTATTGGCGGCAAAGACGCCCAGATTCAACTGCCCGATTTATTCTGGTTTGGAGGGGCCAACTCGGTGCGCGGTTTTCGGGAAGATCAATTCTATGCCGAAAAAGTCGTCTGGGTTAACACCGAATATCGATTTTTGTTGGGACCGCTTTCTCGCTTTTTTGTGTTCGTGGATAATGCGTACTTTACCCGCCGGATTCCGGAACCGCTGACCCGCTGGCTCACCGGTTATGGTCTGGGCATTCGCTTTCCCGGCCCCGTCGGAGTTGTGCAGGTAGACCTGGGCATGGAACGGGGCAAACCGTTTCGGGAAGGTAAAATCCATGTGCGATTAATCAATGAATTTTAGTGCCGAGCAGCAGAGGAACAATTTGGGCAAACGGATCAAAACGTTGCCTGCCCCAGGGCCGGGTAACCCCTGGGGTGCCCGATCAATGGGGCCGAGGCATGCCCCGCAAGCGTAAGGGTGGGCGATTGTGGATGCCCCTCGCGGGTGGCCCGCATTTCCTCCGGAACCCGGTTGATGCTATACGTGGGCCACATAGGTACCCCTGAAAGAGACGGCTAGTCCATCGCGGGTGAGAATATTGGCCAGAAGCGGAATTTTGGCGCGCCCTTTCCGGCGGAATATTGCCAGGAATCGCCGCCAGGCTTTTTCATCGGCCATCTTGCATTGCGATATAAAATCCGTTTTAACCGGAAGGTGGTAGATGATGGAACTTTCGAAAATGACGATATGACTTTCCAGGCCCAGCTCTTGCATCCTTAAGTACAACAGTCCCCAGCCGGTAAGAACGGCCAGGGAGTACAGACTGCCTCCAAAGGCCGTGGATTTGTGATTCATGTTGGGTGCCAGCGGAGCCTCCAGCACCAGCTGACTGCCATCGTAATCCTTTACCCGGATTCCCATCCGCCGGGTAATAGGGATTTCGTTTTCCAGGACTTGCTGGAGATGGTGGATGCTGTGGACAGGGTGCTTCAAGGGACTTCCCTCGTCATTTAAAAATCGGAAATATACAATACTCCCGGGGAAAAACCAATTATCCTTTGAGTGCAATTCGATCGAAGAATGAAAAGCGGGGGGGGTTACTGATGCGAAAAGGCGGAAGCTGCCTGAATGGCAAGGGATTCATCCTATTGGTTTTTAGAAATTAATTTGCATTCCCGATGGGGTATATGTAATTTTGTCAGAACCATAAGGGTGTATGGGCATTGCCGCTGTTGGATAAATATCGAAAAATTCAAGACGAGCTGGGTATTGTTGGGCAATCGGAGACCATCCGTGAATTGCTGGATATGATTTTGTCCATTGCTCCCACGAATATTTCGGTGTTGATTACCGGAGAGAGTGGCGTAGGCAAAGAGGTTTTTGCCAAGGCCATTCATCGGCTCAGTCCCAGACGTCAAAAACCGATGATTTCTGTGAATTGTGGGGCGATACCCGAGGGTCTGTTGGAAAGCGAATTGTTCGGTCACGAACGGGGGGCCTTTACCGGAGCTATTGCCACTAAAAAGGGCTATTTTGAACTGGCCGACGGAGGCACCATCTTCCTGGATGAAATTGGAGAAATGCCCCTGCCGGTGCAGGTTAAATTGCTGCGGGTATTGGAAAATGGGGAGTTTATGCGCATCGGGAGTGCCGAACTGCGCCAGGTGGATGTTCGCATCATCGCCGCCACCAATCGCAATCTGGACGAGATGGTGCAACATGGCGAATTTCGCAAGGATCTCTATTATCGCTTGAAAGCCGTTTCCCTCCACATTCCTCCTTTAAGGGAGCGGAAAGAAGACATTCCTCTTCTATTGCATCATTTCGTCGAGGAGGTTTCCGGCAGAAATCAAATTGAATTTGCGGGTTTTACCGAGGATGCTCTGGAGTTGATCTACCATTATTCCTGGCCGGGAAATGTGCGGGAATTGAAAAACTTTGTGGAAACCATTGTGGTTCTGGCCAAAGGGCAGCGGGTGACCCGTAAGATGGTGGAAGATCACCTGCAACACTATGAAGAACCCGTGGAAGTTCATACTTCGCTGCCCATCCCCATCGGGAAACCGGTGGATCAGGCCGAACGGGAATTGATTTATAAGGCCCTGGTTTCTCTGGGTGTGGAAATGCGGGAAATGAAACAGATTTTATTGGACTTGGCGAACAAGATTAATGGCAGTGTACAAATGGGGATTCCATCCACGATGTCCGGGCACGGCGCCCGGGAAGAAATTGAAATCAAGCCCATTGATGAAATGGAACGAGAAATGATTGAAAAGGCGCTGGAGAAATTTCGGGGCAATCGCCGTAAAGCGGCCAGGGCGCTCAATATCAGCGAACGTACCCTATATCGGAAAATTAAAGAGTATGGTCTGGTATAAAAAACATATCCTGTTGCTGGGAGTGGTGCTGTCGGCCACAACCTTTCAATGTGTGAAATACTCCTTTAAGGGCGCCTTGCCATCCTATTTGAAGACCATTGCCATTCCTCTGTTCGAAGACAAAACCTATTGGGCGGGTTTGCGAGAAGAATTTACCGAAAGGGTTATCGATGCATTTATTGAAGACAACACCCTTCAGGTGGTGGAAAATGAGGCCGTTGCTGACCTGGTGTTATATGGAACGATTGTAAGCCTTCAGGAACGGAAATCCGCCATCACTGCCACCGAAGTGGTGCAGGAAACCCAGATTTGGTTGACCGTTCAGGTAAAGTGTATCAACAAACATACCGAAAAACCTTTATGGCAGGAGACCCTGCAGCAATTCGGTACCATCGAGGGTGCCGGAACGCTGGAAGAAAAAAACAGTGTGATTCAGGAAATTACCGATATCATCGTCCGGGATATCGTGGATAAAACCATTTCGGCATGGTAAAAAACAGGAAGCTGTCATGATGGACAATTTTTTAAGTTCAAGCCAATTGGAGCAATTTTATGCTCAGCATCCAGAGTCGGTGGCGTTTGCTTTTCTGGCGACCCGCTATCTGGAGCAGGGCAACATCGACAAAGCCGTCGAAATTTGTAAAGAGGGTATTGCCCGGTATCCCAAGTACGGTTTCGGTCATTTTGTCTTGGGGCTCTGTTACTATTATTTGAAAGATTACCCGGCCGCAAAGAGTCACCTGGAGCTGGTTACCGCCTACGATCCCAATAATCCCCGGGCCTGGAAATTGCTGGGGGAAATCAACGAACAACTGGATTTGCCCATTCTGGCAAAATCCTGCTATCAAAAATACTATCTGCTGGATCCACTGAATCAAGAAGCGCTTCAAAAGTTCCGGGAACAAGAAGAGGTGACGCTGGAGGTTTTCGAAAACGAAGTGCCCGAATTTCTGGAAGAGAGCGAAACCACTGCCCAACCGCAACCCGAGACATCGGAAGCCGATTCGGATGTGGATTTAGAGGATTTGTTTAAAGATTTTGAACCTGGCGAGGATGCAGAGAAGAAGGAACAGGTGGAAGAGGTGTTCAAAGAGGCGGTGGGCGACATCGTCTCCGAAACGGAGGAACCGGCCGGCGCAGATACGACGGTCCCGGACGAGGAGATTGAGTTGGAAGAGAAATCGGATGCGCTGGAGGAGCATCCCGTTTCGGATAATGAGTTTACAACTGCCATGGATAGTTTTTTCTCCGATCTGGAAAAGACCGCGGAGGAGTTGAGTGGAACCGGATCAGGGGATAAAGAGGCGGAGACCGCCGCTCCCGCGGAAGCGAGTCAGGAGGGAGAGGCGGTGAGTGGCGAGGATCTGTTGAATTTTTCTCAAGTGGTGGAAGATATCATATCGGAGCGCAAGGAAGAAATCAGTCGGGAGCAGGAAGTGGCCGAACCCGACACCGGAGTCGCCGCGGAAAGTGGGGAAAATTTTCTGGACCGGAGTCGGGAAGAAGCCGCATCCACCGGGACCCGGCGTCCTGCGGAATCCGTGACCCCGGAAACAGAACACTTTACCAAGCCACCCATCGTCACCCCCACATTGGGGGAGATTTATATCTCTCAGGGACGATTTGAGGAGGCCGTGGAAGTATTCCAAAAATTACTGGAAAAGGACCCGGAAAATCCCCGTTTTCAGAGAAAAATCCGCGAGATTAAGGCGCTGATCGAGAAAGCCAAGGGTTCCGGGGAGTAAAAAACACCTCCGATCAATCGACAAGGGTTCCCGGACGGGTTACGGAAGGAAATGTTGACCCGGAAAAAGTCACCGCACATTCCAATAGATGAATGAAAACCTCCCGATACCATAGGCTTTATGTGAGTTTGCTCTACCTTGTGGGAACGCTTGTTCCTTCGGCTCAATGGGCCCGATCCCCGGAAATTATTGTAAAGTTCGTGTCATCCACGCCGTTGCCTACCATTGCTTCTGCCGATGGGCAACTGGTTCAATTACCCGCCGTGCAAGAGATTCAGCAACGGTATGAAGGCCTGCGGCGGAAGCAACGTTTTCCCCGATGGCCTCATCGAAAGCAACCGGCCGTTCCGCTTTTTCAGCAGGTTGAATTATGGGAATTAGCAGACTCTTCCCACTTGTCACCCATCCTGCAGCGGTTACAAAAATTACCCCAGGTGGAATATGCGGAACCCAATCGGGTGTTTAAAATCCGGCACCAGGCCACCAATGATCCCGATTTCGACAAACAATGGTATTTAGCCCGTATCGGCGCCACACTGGCCTGGGATTATCCCGGAGAACCGGCCGAAATCATCGTGGGGGTTATCGACACCGGAGTGGATTATTGGCACGAAGACCTTCGGGAACATATCTGGGTCAATGTTCCGGAAGACTTGAACCGTAACGGGCGTTTGGATTCTCTCGATCTCAATGGGATCGATGACGATGGGAATGGCTATGTGGATGACGTCATCGGCTGGGATTTTACCGATGCGCCGCGTTTTGCGGATCATGGGGATTACCTGACGCCGGACAACGATCCTATGGATGAGTTCTTTTCCGGGCACGGTACTCCGGTGGCCGGCCTGATTGCCGCGGTGCCCAATAATGGATTGGGCATTGCCGGTGTGGCCCCTGCGGCGCGTATTATGATTCTCCGGGCCGGTACGGCCTCGGGATACCTGGAAGAGGATGACGTGGCGGAAGCGATTCTCTATGCCGTTGATAATGGCTGTCGTATTGTGAATCTGAGTTTCGGTGACGTGGCCTATTCATATCTACTGCGGGATGTCATCCGGTATGGCGCTCAAAACGGCGTGTTGTTCGTGGCGGCGGCGGGAAATAATGGCAGCACGGTACCTCAATATCCGGCCGCCTACGACGAAACGATATCGGTTGGGGCCACCAACGAAGACAATGCCCGGGCATCCTTTTCCTCCTATGGCGCCAAACTGGATCTCGTGGCACCCGGGCAGGGACTGTGGGCCTGCCAGATCGGGAACAGCTACGGTTCGGTTACCGGTACCTCCTTTGCCGCACCCCTGGTAAGCGGTGCGCTGGCCGTCTTGTGGGGGTATCATCCCGATGCTTCTCCCCAGGATATCAAAGCCATGATGTTGGCCGGATGCAAAGACCTGGAAACGGCGGGATGGGACAGCCATACCGGACATGGTTTGGTCAATATCGACCAATCTTTACAGATCGGCACCGGTGGATGGAGCGAAATTCGTTACCCGCAAACGCATCAGGGGGTGTATCGGGATACGGTATACCTGATAGGCACCGCCACGGGCGCCCGAATGCTGGGATACCGCCTGGCCTACGGTCCGGGAGACGATCCGCAAGAGATGCATCTTATTGGAGAAGTGATGGGGCGTCAGGTATTGAACGACACCCTGGGCGTCTGGCTCACCCGGGGGTTACCCGATAGTGTCTATACCCTGGAATTGCGCCTGCTGCAGTACAACCTCCCCGATCGCGTTTTCCGCACCCGAATTTTTCTGGATCGGTCGGCCCCGCGGGTTACCCGATTAACCGTCATCCCTATGGTCATCCGTTCGGAATGGGGATATTTTGTAGAGGTGGAGACCGATGATCCGACAACGGCCATATTGCACCTGAAGACCCGGCAAAAGGCCGCCTGGGATGTCCCCTTCAAAAGCCCCTATCTGCAGACGCGTCACTATTTTTTATTGGAATCCAGTCATTTGACAGACAGCAGCTTTTTTTGGTTGGAAGTGGAAAATCCATCCGGGAAGATAAGCCGGTACGACAACCTGGGAAGCGGGTATCGGGTCGCGCGCCGGGAAGTTCCCGTGCTCCTGAATCGTTTTCAAGTGCAAACCCGTTTTCCGGTATCGGGATATTTGATGCCCTTCTGGACGGATTTTGATCGGGACGGACGGTGGGAAGTCGTTTTGAGTCGGCTGGATGAGGAAAACAATTTCGGGGTTCTGGAAATCCGGGAGATTCAGGGAGAGTCGTTGTTGTTGCAGGAACGCACCGAATTTCCCGCCATTCCTCGAGATGCGGGAAACGTTGGGGCGGATGACACTCGGGAACTGGTGGCCGGTTATGGAAAGATTTCCCTGGCGTTATCGAGTACCTCGTCCAATCCTTTTCCGGACCATTTGGTATGGGCCGATACCGCCGATTTCTGGGTCAGTCGATTGATGGACGTGACCGGCGACGACCGTCCGGAACTACTGGCGATCCAAAAGGGCAGATGGACCCTTTTGGAATTTTCGGGAACGACGTTCTCTCCCCGGTGGCGCCAGTTTCTGGAAAATCCCACGGAAGGCGACAACCGTTACGGCATTCCCTGGATCGTCACCGCCGATCTGGATGGGGATAGTTTGCAGGAATTGATATTCGGGGATTATGACGGCGATGTTGTGGTACAGGAAGTCGCCTTGACCGGCGAATATCATCCCGTTGCCTGGCGCCGACTATCGGGGGCCGATGCCACGGCTCTTCTCCAGGCCGGTGATGTAAATGGGGACGGCCGGGAGGAACTGGTTGCCGTTACGAGTGTGCAGCCGGCCGAACGGACCGAATCCAGCGCCGTGGCCGCCTACTGGGTGCTTCAGGTGCTGCGATTGAGCGACGAGCATCGGTTGGACGTCTGGACTGCTTTGGCGATTCATGGCGTCCAGAAGGGAGGAGGGCGATTTCAAGGGCTGCAACTGGCGGATGTGAATCTCGACGGAAAATCCGAAATTCTTTTCGCCGCTTTTCCCCGGCTTTGGATGTTCAGCTGGCAAGATACCCAGCTGGTCTTGAGTGGATACCGAGAGGAGATTAATGCGAACGCCATATTAGTCAAAGATGTGGATCAAGATGGTGCACTGGAATTGATGGTGCATACAACAAAGGCTCTGGCCCTGTTGGAATATCAGGACGGCCGTGCGCGGCCCTTGGCTCCCAATCGAGTGCGGGCGGTTCCGCTGGATACCCGGCGGATTTTAGTGGAATGGAGTGCCGTACCCGGTGTCCCTTTTTATCGCCTGTATCGAGGGGAAGATGAAAAAGTCCCGGCCTTTTATGACACCGTGTACACCACATCGTATATCGACACGTTGGTTCATTCCGGAACCGTCTATACCTACCGGGTCAGCGCGGTACAACCCGACCTGCCAACACCCGAAAGCGCATTAAGTCCATCGGCCAGAGCCATTCCCAATCCCCCGCCGGAAGTGGATACCATTCGGGTCGTTTCTCCTCAGCAACTGGAATTGATTTTCAGCGAGCCCATGGGTGAGGACGCCTTTCGGGTGCAATCGTATATGCTTTTCCCTCTGCGCATTCAACCCATCAGCGTGGCCCGGGGGCGAAGCAGTCGAACGGCCCTGATCAGTTTTGACCGAGCATTGCCTCCCGCCGTTTACCGATTGGCCATTGCATCCCTACCCGATCAAGCGGGTACCCCGCTTTCTCTGGACACAACCTGGGTGGACTTCCGGGTGTCAGACCAGCAAAAGCCCTTTTACGTAAAAGAAGTACGGGTGAAAAATAAGAGCCTCCTGGAAATCGAATTCAATCATCCAGTCAATCCCCAAAGTGCCGCGGATATTTCTCACTATCAGTTGATTCCCGATGGTGTGATCCAGAAGGCGGTGCGGGATAGTGCCAACCCCTCTGTGGTTTACCTGATGTTGGACGGGCGCAATCGCCTGGGCGCTTTAGGCGTGACGTATCAGTTAAACATTCAGGGAGTGCAGGATATTTACGGTAACTTTCTGGAGGTGCCGGTTCAGCCCTTCCTGCTGCTGCAGCAGGTGGATCATCTGGAGGAAATCTTTGTCTATCCGAATCCGTATCGTTTGCAGGCAATGGAAAATGAATTAATGTTTGGAAAAGTGCCGGGTGGCTGCGAAATTTTTATCTATAGTGCCGCGGGAGAATTGGTAGGGCGACTGAGGGAGACGGATGGCGATGGTGGAGTGGCCTGGGATTTAACCAATCTCCGAGGCCGTCCCGTGGGCAGCGGAGTTTATTTCTTTGTGGCGAAGTATAAAAAACAGATGCGGCGGGGCAAATTTCTAATAATTCGGTAGGGGGCAGCATGAAATATTCACGACCTCTTGTGGTGGGGCTGACCGGTGGCATGGGTTGCGGTCAGACGACCGTGGCCAAACTTTTTGAAAAATGGGGGGCCAGGGTCCTCAATGCCGATCGGGTCGCCAAGCAGGTTGTGGACGAAGACGAGGAGGTAAAACGGGAACTGGAAAAGGCCTTTGGGAAAAAGATTTTTTATCGCAATCGGCGGTTGAATCGCAAACTGTTGGCGCGGATTGTTTTCGAGGACGAAGCCAAAACGCGCCGCCTGAATCGCATCATTCACCCTCGCATGGTTTCCCGGATTATCGAAAAAATTGAACAGGCCCGGGAAACGGGACGCTATCCCATTATTGCCATCGATGCGGCGCTCTTATACGAATTGAATCTGGAACATATGTTCGATGCCATGATTGTGGTGTCGTCTAAAATGCAGAACCGCATTCGTCGGATTCAGGAACGCGATCGGCTGTCGGAACGGGAAATTATCCATCGCATCCAGCGCCAGTTGCCGATTGAAGACAAAATGCGGTGGGCGGATTTTGTGATCGAAAACAATGGCACCTTGCAGGAACTGGAGCGAACCGCCAGGGCCGTTTACAATAAGCTGTTGGGGCTTCAGCGCAGAAAGGAGCGGGAAGCCCGGGCGGCGGTAAATTACTGAACTCGGCGACCGAAAATCCATGAAAAATATTCATATATCTGACGATTCTAAGAATAATCTTTCCAAAAGATGTATATCCATCCTGGATAGTGAGATTTTTTTAAATTGCTTGACAAATTTGCACCCGCTGTATAAACTATTTGTGAAAAAAGTTATTTGTAACGGGGTTGCAGCCCTCGGGGCTGCCAGAGGCATTCATCATAAAAACATAAAGGAGGTAAACTATGGCCTCTAAAGAAGAACTGAATCCCTTTAAGATCGCCCAAAAACAGCTCGACAAGGCGGCCGAGATCATGAAGCTGGATCCGGGAATCCATGCCGTTCTTCGAGAACCCATGCGGGAGCTTCACGTCAGTATCCCGGTGAAAATGGATGATGGCAGCGTAAAAGTGTTTAAAGGATTTCGGGTTCAATACAATGATGCTCGGGGGCCCTGCAAGGGAGGGATTCGGTTCCATCCGGAAGAAACGATCGACACCGTTCGGGCTCTGGCCGCCTGGATGACTTGGAAGACCGCGGTGGTCAATATCCCTCTGGGTGGCGGAAAAGGGGGAGTCGTTTGCAATCCGAAGGAGATGAGTGCCGGCGAACTGGAACGGCTCAGCCGGGGATATATCGTTCAGGTTGGGCGGCTCCTGGGACCCGAAAAAGACATCCCGGCCCCGGACGTCTATACCAATCCCCAGATCATGGCTTGGATGGCCGATGAGTTCGCCAAGCTGAAAGGCTATTACGTGCCCGGTGTCATTACCGGCAAGCCGATAGAGATCGGGGGGTCTGAAGGTCGGGGCGATGCGACGGCCCGGGGAGCCTATTACACGGTCCGCGAGGCCGCCAGGAAGCTGAATCTGGATCTGAAAAATGCCACATTTGCCGTACAAGGTTTTGGCAATGCCGGTCAATTTATTGCCAAGATTCTGGGAGAAGCGGGGGCCAAGCTGATAGCCGTGTCCGACTCCAAGGGCGGGGTGATCAACCGCGATGGCCTGGTTCCCGAACGCCTGATCGATTACAAGCTGAAAAACGGGACGGTGGTGGACTTTCCCGGCACCAGTAGCATTACCAATAAGGAATTGCTGGAACTGGATGTGGATATTTTATGCCCTTCCGCTCTGGAAAACCAATTGACCAAAGATAACGCCCCTCATATCAAGGCCAAGATCATTGCCGAGCTGGCCAATGGTCCCACAACGCCCGATGCGGATGAAATCTTTTTTGAACGCGGTGTTTTTGTGATCCCCGATTTTCTGTGCAATGCGGGAGGGGTAACGGTGTCGTATTTCGAGGTGGTCCAGAATATTTACAACTTCTACTGGGATTTGCCTACGATTCATGAAATGCTGGATAAAAAGATGACCAGTGCTTTCTGGGATGTGGACCGGGCTGCCAGGGAGTACCAAGTGGATCCCCGAACGGCGGCATACATCGTAGCCGTCAATCGAGTGGCGGAAGCGATCCGGTTGCGCGGTATTGCTTAAGAGGAACGACACCGGCGGAAGCATAGAAATCGCCGCGCTTCCGCCGGTTAAGGATCCCTGGTGAAAATAAATCGTAAAAAATTTGAAAATCAAAAGAATATTCTCAAGTTCGACGTGAAAAAATCGATTATAAGGAATGTAGTAACGAGGAATAAAGCTTCCTCCCACATAGGCCTCCTCCAATGACCTGGCCTTTTGAGCGCGCGGTGGGCTCAAAAGGCCGTTTTTTTTTCATCCACATGTTTTCACGGCTATAGGGATGTCGAGCTCGTTGAAAACGACTATTTCCAATTCTGTTTGAACAATCCTCTCCCAAAACTTAAATTGATTGAAAAAGGAGAAGGTTGTGAAACCGAAAAAGACTGCGCTCTATCCGGTTCATCTTCGTCTGGGTGCCAAAATGGTAGAGTTCGCCGGGTTTCTGATGCCCGTTCAATATACCAGCATTCTGGAAGAACACCAACGCGTGCGCACCACGGTGGGCGTCTTTGATGTTTCCCACATGGGAGACATCGTGATCCGGGGGCCTCGCGCTCTGGAATTGGTGAACTATCTGACCATTAACGATGTCCAGCGGTTGCAGGATTATCAGGCCCAATATACGGCCATGTGTAATGAGCAGGGCGGCATTGTGGACGATCTGATTTGTTACCGCTATCCCGATCATTTTCTCCTGGTAGTGAATGCGGCTAATACGGAAAAGGACTACCAATGGATACTACGGCACAGAATGGATGGGGTGGATGTGGAGAATATCAGCGATCGGATCACCCAGCTGGCGGTGCAAGGTAAAATGGCAGAACCCACATTGCAAAAACTAACGGACGTTGATTTGGGGCGAATTCAATTTTATGGGTTTACAGAAGGCCGGCTGGCCGATGTGCCCATGCTCATCTCCCGTACGGGGTACACCGGGGAACCCGGTTTTGAATTGTATTTGGAACGGGAGCATTCGGAAACCGTATGGAACGCTATTGTTGAGGCCGGCAAAGAATTCCACATTACTCCCGTAGGATTAGGAGCACGAGATTCCTTGCGATTGGAAAAAAAATATTGCCTTTACGGAAATGACATCGACGAAACCACCAACCCGTTCGAGGCGGGATTGGGCTGGATCACCAAGCTGGAAAAGGGCGATTTTGTGGGCAAACGTGCCCTGATGAAGATTAAACAGCATGGCATTCGGCGAAAGTTAGTGGGATTTGTGGTGGAAGGCCGAATGATCCCCCGGCATGGGTATCCAATCCGGATAGACGGACGGCCTGTTGGGCACGTTACCAGTGGAGCGTTTTCTCCCATTCTGGAAAAAAATATCGGTCTGGGGTATGTAGCAATAGAGCATGCCCGCGTGGGTGAGGCCATCGAGATCGAGGCACGGGGAAAGCAATTCCCCGCCCAAATCGTTAAAACGCCGTTTGTTTAGCGCGAAATGCGGAGCACACTCAAAAAAGGAACCCGCCGTTCCACGGTCAATCATTGGAAGCATCTAACCACCCTTGCCCGATTTTGGGCGCTCGCTCAAAATAACGGCGCTTTACCCGGTTTCCTTCTTTTCCAGGATTATGCATACGGTTCGGTGAAATGCACCTGTTTTTCCGGGACGACGAGCTTCGGCCCCGCCTCTGGCGTATAGGGTGACCGCATTTAGGGAAGGGGAGATCGGCGCGGCGCTCCCCACCGGTCTTAGCACCGATACACCGTATCCGATGAAAGGATCATTACCGGGAAGACGCCCCCCTGCAGAAAGTGTTCGCCTTCTGGTCTTTGATTCCTGAAGTCACGATCCCTCACAAGATGTTTATGACGAATAGGAAAGGGGCGATTCTCATGGAGCCGGATGCCTTGACCGCTGAGAGGCTGATGATGGGGATATCAATTGCCCCTTTGCGGTTGTTGCCTTTTCAATTGACCAGACCATGGAAGCTCCCGGTACCGATGCGCTGGATATTTCCACAGAGTAAGGACTTGACCTGCACGGAAACGGCCTCTCAGATCGATAGGGGTGCCTGCTTTCCCGGCTGATGTCAGGGAAAAATACCAGAGAAGTCCCCAATCCCGGAACGTGGAGGCGGATCCGCCGCCTCCGGAACGGATAGAGATCCCGATTGATGAGCTTCCTGAACGGTGGGATCCTTTGCTTGGCAACGGTGCCTCCATGGCGCTGGATGTCCCGACAGTAGCGGGGAAGAGCCGGGAGGTCTCTGGCCGATAGGGGTGCGGAGTGGTGCCCGAGCCATTCGACCGATACCGTGACGGCATCCATTGGAGAGCCGGGAAATTATTATTTTGCAAATCCCGCGATTCTTGTTTAAATTCATATGAATTAAGTAATTATTTTTTATGGTACAAGGACGCCAAAAACCGCTATATTATTCCAGCCGCAGGAAGCGTGCTTCCTCGCGGAAAGGTTCGGCCTCTTTCCAGAGGGAGATCGGTGGGTTTCTGATTTTTTCCTTGGGCTTACTGCTTTTTCTGGCAATCTGGTCCTATCATCCTGCGGATCCGGTGGGATTTCAGGCCGTCGATCAAAGATTTCCGGTGCAGAACTTCCTGGGCGTTTTGGGTTCGACGATAGCGGCGCCATTGTTTGAATGGACTTTTGGATATGGTGGACTGGTCATACCGATGATTGTCAT
The DNA here is from genome assembly GCA_015485355.1 of bacterium. Lineage (GTDB taxonomy): Bacteria > Calditrichota > Calditrichia > RBG-13-44-9 > J042 > JAADJD01. The sequence goes on along the minus strand of WFTQ01000076.1, from coordinate 67,862 downwards.
GCTCATCGGTATCGCCTTGTGGATATCCTGGGATGTGAGAAAACTGGGGCGATATAGTCTCTTGCTTTTGTTTTGGGGATTTTTACTGGGAATGGGCCTGGTGTTTCCCGGCGTTTGGAAAGAGGGGGCCGGAATCACTGATTATTATCCCGGTGGTTTCCTGGGGGGATTCACCACAACGGTTTTGGTAAAATATCTGGGCCATTTTGCCTCCCTGTTTATCTGGATGGTTCTCTTGATCGTTCTTTCGGCAGTGACTTTTCGATTTCCCTTGTCGGCGATTCCGGCGGGGATCGTATGGGGATTATCCCGCTTGAAACGGCTGACGATGCGTGCAGGGACGTTCGCTTTCCGGTTGTTCCATGGATTATGGGACGTTCGGCGGTTTTTTAGAAAACGGCGATCGTCTCTCAGCCGGGCGACTCAAAAGACTGCGGCTCCCTCCCTCGGCGGCCCGCCGGCCTTGACCGTTCAGGAAGAATCGAGAACGGCCGCGTCTGAGGAATCCCCTACGCCTCCCGAAATCATCACTCAGGCGGAGGCGGACCCATCTGCACCGCCGTTATCCCCATCTTCCCAATCCCTTTCTCCGGATGCATCGGGGGTTCATCCCCATGAGAACCCCGAAGACGCCGGGTGGAAAAAAGATCTGGAAATTACCGAGGCGGTGAAGGAAAAAGAACTGGATTATGATTCGCTGGTGCGCAATTCCATGCAACGATACCAGTTTCCTTCCATGGAACTGTTGGAGGAGGGCAAAGAGGAGCAACGGGTTCCCCGGGAAGAGTTGATGAGCAATGCCGGCTTGTTAGAGCGCACCTTAAGCCAGTTTGGAGTGAAGGCAACCGTAAAGCGGGTCATCGAAGGACCTGTGATTACCCTGTATGCCGTGAAGCCGGCCGAAGGGGTGAAGATCAGTCAAATTGTGCGGCTCTCCGACGATTTGGCCTTGGCCATGCGGGCCAGGGGGATACGGATGATTGCTCCCATCCCCGGGGAAGCGGCCATCGGCATCGAAATCCCGAACCGAAAACCTTCCACGGTCTATTTCAAATCCATCGTTCGATCCGAAAAATTTATCAACGCCTCGGGTCAGTTGATATTGGGCATGGGAAAAACCATTTCCGGAGAAGTCTTCTGTGCCGATCTGACCAAAATGCCGCATCTGTTGATCGCCGGTGCAACCGGTTCGGGGAAGAGTGTCGGCATCAATACCATGATAGCCAGTTTGTTGTACCGGGTGCCGCCCGGGGACTTGAAGTTTGTGCTTATCGATCCCAAAAAGTTGGAGTTGTCTCTCTATGCGCGGTTAAAAGACCATTATTTAGCCGTTTGTCCCGAACTGGACGAGATTGTTATTACCCATCCCAACAATGCCATTTTAATGTTGCGCAGTGTGGTGAATGAAATGGAGGAGCGCTATGATAAGCTGGCTCGGTTAGGGGTTCGGGATATCATTGCTTTTAATCAGAAGGTGGAGGAAATTCAACAGGCCGGGGAGAAATCCGGCGAATATCGGAGATTACCTTATCTAGTCGTGATCATTGATGAGTTGGCGGATTTGATTTTAACGGCGGCCCGCGAGGTGGAAGAGCCCATTACCCGTCTGGCTCAGATGGCTCGGGCCGTGGGCATTCATCTCATTGTGGCCACCCAGCGGCCCTCGGTGGATATTTTGACGGGCCTGATTAAAGCCAATTTCCCGGCGCGCATTTCCTACAACGTTGCCACGCGACACGATTCCCGGGTGATCCTGGATATGTATGGGGCCGAGCAACTCATTGGGAATGGCGATATGTTGTTTCTTCCGCCGGGGGTGGGGAAACCGATTCGATTGCAGAATCCCCTGATCACGACCGATGAAGTGGAACGCATCATCAAACATATTCGCAGACAACCCAAGTTTCCCCCCTATCGATTAAAATTGGTTCGCGAGCGAACCAAGGACGGTCCCGGCTCGGTTAAAGCCTTTGAGCGGGATCAGCTGTTTGAAGATGCCAAAGCCGTTGTTATTCGATACCAGCAGGGCTCGATTTCGCTGTTGCAGCGAAAACTGGGAATCGGCTACGCCCGGGCGGCCCGGCTCATCGACCAGCTGGAAGAAGCAGGCGTTGTGGGCCCGGGACAGGGCAGTAAAGCGCGCGACGTCCTGGTGTCGTCGCTCGATGATGAAAACAATACATGAGGATGATTCGATGAAACTGTCGTATTGGTGTATTCGTGGTGTGCTCGTGGGGAGCCTGCTGTTTTCGGGATGGACAAACGCCGCTTCCCGGATCGACAAAATAATCGATGCGGTACAGAAGAAGTATCGGTCCGTGAAGACGTTAAAAATCGAATTTCGCCAGATCAACCGTTTTCAATTAACCAAAACGGAATCCGAGATTTTCGGCACACTGTTCCTTGGCGGAAAGGATAACTTTCGCCTCGAAACCGAGGATCAGGTGATGGTAAGCGACGGTAAAACATTCTGGCGTTATAACAAACTGGACCAGCAGGTGCTTATCGATTATCCCAAGAAAGAAGATCAAGAAGTGCTTTTCCGCGATTTTCTTTATGATATTAAGGATAAATATTTTGCTGAACTGGTCGAAGAAAGGAAAGATGGCAAAAAGAAAATATTTGTGGTTAAACTTATTCCCAGAGAGTCCGATCAAAGTTTCTTTACTTCGATTAAGGTCTGGCTGGAAGACAGAAGCTGGAAGATTCGCCGCGTGATTTATCAGGATTACAACGAAAATGAAACGGAGTTTCAGATCGAAGGCATGGAAATCAACCCCCAATTTCGACCCGCCACTTTCCAGTTTTCGCCTCCGGATGGCGTGGAGGTGGTGGACCTTCGGTTTGAATGATGGCCAACCACGGAAGGGTCTCCAAAGAACCATCGGGGAACATATCGCCTCCCGGGAAGGGAAAGGGTGATTAAAGGGTAAGTGTGGTAAAGCGAGAGGATTGGAACCGTGGATAACCAGTTTGAATTTGAACAAGAAGAACAGCAGATATCGTTGCAGGATTACCTGCGCATCCTATATCGAGGGCGATGGATTATTCTGGCTTCTTTTCTCCTCGTCCTGCTGGCAACCGCCTATTTTACATTTACGGCTCCGCCGGTGTATGAGGCATCGGCCAAGATTATGGTGGAAAGCCAGGGCTCTATGGAGCGAGCGTTGTTTAATGTCAACTACTTTGGGAATCAGACCACGTTGATTACCAATCAAGTGGAAATCCTGAAAAGCCGGGCGCTGGCTGAACAGGTGGTGCGCAACCTGGAAAGTGCATCCTATCGCGATTCGCTTCAGATATTTCAACCCAATGATGAGGGCGAATATCTGACCTTGCGTCAGCAGGTGAGCTGGATCCGAAGGCATATGGAGGTGTCGCCCCATAAGGAATCGGATATCATCGAAATTCGTTTCAAAGCCGGGAGCCCTTTCGAAGCGGCGAAAATCTGCAATGTTATAGCCGAAACCTATCGGAAATTAAACCGGGAGTTTAATCGTTCGGAATTTCGGGAATTGCGGCAGTTCCTGGAACGGCAACTCCGGGAAAAAGGGGAAGAGCTGCGCAAATCCGAAGAAGCTTTGAAAGAGTATCGGGAGAAGCAAAAGCTGGTGTCGCTGGACGATGCCACCCAGGAGCTCATCAGCCGGCTGGCGGAAACCCAGGCCCAAATGGAAGCCAGCCTGGTGGAGCTGGAAGCCGCTCTGGAACAGAAGAAAAATTTAGAGCGCCAGCTCAGTGAACGCAAAAAGGCCCTTTCCATCGAGGTGACCCAGGTGGCCAGTCCCGTACTAAAGGAATTGCAACGCGAATACGCACAAAAAATTTCGGAAAAAGTGACCTACGAGACGTTGATTGCCCAGGAAAAGGTGGACCCGCAGGTGTACCAGGTCAAATTGCGGAGCATGAACAATCAAATCAAGGCCATCCGGGAGCGATTAAGGGAAGAAGCGCTTCGCATCGCCAATACCAGCATGATTTCCGATCCCCTGATGATTGCTCAGAATCTGGTGAGTTCTATTCTGGAACTGGAAACGCAAATCAAAGGGTATCGGGCGAAGATAGAGGCGTTGCGGGATCTGGTGAATGAGTACGAGCAACGCTTGGCCCTCTTGCCGGGACAGGCCCTGGAGCTGGCCCGATTGCAGCGGCAGCTGGAAGTCGATCAGAACACCTACATTCTGATGACCGAAAAACTGGAGGAAACAAAAATCTCCGAGGCCGGGCAGAGGGAGAATATTCGGATTGTGGATATGGCCATCGAGCCCTTGTTCCCCATCAAACCCAAGAAAAAGTTGAATCTTCTGCTGGGGGCTCTGATCGGCCTGGGCCTGGGTATCGGCCTCACGTTCATGATCGAGTATTTCGATAACTCCATCAAAAATCCCGACGAACTGGAACGCATGGGGTTTCCCATATTGGCCATTATTCCCGAAATTTCCACCAATGAAATCAGTAAGAAGATTTTCTCTAAGAACGGGGATTCGAACTTTGAATACGAAGAGGGACGATTAATCGAAACGCGCCTGGTCACTCATTTTGACCCCAAATCACCAATTTCTGAGGCCTACCGAACATTGAGGACCAACTTGCAATTCAAAAATATCGGGGCCGAAAGTAAAGCCCGTACCGTACTGGTGACCAGCTCTGCACCTAAGGAGGGCAAATCGACCACCGTTTCCAACCTGGCGATTACCATGGCGCAAATGGGTAGCCGTACCCTTTTGGTGGACACCGATCTGCGCCGTCCGGTAATCCATTCCATTTTCAGTCTGAAAAAAGACAAAGGCATCACCAATTATTTATTGGGCAAAAACGGTTTCGACGACGTCGTCAAGCCCACCATCGTGGACAATCTTTTTGTGGTGACCTCGGGACCCATTCCTCCGAATCCATCGGAGATTCTGGCTTCCGATGGAATGCGGGAATTTATCCAGACGGCCAGAGAGAACTTCGACATGATTTTATTCGATAGTCCGCCGGTCATTGCGGTCACCGATGCGGCGGTACTGAGCGCTTTTGTGGATGGACTGGTGCTGGTCATCAAGGCCCACCAGACCCAGCGGGATGCCATTCGGCGCACCAAACACCTTCTGGACAATGTGAAGGCCAACATCCTGGGGTGCTTGTTGAACAGTGTACAGATCGAAAAAACGTACGGTTCCTATTACTATTATTACTATTACCACTATTACAACTATTACGGGGCCGATTTAAAGCGACGCAATCGTTTGAAGATTTTTTAAAATGAATGGAGAACGATTGACATGAAGATTACGGTAATAGGTACTGGATATGTGGGGCTGGTTGCCGGGGCCTGCTTTGCGGAAAGTGGGAACACCGTGATATGTATGGACAAAGATGAAGACAAAATAGAGCGGCTTCGTCTGGGAGAAATTCCGATCTATGAACCGGGTTTGGATAGCCTGGTACGGCGCAATCTGGACAATGGGCGATTACGCTTTACCACAGCCATTCAAGAGGCCGTCCAATTGTCGGATATCATCTTTATCGCCGTGGGAACGCCTCCGGGAGAAGATGGGTCGGCGGACTTATCCCATGTGCTTGCCGTGGCGGCATCCATAGGCAAACATATGAACGGCTTTAAGATCATCGTCAATAAGAGCACCGTGCCCGTGGGTACGGCCGATAAGGTGCGGGAAACCATTGCCCGAGAAACCGATTTCGCTTTCGAGGTCGTATCCAATCCTGAATTCTTGAAAGAAGGCGCCGCCGTGGATGATTTCATGTATCCCGATCGGGTGGTGATTGGCACCCGTAACGAAGAAGTCGCCGAAATCATGAAAGAACTCTACGCACCATTTGTACGAACGGGCAACCCGATCATTGTAATGGACGAGCGCAGCGCGGAATTGACGAAGTATGCCGCCAATTCCATTCTGGCCACCAAGATTTCGTTTATGAACGAGATGGCCAATCTGTGCGATCTGGTAGGCGCCGACGTGGAAATGGTCCGCCGGGGGATCGGTTCGGATAAACGTATCGGCTATTCCTTTATTTTTCCGGGTACAGGATACGGGGGCTCCTGTTTCCCCAAGGATGTGCAGGCCATCATCCGAACCGCCCGGGAATACAACTATCGGTTGCGCATTTTAGAAGCCGTGCAGGCGGTGAACCAAGAGCAGAAGCTGGTGCTTATCCCCAAAATTTTGCGTCATTTCAGGGGAGACATTCAGGGGAAAACCTTCGCCATGTGGGGCCTGAGCTTTAAACCCCGCACCAACGACATGCGCGAGGCCCCTTCCATTTCCATCATGAAAAAGTTGCACGAGCTGGGGGCCCGGGTGCAGGCCCATGATCCCGTAGCCATTCCGGAAGCCCGTCGGTTGAAACTGGATCACTATGCCACATTTTTTGAAAACAATTACGATGCCCTGAGAGGCGCCGATGGATTGATTTTGGTGACCGAATGGCTGGATTATCGAGAACCGGACTTTGAACGCATCAAAGAGCTGTTAAGCAACCCGGTGATTTTCGACGGCCGTAATATTTACTCACCCAAAAAGCTGAAGAAAATGGGATTCGCTTACTACGGGGTGGGGCGCCGTTAGCCGGGATGGAAACGTCCGGGTAGAGCAGGAGCTTTGGTTTGTGAGGGCATTGGGGCTTCACCTATTGATGCCGGAAACTCCAATAAAAATAACGACCTTATCTAAAGTTTGATTTTTGTCAAGACGAAGATAAACCCGTGACGTATATTCTGCGCTTGTTTAACAACATAAACAAATGGGGAAGTTGGGGTTATGGAATTGTTGCAAAAGATCAAAAATCGGGAAGCCACGGTAGGTGTGGTGGGATTGGGTTACGTGGGATTGCCCCTGGTGCTGGAGTTTGTGGAAGAAGGATTTCCGGCCCTCGGCTTTGATATCGATCCGGAAAAAGTCGAAATGTTAAATGCGGGCGAATCATACATTAAACACATCGGCCCGGAGCGCGTCAAAAAGGCCGTGAACGCCCGGCGATTTCGGGCCACCGATGATTTCAGTCAATTAAAAGAAGCCGATTGCATTCTGGTGTGCGTACCGACCCCTTTAAACAAGTATCGAGAACCGGACATCTCCTTTATCGTGAAAACCTCCGAAACCATTTCCCAATATTTGCGCAAAAACCAGCTGGTTGTTCTGGAAAGTTCCACTTTTCCGGGGACTACGGAAGAAATCATGCGGCCCATTCTGGAACGTTCCGGCTTAACCTGTCACGAAGATTTTTTCCTGGCGTTTTCCCCCGAGCGGGAAGATCCTAACAACCCGAAGTATACCACCAAAACCATTCCCAAAGTGGTGGGAGCCAATCACCCTACTTCGCTGGAGCTGGCGAAGACGTTGTACGATCAGGTCATTGTTAAAACCGTGCCGGTCAGTTCTTCTCAGGCGGCCGAGGCGACCAAGCTGCTGGAAAATATTTTCCGCAGCGTGAATATCGCGCTGGTCAACGAAATGAAAATCATCCTCGACCGCATGGGCATCGACGTCTGGGAGGTGATCAATGCCGCGGCAACCAAACCGTTTGGATTTATGCCGTTTTATCCCGGACCCGGACTCGGGGGGCACTGCATCCCCATCGATCCCTTCTATTTAACCTGGAAAGCCCGGGAATTTGATATCAACACCAAATTCATTGAACTGGCAGGAGAAATTAACACCTTTATGCCCTATTATGTGGTTAACAAACTGGTCGATGCATTGAATGAACATCGAAAATCTCTCAAAGGTTCTCGCATTCTCATTCTGGGAATGGCTTATAAAAAAGATGTGGACGACTTGCGCGAATCGCCCACCTTAAAACTGATGGACATTCTTTATAAAAAAGGGGCCATTGTGGATTACAACGATCCTTATATTCCGGAATTATGGGAAACACGCCATTACAAATTCAACAACAAAAGTGTGGAGCTGACGCCGGAAAATTTGCGTTCCTACGATGCGGTGTTGATTTCTACGGATCATTCGGCGTACCACTGGGATGACATTGTGGAACATGCCCGGATCGTTATCGACACCCGCAATGCGACCCAGAACGTCAAACGGTACCGGGAAAAAATATACAAGGCGTAGAAGGAACAGGCATCCAGCAGGCCCCGGCGAATCCGAAAAAACGGGTTCGCCGTTTTTTTTCGAACAAACCGAGATCGGTATTACGATTCTTCGAAATCCGATCTTTCTGTCGCTCTCCCGCCCAACAGGGGATTCCCCCCCGGAGAATGGAGAGCATATCCGAGCGGGAAAAAGCTGGTGGTTTCGATCGATCGGGATTTAATTTCTTTTTTCATTTCTTGATTTCTTCTAAATTCCTTACTAAAAATAAACAGAGGCCATGGCACGAAGGATTCGCTACATAGTGCTTTGCCTGATCCTGTTTCTGACCGCACTGGTTCTCCTGGTATGGCTGCTATACCGGTTTACCCCGGTGGTGGATACGGCGGTGGTAAAATTACTGGAAATAGCCTCCGGTCCGGACGTCCAGGTAAGCTACAGCGATCTTTCCGGCAATTTAATAGGGGAAGTCCGACTGGATGATCTGGAAATCACAACCCCCACGGCATCCTTGTCGGTTAAAAAGGCGATGGTTCACTACAATCTGCTCGATGTTTTAAACCGGCGTTACCTTTTTAACCGCATCGTGCTTTCCGGTCCGAAGCTTACAATAACCGGGCTTCCCGACACCTCCAGGGCGTCGATGGCATCGGAAGACAAAGCCGTAATTCCGGTACCCGCACCGCTGGATCTCTCGGGTGTGCCGGTGATCGTAATCCGTCAATTGGTTATCCAGGACGGCCGGGTGTTTGTTGTTCAGAAAGATGATACCGTTCAAACGCTGAAAGACATCCAGGTTGAACTAAAGGGCGAACTCAGTGAAGAAAAAATTGAGCTCAGACCCCGTTATATTCGGGGATTCTGGGAAAATTACCATTTGCGATTACAGCAATTGAAATTTCAACTCATCGGGACCCGTAAACGAATTACCGTTAATCAATTGGAAGCCTTTTTTGAAGATTCCCAATTGATAGGTCACGGAGAAGTAGAGTTTGTTCCGGAATTGAAGTTCTACCTGTTTACCGATACCAGTACCATTAATCTTTCCACCCTGCATGCCATTTTCCCCTCTTTACCCTACCGGACGGGCTATGTTCGCCTATACGGTTCGTTTATGGGTAATTTTCAGGAATATTCCGGGGAGCTGTTTCTTCAGGCGTTGCTGGATAGTTTACGAATTGATCGACTGAGCTTACGTTATAAAAAAAAAGCCCGCCGTTATGAGCTTGAAGACATTCGGGTTAGCTCAAACGTCGGCCGGTGGCATGGTTCCGGTATCCTGTCCCCGGACTCCTGGAACACGGTGAAGCTCTGGTTTTCCCGTCTGAACATCCGGCCTCTGGTAAACAGTCCTTTTTCTACGCGAATATCCGGTCAATTAAGGCTTCGATTTCGCCACTGGTCCTGGCGCCGAATGCAGGGGACGGCCGACCTGGTTATGCATCCGGTGCACCTGGATACCCTGCGTATAGATTCGGTAAAGTTTGAGCTGGCCTGGGATCGGGGCCGGTTTTTTTTAAAAGAGGGTTCTCGTATCGTGGTGGGCCCGTCCAGCCGGTTTGGTATCCGGGGAAGAGTGGAGCGCCAAAAACGGCTTGATGTGTGGATCGAAAGCGGGAATCATCGCCTGGAGGTGCTGGCGCGCCGGCTGAATCTACCGTCCTTGTCGGGAAAGGGAAGCTTAAACCTCCATTTCAGCGGAACCCTGAACAATCCTGATCTGGAAGGCCGTATATTTCTGGATAGCCTTCGATATGAAACGGTTCGATTATATGGCGTGCGGGCCCATGTTCAAATTCGGAGCTTTTTGAGCCATCGGCTGGGACGTTTTGCCCTGGATGTTGCCTCCGGACGGTGGTGGGAACTCCCCATTACCGACGCCCGAATGCGCTTTCGGATCCAGCGCAACGTGGTATTCCTGGATTCAATCCAATTTGTTAGCCGGAAAAATCGAGTGTTTGCTTCGGGGCTGCTTTCCTATGCACAACAAAAATGGTGGTTTACCCTGAGGCAATTTCAGTTTCGTTACCGTGATTATCGGTTGGAAAACCGTTTGCCCTTCCGCTTCGTCTGGGGTAAGGACACCTTGCAGGTGCAACAATTGGCCCTTTTTACCCGGGGAGGAGGGGAGCTGTCATTGCAAGGGCGGGTTGCTTTCCATGGGAGCAGCGATGTCGTCCTGAAGATGCGGCACATCCGCCTGGCGGCGTTAAACCAGTTCTGGACCCCGGAATATGAACTGGACGGGAAATTGAATGTAACCACCCGGTTTCAGGGACACCTGCGAGATCCGAATTTTTCTTTCCATGCCGTGGTGAACGATTTGTCCATGGATGAGCATGTTTTTGGAGACCTCACGATACGGGCTGGATTGCAAAATCGTCGGTTCGAAATCGATCGGATGACTTTTTCACAAAACAATGGGGGACGGGTGGAATGGTATGCCCGTTTGCATCTACCCGAGCAAAGATTTTCTTTGCAAAACGTGATGGCACCATCCAATCGTATTGAAATGCGGATACAATTTCAGGATTTCCGGGTGGAGGATGCCGGCTTCTTTTTCAAGACCAATGTGCCGATCACCGGCCGAATCGATGGTCAAATTGAAATCGGCGGTACGATGGGGTCTCCCAGAGGAACTTACGTGATCCGGGTAAACGATTTTCGTTATGGGGACTACATTTTCCCCTACGCCGAACTGGACGGGAGGATTCAGCCGCGAAAGATATTGTTGGATTTTGCCCGGGTCAATTTTATGCATACCGAAATGCGTTTCAATGGATGGAAAGCCATTAATTGGGATCCGCAAAATCCGGGCGTTGTATTCGCCTCTAAGGGTTTTGGATTGTTGTGCCGCATTCAGGAGGATAGTTTAAATTTTCTCAGTGTGATAGAACCCGAACTGGATCGGATTACGGGGGATATTTATACGTTTTTTAAATTGGGTGGAGCGATCGATCGGCCTCGACTGCTGGAAGCAGAGGCGCGCTTGCACAACGCGCGGGTGTATCTGAGCAAAGTGGCGAATCCCATTACCGATGTTCAACTGGAAGCCCATCTGGAGGATCACTATTTGATTTTCGACCGTCTGGAGGGCTACGCCTCCCGCACGGTGAACGAACAAAGCTTCTGGAACCGCATTTGGCGTGTGGTTACCCGACCGTTCCAATTCCTGGGATTAAAGGAGGAAGGAAGCGGGCGCATCACCGGTGAGGGTAAGATCGACCTCTCCGACCTTTCCCGTCCGGGCTATCAATTGCGCTTTGCGGCCGATCAGGCATATATCAATTATTTTATCGAAAATGCCCACCTGGTATTCAGCACGGACCAGTTAACCGTTACGGGGAGGGACACCATATGGGTGCGCGGAACGGTATACGCCGATGAAGGCGATGTGGAACTGGACATCGCCGAAACGGAAAAAAATTTATTACTGTCGCCCACCGTGCGGGAAATTCCTCCATTGGTGGCTTACGACCTGGATGTGCGAATCCCCGGCAACTTTTTTATTACAAACCACGCACCTTTTAACACGTTTACGTTGGAAATCAGCGGAGACCTTCAAATCATCCAGGAACCCCGGGCCGCTCTGGAGATGAACGGATATCTGGAAATTCTGAAAGGAAAATATTTTGTTCAGATAGAAGAGTTCAACATTCAGGAGGGACGCATCAATTTTGTTAATCCCAAAGAATTGCCGGAACTCCATATTGTGGCTCAGAAACGCAAGTACGATTTAATTTTTGTGTTAACGGTACGGGGTCGATTAAACAACCCGGTGAAAGAGATTACCATTTATGATGCTCGGGATCCCTCTCAACCCCTTCCTTATCCGGACGTGAAAGATCAAATGGCCTTGTTGATGTTCGGCGTGCCGTTTTCCGAATTGCAGTCCAAAGTGGGAAGCAAATTGTTGGAAAAGGGTGAAGAGATATTGACCCGCACGTTGATTTCCCGGATCGAGAAGGAGGCCCGTCATTTTATCGGATTGGATCAGATTCGCATCGAGACGACACAGAGTGCTGCTTTGATGGAGGATGCTCGGTTAAATCCGGCTCCGGCGACCCTGGCCCTGGGCAAATATCTGACACCCAAATTATATTTCGAGTATAAATCCCGATTGGCTTCCACACGGATACCGGGGCTCATGAACATTCCTACGCCTCAACTCCGCTGGGAGGCGGGGAATCAAATTTACCTGGAATATCGAATTGGACGGAACTGGTCTGTTTCCTCCTTTTATGAAAAAACCACCGAGGGTAATGCGCGCATCAAATTCGACATCAGCTGGCAGGTTAATTTTTAACCGGGGCTGGTGGTTGGTTTTTCTGGTCTTCGGATTCTTTCCCGGTTCAGGCCTGGCTCAGCTTTTACAAGTGGAGCGCATCGTCCTTCACGGCCGGCAGGCGTTCAGTGAAGGGCAATTAAAAAAGATTCTTAAATCCCGGGAAGGCCGACCCTTTAATGCCAAGTTCTTGAAATTGGACCAAATCCTTCTGGTCAATTATTACCAGTTGCATGGATATCTGGACGTTTTTGTTTCCTCGGACTTTAAGCGGGATGGCGAAAAGATCACGATCGTATACACCATCCGGGAGGGAAGGCGCTATTTTCTGCGTGGGATCGCGTTTCGGGGGAACCGATCGGCCGACGAGAGGGTGCTGCGCCGTTTTTTCGATATCAAACCCGGTGATCCGTACCAGCCGACACTTATCGAGAAGGGCCTCAATGCCGTGGAAGCGTACTACCTGGATCGAGGTAAATTGTACGTCCGGCTTCAACCGGAGCGGAACGTGGTGCAGGACTCGCTGATCGATTTAATCATCCATATTCAGGAAAATGAAACCGTTTACATCGAGGATATCCAGTATTTCGGGCTTCGCTGGGTGAAGGAATTTATTATTCGCCGGGAACTGGAAATTCAAAAAGGGGATCGATATTCCCGTCGGAAATTGGAGCTTTCCCAGCGGAATATTTACGGGACCGGATTGTTCAAATCGGTGAATTTCAAATTGGATCCCATAGATGATTCCCGCTCGCGGGTGCGGCTGAAAATTTTTGTGGTCGAAAAACGGCCTCGGTGGTTGGGCGTCCGCTTCGGTGTGACCTATGAAGAGGAAAAGGAATTTGGACGGGCCACCAGCACTTTCGACATCACCGCGCAGGCGGGACATCGAAACCTCTTCGGCACCGCGCGTAGCCTGTCGATCAGTCTGATCCCATCGTTTCTGTATGATGTCTCCCGGGGAAAACTCCGGAATCCGAAAAACCAGATTCGTTTAACCTTTGTGGAACCCTGGATTGGATATACCCGGACCCCGGGCATTTTTCAATTCGCTTACAGCGAATATCGCAAACCCATTTATCCGGCCGATTTGACCCTGTGGACGGCTTCTTTCAACATGCGCCATGCATTTCCGGATGACTGGAGTGTTGAGGGGATACTTTCTGCCAGACGCGTGAATACGCGGCTGGACACCCTGCTGCAAAAGCTGACTCAGGGACAAGATTTAATTTACGCGTTCTCCTTTCAGGTCATTCGCGATCATCGGGACAATTATCTTTCCCCCCAGGATGGTTCCTTACTGGAATTTCGCAGCAAAGTGGTCTATTCTACGATACTGGATATGGATACCGGCCGGCGCTCCATCAACCGGTTTATCAAGGTGACGGTTCAGTGGAACCGTTATCAGCCTGTGCCCCGCAACCCTGGTTGGGTACTGGCCTCCCGCTTGCGGGCCGGAGCCATTGTCGAATTCAAACCGGCCACCCGCATCCCCTTCGTCGAGCGGTTCTTTCTGGGCGGAGCCTCTTCTGTGCGAGGCTATGCGGAACAATTGTTGGGTCCGGTGGTCTACGACACCCGCGGACACCCGGTACCCCTGGGAGGGAAAGCCCTCTGGCTCTCCAATGTGGAATTGCGAATCCCGTTATTCTGGCTTCTGTACGGAGAGGTTTTTCTGGATGGTGGATATGTGTGGGCCGAACTTCGCGAGGTGCGGCTTCTGGACCTGAAATTTAGTACCGGATTGGGTTTGGCCCTGATGACCCCGGTGGGCCCTGTTCGGCTGGATTATGGATATAAACTGACCCCTCAACCGGGAGAACGCCGGTACGAGATTCACCTGGGAATATCGTTCGCATTTTAACAGGACCGGACTGTTGATGCTTCTGGGGAACCTCGGCAGAACCGGAATGACACCCCGCCGTTCCTCTGCGGCAAGAGGCCGATCCAGCGATGGGTGCGGCATTGGGATGACCCGTGCAGAAGGGGCTTTCCAGGGCCGCGGGGCGTCGGGAAGGGCCGGAAAAGGAAGGCTCCCACTCTAAGGGATGATTTCCCTGTTGAAATTTCGGATTATTTTTTTAAATTACCGCTTTCAAATATGGAGGAGGTGAAATTCCCTTGATGAAACGGTGGGCCTTGGGGATGGCGGCGGTAATGGGTTTCGGGCTGACCATGGGGTTGTGGGCCGCCGAAAAGCAGCCCCTTTCCATCGATGCGGTGCTTGGTTTCCAATATCCGCAGAGGTTTGACGTTTCCCCCGATGGACGGCGAATTGTTTTTACCCTACGCGTTCCCGATTTTCAACAAAGCCGTTGGCGAACCCAGCTCTGGATACTGGACGCTCCCGGTGAAAAACCCCGTCGACTTACCTACGGCACCGGCAATGAATACGCCCCCCGCTGGTCTCCCGATGGAAAATGGATTACCTTTTTAGCGGCGAGACCCTATTCCCGAGGGGCTGGAGAACGGGTGCGGGGGACGGTACAGGTATGGGCCCTACCGGCCGACGGCGGGGAAGCGGTGCGCTGGACCGACCTGCCCCAAGGGGTGGAACAGTATCAGTGGGAGCCCGGCGGGCGGTTCTTGGTTTGTATTTCGACCGAATCCAAACCCGATTCCATTCGCAAACGGGAAGAGCGCAGAAAGCGCCTTAAATTCGATGCGGTGGTGAAGGATAGTGGCGTGGTGCGTAAAACCGTCTGGAAGGTAGACTATCCATCCTTAACTTCCCGCCGAATCGCCGTTCTCGATCCCGGTGTTCGTGAATTCGATCTATCCCCCGACGGACAGTGGATGGTGTATGAAACGAATTATACCGGCGCCTACGATGACGAACAGAAATATGATCTTTGGTGCCTCCAGCTGGAGAGCGGGCGGAACCGGCCGTTGACCCGTTTTCCCGGACCGGAGTATCGACCTCGGTTTTCTCCCGATGGTCGGTGGGTGTTTTATATCCAGCAAACGACTCCGGATATCGAGTTTGCGGAATGGGATCTGGCCCGTATCCCTTTTCAGCCGGACCATCGGGTCTCCCGCGCCGATACGCTGACCCGGGACCTGCATCGCTCCATCCAGACATTCGCCTTTGATCCTTCGGGGAATCTGTACATTCAGGTGGCCGAGGGCACCGAAACCCATCTTTACCGATTTTTCTGGCGACGCTCGTCGCAACGATACGTACGCTGGACGCCCGACGGGGGGAATTTCTATCAGTTGATATTCGCCTCAAAGGGGCAGGCGTTTGCCCTGGCAGAAGATGCCCGGCGGCTTCCGGAAATTGTACGTCTTCGCAAAGGCAAAGTCCACTATTTAACCGACTTCTCGAAGCAGTTGACGGCGTACAACCTGGGACGACAGATCGTTTTCCGCTATACCAGTATCGATGGGCAGGAGATCGAGGCGCTGGTTGTTTTCCCCGTGGATTATCAACCGGGGCGGAAATACCCCTTCATCTTAACCATCCATGGCGGGCCGTACGGGCGTTTTCGTAATGTCTTTCGTCAGGCGTACTATCATCAAATATATGCCAATCACGGATATCTGTTGTTGGCCCCCAATCCCAGGGGAAGCTCTGGTTACGACGATGCGTTTGGAAAAGCCATTTGGTACCGGGCGGGGGGGCACATGGGCGGCATCGATTACCAGGACATCATGGCGGGAGTGGATGCGGTGATCCAGAAGGGCTGGGTGGATTCCACCCGGATGGGGGTTATTGGGGGCAGTTATGGAGGGTACATGACCAACTGGATCATCTCCCAGAACCAGCGATTTGCTGCGGCCGTGTCCCTTTTTGGAATTTTTAGCCTTTTTACCGATTGGAGCAATTCCTGGCAGCCCAGCTGGGAGAAAATGTATCTGGGCATCTATTATTGGGAGCAGCCCATTACCCCGGATCATCCTTATGTGAAGTATTCTCCCGCTTTTTATGTGGCAAATATACGGACACCGGTGTTGATTCTCCACGGAGAGGAGGATCGTTACACCAATCTGGCCAATTCGCAAGAGATGTACCAGGCTTTAAAGACCTTAGGGCGACCGGTCCGGTTTGTGATCTATCCCAGGGAGGGCCACGGGCTGGGGCGGGAGCCCAATCATCGTAAGGACGTGTTTCTGCGGGCGCTCCGGTGGTTTGAGACCCATTTGAAGACGCCTTGAAAATGGGTGCCTGATGGGGCCGGGTTTTCCGGCCTCTCTTTTCGAAACACCCGAATCGGCAGATGCTTTTCCGACATGGGCAACGAAGTTCTGTTCGAATGACCTGAAAAATCGTTTGGGTTTGGGGAGGAAAGCGTCAATATTTCCGATATCGTGGCCGGTGAAATGAAGATCACAGATTCAATTGAAGTTCATTAAAATGAAGGAGAAGGAATGGGTACCAATCAATCAGAACGGGTAAAATATGCATTAATTCTGGGAAGCAGCAGTGGATTTGGAGCCGCCACGGCCGTTCGGCTGGCGCGGGACGGTTTCCATATTTTTGGGGTGCATCTGGATCGGAAAGCCACAATGCCGAAGGTGGAAGCGGTAATGGATCAGATTCGCAGCCAGGGGGTGGGGGCGGTTTTTTTTAATGTGAATGCGGCGGATGATGAAAAACGCCAGATGGTGGTGGCCGAGATTAAAAAGCAGCTCCCTGCCGGAGCCTATATCGACGTCATGCTCCATAGTTTGGCGTTTGGTGCATTAAAACCCTTCATTGCAGATGCCCCCAACCAGGCGATTAATAAGGCGAGCATGGTGATGACCATGGATGTGATGGCCCATTCCCTGGTGTACTGGACTCAAGAACTGTACTGGGCCGGGTTGTTGGGGCGGGGGAGCCGTATTTTTGCCATGACCAGCAGCGGGAGCAAGGTGGTATTTCCCCATTACGGGGCGGTATCCGCGGCCAAGGCGGCTCTCGAAAATCATGTCAAACAGCTGGGTATGGAACTGGGGCATTTAGGGGTGACGGTGAATGCCATTATGGCGGGTGTTACCGATACGCCGGCGCTGCGGAAAATTCCCGGTCATGAGAAAATGATCGAGATGGCCCGTCAACGCAATGCCGGGGGACGACTCACCACTCCCGAGGATGTGGCGAATGTTATTTCTTTGCTGGTGCGTCCGGAAGCGCAATGGATCAACGGAGGGGTCATCCCGGTCGACGGCGGGGAGTTGGTGATGGATAAAGGAGAGGTATGAGCCACAACTCGCAAAAAATCCGGGTGCTGGTCGATCTGGATGGCGTGATACGAGATTTTATCGGCGGCTTGACCCGGATTTACCGTCGAGAATTCCCCGATCATGTGATCAAAACGGTGCGTTCCCGGCGGCTGGAAGCCTTCTTCCCCATTGGCGAGCGCATTTACGATTTCATCGATCGCCAGTTCCTGGAAGAAATTTTGACCGGGGCACCACCGTATCCTGGCGCCATCGAGGCCATGAGGCGCTGGGAACACCGATTCGAAAATGTCATTGTAACTGCGCAGCCCCGTCGATGGCGCTATCCCACATTTATCTGGCTGGGAAAATTTAAAGTCCCCACCAATGAAATTCACATCTGCTATCATAAAGAAGCCGTGGAGGGCCTGGCTTTACTGGATGATTTTGTGGATAACTTAGAGGCGTTTCGGGCGACCGGCCGGCTGGCCGTCTGTATGGATCAGCCCTGGAATCAGGACTGGACGGGACCGCGGGTGACTTCGTTGAACGAGTTTTATCAATTCGTGCTGGAAGCGGTAAACAGCCGGAATCCGGAGGGGTGAAATTCATTTGGATTGTTGCCGGGACAATGGTTATTTTATTCAATAAAGCGGGAGGTGACCATGGGCAAGCGCTATAACCCCAGGGAAAAGCGCAAAAGGAGAAAACGCTACATCAAACGGCAGCGCAAAAAGATGAGGGAATTCTTGCGTAATAAACCTTCATCGGGGGATACTCAACAATAGCTTCCCCGAACGCATGTCGCAGAGGGTGGGGACAGGAGCCCCGACTTCCTGTCATTGGAAAAGCTACCCGCGGTTGTGCATGGGGTATGCGCCGGAGGCTCATCGGGGTCGCCTTCTTTTCCGATGGATCGTGGCGACGGACAAACGATGCCCAAACGGTAATCCCGGATCGAAGCACCCCCATGATCCGGGAAAACTCATCTTATCCCTTTTCTGGTATAACCTTCTTTATTATCTTGTGTCTTGATCGAAACAGGGGAGGCGGCGTATGACGCGGATTGCGATTGTGGAAGGATTGCGTACCCCTTATACCAGAGCCTGGACCGTGTTCAACGATATTCCCGCTTATGATCTGGGACGGATAGTAACCCGGGAATTGCTGGAACGCACCGAAATCCCACCGGGGGAGATTGACGAGGTGATCTGGGGCAATATTGGCCAGCCGGTAGAGGCCATCAATATCGCCCGCATTATCGCTCTAAAATCGGGAATTCCCGAACAGGTGCCCGCCTTTACCGTGCAAAGAAATTGTGGTTCCGGTTTACAGGCCATTATTTCAGCGTTTTATGAAATTGCCTGTGGCGATGCCCAAGTTGTACTGGCGGGGGGCGTCGAATCGATGAGCCACTTCCCCTTGCTTTACCCCAAGGCCTTTATGGACTGGCTTCTGCGCTTCAACCGGGCGAAGACCCTGGGCGAAAAATTGGCCTTGTTGCCCCGATGGCGTCTTCGGTTTCTAAAACCCATCAATAGTTTGCAACTGGGGTTAACCGATTACTTCTGTGGAATGATCATGGGAGAGACGGCGGAACTGCTGGCCAGGGAATTGCAGATTTCACGCGAGGAAATGGATGCCTATGCGCTGCTGAGTCATCAGCGGGCCAGT
This sequence comes from bacterium, assembly GCA_015485355.1. Lineage (GTDB taxonomy): Bacteria > Calditrichota > Calditrichia > RBG-13-44-9 > J042 > JAADJD01. The sequence goes on along the minus strand of WFTQ01000076.1, from coordinate 48,704 downwards.
CAGGCCACCAAATTGGGCCTCTTTCGGGAAGAAATTGTCCCCGTTCCTCTTCCACCCCGGTTCGATACCCTGCAAGAAGAAGACAATGGAATCCGTCACAATCAGTCGATGGAAGCCCTGGCGAAGCTTAAACCCGTATTTGATCGGAAATTTGGTTCCGTCACCGCTGGCAACTCCTCCCAAATTACCGATGGGGCGGCGGCCGTGATTTTGATGACGGAAGAGAAGGCCAAGGCGATGGGATTGGAACCATTGGGCTATATCCGGGGATATGCATTTGCCGGGGTAGACCCCTCACATATGGGCATTGCCCCAACCTACGCCATTGCCAAGGCCTTGAAAAAGGCCGGCCTGAAGTCCCGAGACGTGCAGCTATGGGAAATTAACGAAGCCTTTGCCGCCGTGGTGATCGCCAACGAACGGCTATTCGCCGATCGCCGTTTTGTGGAACAGACTTTCGGGGATCAAACCCTTCTGGAACCTCTGGACCGAGAGCGGCTCAACGTCAATGGCGGTGCCATTGCGCTCGGACATCCGGTCGGATCCTCTGCGGCCCGATTGGTTCTTACGTTATTAAAAGAGATGAAACGTCGGGATCTGGAATTGGGAGTCGCTTCGATGTGTATTGGAGGGGGACAGGGAGGGGCGATCATACTGGAAAGACGGTAGCCGAAGCCGGCTTCGAGAGGATTTCCGCCGCCATGGCCTGCCCCCGAGGCAAAGTAAGGCTGTGGGGGCGATTAAATTGCCGGATGGATTTAATAGAGAGAGGAGCCAAACATGGGCAAAGTTTTTCACACCGAATTTGTAGACAAGGGTATTCTGAAAATTGTGTTTGACCTTCCTGACAGCCGGGCCAACATTTTCAATCGGGCGGTTCTGGAGGAATTACCCGCGTTGATCGATGAGCTGGAAGTCAATGGAGAGATTCGGTTGGCCTATCTGGTCAGTGGCAAGGAGAATATTTTCATTGCCGGTGCCGATGTGCATGAGATTTTCAAGATTACCACGGTGGATGATGCGTATGAAAAATCGCGGTTGGGTCAGAATCTGATCGATCGCTGGGCAAATCTACCGTTTCCCACCCTGGCGGTAGTTCATGGGGCCTGCATGGGAGGAGGAACGGAATTTATTCTCGGATGCACCTTTCGCATAGCCAGCGATCACAGTAAGACCCGCATTGGGTTACCGGAGGTAAAACTGGGTGTGATTCCCGGCTGGGGGGGGACGCAGCGTTTGCCCCGCCTGGTGGGGTTATCCAACGCCTTGAGGATGATTCTTACCGGTAATCCCGTGGATGCACGGCGGGCCTACAGAAGTCATTTGGTGGATGAAGTGGTGCCCTATAATATTGTGGAAGATGCCGCATTGCAGGTAGCTCGAAACATTCTGGCTGATGGTGGTAAAACCTACCTGTCTCGCCGGAAGAAACGACCCCTTATGGAAGTTGCCCTGGAAGCCACCGGTTTGGGACGCAGCCAGATATTTAAAAAGTCCAGAGAAATGGTGCTGAAGGAAACTCGGGGACACTATCCGGCCCCCTTGGCCGCTCTGGATGCCGTGAAATACGGCACCGAACACGATTTCGCCCAGGGGTTGGAATACGAAGCCCGCAAGTTCGCCGAAATGGCCGTTACCGAAGTATCGAAAAATCTGATTCGAATCTTCTTTTTCACTGAAGAAATTAAAAAAGAAAACGGCGTGGATAAACCGGACGTCAAACCCCGGCCGATTCATAAAATTGGTGTCCTGGGGGCCGGGATAATGGGCGGAGGCATAGCCCAACTGGCTGCCTATCGAGACCATCCGGTGCGCCTGAAAGATATCGATGAAAAACCCCTGGTGACCGCACTGGCCCACGCCAAATCTCTCTTCGACGGCCTGGTAAAACGGCGCCGGTTGAGTCAGCGGGAAGCGGACCTGAAGATGGGGCTCATCAGTACGACCCTGGATTACAGCGGGTTTAAACACACGGATCTGGTCATCGAGGCGGTGGTGGAAGACGTGTCCATCAAAAAAAAGGTGTTTCAGGAGCTGATGGAACACATTTCGAAGGACACCATTGTGGCCAGCAATACCTCGACCATCCCCATCACAGAATTAGCGAAAGCCGTTACCCACCCGGAACGGATGGTGGGAATGCACTTCTTCAACCCCGTACATCGTATGCCCCTGATAGAGGTTATTCGGGGTAAAAAGACCTCCGATCAGACCGTTGTTACCATTGTGGAATTATCGAAAAAATGGGGAAAGACCCCTATTGTGGTCAATGATGGTCCGGGCTTCCTGATCAATCGTTTGCTCATGCCTTACATGGCAGAAGCCGTGGTCTTGCTGGATGCCGGGGTATCGATTCAAGATATCGACCGGGCGATGCTGGATTTTGGAATGCCCATGGGGCCTTTCCGCCTCTATGACGAGGTGGGCATTGATGTGGCCTACAAGGCGGCAAGGGTCATGAAGGACTATATCGGCGACCGACTACCGGAGTCCGAAAGCATTGAAAAAATGGTTAAGGCGGGGCGCTTGGGAATCAAGTCGGGAAAAGGGTTTTATTTGCCCAAGGAGAAAAAAGGGAGTCCCCGAAAGGTGGACCCTGCCGTGTATGCCTTTCTGGGGGTGAAGCCGGAAAAGCAAATGCCCCCGGAGACGATCCAAAAGCGATTAATTTACCTGATGCTTAACGAGGCAGCGCGCTGCCTGGACGAAAATATCGTCCGGAGTCCCCGCGATGTGGATATCGGTCTCATCTTCGGCATAGGCTTCCCGCCTTTCCGGGGAGGATTGCTCGTGTATGTGGATCGGTTAGGTGTAGATCAGGTGGTACAGGACATGACGGCGATGGCCGCCGAAGTGGGAGAGCGATATCAACCGACAAAACTGTTGCAACAGATCGCCGATTCCGGAAAAGGGTTTTATGACTATTTTAGCGGCGCTACCTCCTGACGCGGACATGAACACGGTACCAAAAAGCGTATAAATACAGGTTTGAGGGTTTATGATGGTTCTCTGTTGGAATCCAGGGGAAAGATTCTGGCCTGTAAGGGGCGTGTGCTCGCTTGTGCCGGAGACTTTATCGGGAATTTTTAATGATGGAGAACAATGCTGCCTACCTGTAATATGAGGATTCCATATCGAGCGATGGTTTATGGTCTCCTGGCAGCTCTGGCATGGATGGGGGGTACTGCCCGATCCACTCCCCGGAAGGAGTTGACCTTACTACGGCGCATCGATTTGGCCCAAAGTCCCGGCGGCCCGTTGAAACAGGCCTCCGCCATCGACCTGGATTCAGAGGGCAATCTGTACATTGTGGATCGGGGACGCCATCGATTGTTAAAACTGGATGGCGAAGGAAATTTTATTCACGAAATCGGTGGATTTGGAACCCAAGGCGACCAATTCGATGATCCCCGGGACGTGGATGCCCATACCACGCTAAACATTTTTGTGGCCGATTATAATAATCAGCGAGTGGTGCGTCTGGATCGGTATATGAATTACCTAAACGAGTTGATACCCCGATGGGATCCCCCTTACGATTTCGACCAGGTACTCAGCGTGGCGGTTACGACTCAGTTCGATCTCTTTCTTCTGGATGATATAACCAAGAAAATCATTAAATTTAACCGCTTCAGCGAGCCCGTACAGGTATTCGGGGGTCTGGACGATCCTTACGGTCAGTTACTGGAGCCCGTACAACTGACCGTGGACGAAGTCAATCATGTGTTCGTGAGCGATCCGGGGCAGGAAGCTGTGGTGGTATTCGATTACCTGGGCAACTATCTGCAAACGTTGAAACATCCGGATCTGCAGCGGCCCACCGGCTTGGCCTGGGGGTGGGATAACCGCCTCTATGTCGTCGACCTCGAGGGAAACGAAGTTTTTGTCTTCTCGCCTCAACTGACCTGGGTGACCACACTGCGTTTTCCCCGGATCGCTGAACCCGTGATGGATCTCTCGGTGCGCTATTATAAAAACCAACGCCAAAGGCTTTTTTATGTGCTTACCCCCCAGGCCTGCTGGATCTATAGGGAAAAAGAAAATTAATTTCCCTGGGAAACCATCCGTTGGGAAATCCCTTGTTTATCCGATCCAAATACCATTGCCGATGCAATGATGGGGAGTTCGGATGGTGCCCATCGGGTTGGAAACCCGCAAGGAACCGAAGGAGAATCCTTTGGTTTAGTGAAGGAATAGGCTGTCCCTGTCTTTCCGTACGGATGAGAGGTTCATGCTTTTGCCGGTTTCATCGTTGCTTTTCCATAAACGGTATCGGGAGTCCGATCGAGCCGTTTTTTCTCGGTTGCAACCTTTGAACAGCGTTTCCTCCAGAGGGTGACGGCAAACCGATGGAATGATCTTTGACGATGTTTACGGAGGTCTGAAAAGTATTTATCGAATAACCCGGTGGGATAAAGGAGGAGAACCCACTCGTGGTCAAATGGCAATATTCTATTGAACCCCCTCTTTGCATGAAAGAATACCGGATGGTTTTGATTATTTCATGAAAAAATGATAATTTTCAAGGATCGAAACTTTTGCTTTTGAAACAGGAGAACCGGAAATATGAGATCGTTAGGAAGATGGGTCACTTTGAGCGGGTTGATTTGGCTGTTATCCACGTCGGCCCTGGCCAACTATCGTTTTCTGGGCGACGTAGTGGATCATCAGATCCGAGAGAATGGTATAACCCTGATTTGCCAGGATGCGGTACGCCTGGAGATTCGATTTTTGTTGCCCAATCTGGTCCGTTTTACCCTGTTTTTACCCGGTCAAGAAGAAGCCGACAAGCTTGATTACCCGATTTATCGACGGCAATGGCCTCGGGTGGCGCTGGAGATGGAACAAGGTGCAGAAACCATCCTATTGAAATCCACTGCCCTGGACCTACACATTCAGAAATTTCCTTGCCGGATACAAATATGGAACAAGGAAGGAGAGTTATTGAATGCCGATGATCCTGGGATGGGAATCGGCTGGGAGGGGAATGAGATTCGTTGCTGGAAAAGTATTCATCCGGAAGAACGGTTTTTCGGGCTGGGGGAAAAGACCGGAAACGTGAACAAACGTGGCCGCGAATGGGTCATGTGGAACAGCGACTTCCCGGGATATGACGACCAAACGGACCCCTTGTATCAATCCATTCCTTTTTTCATTGGTTTACGGTCGGGTAAGGCCTATGGCATTTATGTGAATAACAGTTATCGTAGCGTGTTCAACCTGGGTGCGGGAAATTTACGATACTATTCCTTTTCTGTGGATGGTGGGATAATGGATTATTTTTTTATTTACGGGCCGCGTATTAGCCAGGTTGTCCAAACGTATACCGAAATTACCGGCCGTCCGCCTTTACCACCGAAATGGGCGTTGGGTTATCAGCAGTGCCGCTGGAGCTATTTCCCTGATCGGGAGGTTTTGCGCGTGGCCCGTACTTTTCGGGACAAGGGCATTCCCGCCGATGTCATTTATCTGGATATCCATTACATGGATGATTATCGGATATTTACCTGGCACCCTCGCCGCTTTCCGTCCCCCGCAAGGCTTGTGCAACAATTGAGTGATTTGGGATTTAAGACGGTGGTGATTGTGGATCCCGGCGTAAAGGCGGATCCCGATTATCCGGTTGCCCGGGAAGGCCTGGCCCAGGATTATTTCGTGAAATATCCGGATGGGGAAGTCTATATTGGAGAGGTCTGGCCGGGCCCCTCCTATTTTCCGGATTTCAGCAACCCCGCAGCCCGGGGGTGGTGGGGTAGAGGGCTGCAACAACTCTTCCAGGTCGGTGTACGGGGGATCTGGAATGATATGAATGAACCGGCGGTCTGGGGCAAAGCATTCCCCCTGGAAGTTTTGTTCCACGACGAAGGGCGTTGGCAAAATCAAAAAAAGATGCACAACCTGTACGGTTTTCTTATGGCCCAGGCAACCTTCGATGCCTTTCGTCGGTATTTGCCCCAGGAACGTCCCTTTATTTTAACTCGCGCGGGATTTGCAGGCATCCAGCGATACGCCGCTGTTTGGACAGGCGATAACGTCGCCTCCGAAGACCATCTGGCTCTGGGAATCCGCATGTTGCTGGGGATGGGCCTATCGGGATTACCCTTTGTTGGCACCGATGTGGGAGGATTTATCGGCACCCCGTCTCAGGAATTGTTTGCTCGCTGGATGCAGATCGGGGCCTTCTCTCCCCTCTTCCGGGGGCATACCCATTATGGCTCCAATCGACAGGAACCCTGGGTGTTTGGGGAAGAGATTGAGCGGATAAGCCGAAAGTTTGTGCGCCTGCGCTATCGTATGTTCCCTTATTTTTATACCCTTTTCTGGGAAGCCAGCGAGACCGGCATTCCCCTTATGCGACCGCTTTTCTGGGAGTTTCAGAATGACCCCCGGGTTTATGAAGAAACCGTTCAACATCAATTTCTGGTGGGAAGCCATTTGATGATTGCCCCGGTCATTTCCGAAAACCAACGCATAATAAAAGTGTATCTTCCTGAGGGAAAATGGTTCGAATTGAACCTCCGAAAAGTATTTGAAGGCCCTGGCACAATTTATCTGGACACTTCATTGGAGGTGTTGCCCATCTTCTTACGGGAGGGGGGGATGCTCCCGTATTATCCGCTTCGCCAATATATCACCAACGAAATCCCCGATTCTCTGGAACTGACCGTTTTTCCGGCAGGAACATTCGGGCGGTTTGTTCTCTATGAGGATGAAGGTTCGCCGCGTGCCCGGGAAAAGGGCGCCTATCGCCTGACCGCTTTCGAATTTTTACGCAGTGGCAAAAAATTTCACTTTAGTGCGGAGCCCCTGGTTCAGGGGATTGCCGGCGGCTCAGGACCTTTGATCCTTACATTTTATGACTGGCCCAAACCACCACGCCGATTATTACTGAACGGGAAGAAGATTCCCCGGAAATCCGCGATGAATAAAACCGGTTTCGCCTATGACCAGGAAGAACAGACGTTGACTGTATGGGTGGAAACACGCACCCGCAGGATGGCTCTGGAAATTCAGTGATCGTTGTCCAAAGCCCGGGAAGCAATACACCGGCGCTGCAGGATGATCCGGAAATCGGATGGGTTTTGATGGAGGCGGTGCTCGATGCCTGACCGAGGCACCCGGTTTGTTTAAGGATGGGGAAGCGGTTCTAAGAACGCTCTTTTTGGCGAGGCAGCGACGGAACCCGGTGGTATCGTTATTCATCCGGAACCGGGTTCTTGGGCTCCCCCGATTGAGTGGTCGAGGAGCCGTTTCCAGGGAACATTCCGGTCGTTTAACCGTTTTATTAATATGATTTTCATAGAATTAGTGGGGAAAGCACGGGGGTCACTATGCGAGCGGGCCGACGGGGGTTTTCTGAAGGCGTTTCCCTCCCCATTCTAAAGAAAGAGAGATCAGCCTCATAGCTCCTCCGATATACCACGGAGGTCAACCAGAAAAGCCAGGGGAAGGATCCCCTGGCTTTTTGGATTGGAGGGTTTTATCCACCGCTCTCGGGAAGTTCCGTTTCGGGAATGGGCATTTTATCCAGAATTTTGTCTTTTCCGGCCCGATCGATGGGCAGCTGGTTCAGCCGACCAAAGCGGCGCATATCCACCCAGCGATGGCCTTCGATGAACAGGGAATAACGGCGTTCGTGTAACAGCTGATCGATGGCCTGATTCGCATCGGTAAGGGTCACGGGTGCCAATCCGGCGGCTGCGCGAACAAGATTGATATCCGCCTGGGCGGCCGTCAGGTTTCCGAGCCCGATATTGGCCTCGGCGCGAATCAACAAAAGCTCTTCGTTGCGAATAATGGGTAAACGGTCGATCGCACTGGAAGTGACCGTAATGGCCAGATCGGTAGTCAGATCATCGAAGGTGGTGGCCGTAGTACGCTTGAAAACCTTGTTGCTGAAACGCTGATCCCCGGCTTCGGCGTCGCTTTCGAAACTGGGATGCGCCATGAATTTCACGAAAGGCGCTTCAGGATTTTCGTAAATCTCATTCGTTTGATCACCCAGTCCCGTACCATACACCATATATACGCCCAGAGTCATGGCCCCGTTGGGATCGATAAAGGAATTGTCCAGGGCATTCAGTGCGTCCTGATATTTGTTTTGATAGATAGCTACCCGGGCCCTCAGTGCCCGATTAAATTGGGCGAATTTCTCCGGGGTATCGAAGCCGGCAAATCCAGAAGAAAGCTGGAAGGGAAACGCGTTGCCAGCGTTCTGGAGTGCGGTATAGGCCTCATCCAGGTTCGTTTCAATAAACGCAAAGGCTTCTGTTTTACTGGCCATGGGGATGTTCAAATCCCCGGAAAAGTCCAATTTAATCCCGTTTTCATCCATGTAATTCAGATTCAGCAATAACTGGTAGGCCAAAATGGTTTTGGCGTATCCTTCGATGCCGGCCTTCTCGGCGCCGGAAAAGCCCTCCGCTTTGTCCAGCAAAAACCGGCAATCGGCGACCACCCGGTATCGGGCGGACCAGGGACGGTTCACGATAAATCCTCCGGGGTCTGGACGACCAAACATCAATTCCCCGGTATAACGGGGGTCGGCCGGTTCGAAGTAATATGCTTCCCGCCCCACCACGGAAACGGCGCGTAAATAGATGGCATAATCGATTCGCATGCCCGCTTCGGCACCCGAAACCAGCGTTTGAATGGGAACGTTTTCCAGATCCGGGGCATTAGGGTTGGGAAAATTCATCTCCCCGCAGGAAAGCACCATGGCCGATGCCACCGCAATCAGGAAAAGAAGGGCCCGGAAGGGATGCAATTTTCGTAAATGTCGTCGGGTCATTTTCATGCTTCCTTTCATGTTATAATCCAAAAGACATGTTAAAATAAAAAGTCCGGGAAGAAGGGTAGGGAATGGTATCGATGGCTCGCCCGATAGCCACGTTGCCAAATTGGCTGACCTCGGGATCGTAGCCCTTGTATCGGGTGAACATGAATAGATTTCGACCGGAAATGCCGATCTTCCAATAGGAAACGTAGCCGTTAAAGAAATTGCGCAGCCAGCCGTCAGGGACCGAATAATTCACGCTCAATTCGCGCAGCTTGACAAAAGAGCCATCTTCCACATAGGGTGCTGTGGATTTCCCCAGGAGTTCCAGACGACAGGGACCCAGCCGATTGTCGGTGCAATCGCCCGCCTTTACCACACCATTGGCGGGCAAATTGAGACTGGCATCGGTGGCCGGATCTTCGTAATCGGCACTGGTGGCGCCCAGATCGGTGATCAATTTCCCCAGATTGATGACCTCGCCGCCCTGGCGCCAATCCCAGAGGAAATACAAATCCAATTTCCCGAAGCTGAAGGTGAAATTCAAGTTGTTGCTGAAAGAAAGCTGAAAATCGGGCGTGGCATCGCCCAGAATGATGGTGTTGCCATTGGCATCCACATCGGCACCGATGATGGTGGTGGGAGACCACCCCTCCTGAATCCGGAACGTTCCCAGAAAGGTGGCAAATCCACCCTTATTAAAAGGATCCACCGTCAGTTCCGTGATCTCGGAGCGTGTTTTGTAGAAGTTGATCCGGGCATTCCAGAGCAACATCCGGGAATGTACCGGCGTGATCCCCAGAGATACCTCAATGCCATTGGTCCGCATGGCTCCGCCGTTGGTGAATTCTTCGTTAAACCCGGACGAGGGGGGCAGGGAAGAGATCAAAAACAGGTCCGAGATGTTCTGGGTGTAGTATGTGAACTCCAGGCTGGCCCGTCCTCCGAAAAACAAGGCGTCCACACCCATCTCCAGCTCTTCGGTGCGTTCGGGACGGATGTCCTTGGAACCGCGACGCGTGGAGGGCAGTAACCCGGCTCGGCCGTCGATGTTGGAGGGCACCAGTTCGGTGTATTTGGCATTGGCCGGCGGCTGGTTACCCGTAGCGCCATACGCCGCCCGGATTTTGAATTCCGGTACCCAATGCTTAAACGTCCAGAAAGGAAATTCCGATAAACGCACCGAACCGTTAATTTTGGGATATAAATAGTATTTGTCCGGATCGCCGTTGGCACTGCTGGCGTCCCCTCGTAGCCCCGCGGTCAGAAATATTCTGCCCTGAATGTCCACTTCTTCCTGAATAAAAAAACCACGGTCGCGTTTAATCGTGCGTTCCTGGTAGGTGGTGCTCACCGAAGCCTGGTCGATGTTCTCCTGGGTGGGGATCAACCCCCGGGATTCGATCAGGCTGTTGTTCAGATTGGCGTTTTCGTATTGCAATCCGGCCGCGGTGGTAAACAATACGCTGGGGTTCAGTGAAACATTGTGTACCAGGTTTAAATAGAGATTGGAATTGGTGCTCACGGTCTCGCCCAGAAGCGAGGCGCCGGGAAAAGTGGCATTCTTTTCAAATTGAAGTTCGGGAGGCGAAATGACCTTGTTTTCCTGGGAAAAGAAATCCACACCGGCATTAACAACGAAGTTCAATGTCTGCTTCTGACTACTGTAAAGATTTTGCTTAAATTGACTGGAAATAATGAAGCGGTTTACCAGCTCCTTGTTCACAAAAACATCCCGCGTATGTAAGGGGTTGGAAGGATTGAAAGGATGATCGGGGTACGTACCGTTTTTGGGACGGATGTCCAGAAAACTGGGGGTAAAGGCTAAGGAAAAACCGTAGGTAATGTTGGTGTTGTCGTTACCGGTCACCCCCCGATCGGATTCGGTACGGATATAATTGGTAAAAACACTGATCTCGGAACGGTCGCTGAGTTTGTGCTCCAGGTTGAAACGGGTCGCATATTTTTGGTATCCAGTGTTTTTAATGATCCCGTCTTCGGTACGAGCCAGCCCCGACACATAAAAACGGGATTTATTGCTGCCTCCCCGGAGACTCACGCTGGTTTCCGACAGGAAGCCCCTTTCGCCATACATTTCATCTTCGTAATCGATGTAAATGCCGTTGTTGGCCTTGAAAATGTCCAGACCCTGCTGACCGTAGGCTTCCAGAGCCGTTTTTTCGGTAAACCGCCGGGTACCGATCTTTTTCAGAATGGAGTTATATCCAAAGCGCTGGTTGACATCGATGCGCGTTTTTCCGGGAACGCCGCGCTTGGTGGTAATAATGATCACTCCATTGGCGGCCTTCGAACCGTAAATGGCCGCGGCACTGGCGCCTTTAAGAATTTCGATGCTTTCGATGTCGTTAGGGTTGATGTCTGCAATGCGGTTCGTGGGTTGCCCCTGGGGACTCCGGCTTCCGGCGGCGGCGGCCTTGGTGACCAAATCAATCCCCGATTGAATGGCATCGTTATTGACAATGACACCATCAACCACGTACAAGGGCTGGGTGGAACCTTCGATGGTGGAAACCCCTCGCAGGTTCACATCGATGCCGCCTCCGGGGGCGCCGGTGTTCTGAGTCACCCGAATACCGGCTAATTTCCCCTCCAGAGCCCGTTCCAACGTCTGCGTCGGGGCGGGCAATAACTCTTCTGCATTAATGGTGGCCACGGCATTGGCCAGATTCTGACGCTTTACCGTCGTGGCAAAACCGGTTACGACCACTTCGGAGGTTTTTAAAATATCTTCTTCCATTTGAATAATCAGGTTGTCTGTATTGCCGGTCACTTTCACCGTTACCGTCTTATACCCTATGTAAGTAATCTCCAGCTCGGCCTCGTCCATATCGGCAATTTCCAGAATGAACAACCCATCCACATCGGTGGCCGTACCCTGAAAAGTGCCCTTTACGGTGATTTCCGCACCGGGCAACGGTTCCCCGGTCTCCTTGTCCACAACGCGTCCGGTAACCTTTATCGTTTCCGCCAATGCCAGGGTGCTCATCAGCAAGGATATGAGTAAAGACAATATCCCTAATTTGAATTTGCCCATCGTTTCTCCTCTCCTAAAAAATTGACCCGATTTCCAATTTTTCCATTAATCGTACTCCCCACGGGTTGCCGGGTTGGGGTCAGGGCGCCCGAATCAGGCGCGGCAGCAGCCGATCAAATGGGGGATAAAAAAATGAGCACTCGCTCGGAGTGCTCGGCAGGATGTCCTTCCGTATCTCCATTCGATAATTTAATGAAATAAAATAAAAAGTCAATACCCCTAAGCGCCGAATTATGAAAAAAATTGGAACAATTTACCGAGTGTGCACAAATTCACAAGTAAAATCCCGTCCATGGCACCGTCAGCCCGGAGTTGATCCGGGAACGGGTATCGCCTGCTAACACGGATGAATTTTTGTAAACTCTTTCGATCCCGTTGCGGATAGCATAAATTTGAAACCCACTTTTATCACGAGAGGGGCGATCATGAGCCCAAAAGACCAAGAGTATCGGGAATTGACGGTTCTGGGACGAAAGGCAAAACCCAGTAAAAAACTGGAGGCCTTTCCCAACCGGACGCCGGGTCGCTATTACCTGGTGATTCTGGAAACCAGCGAATTCACGTGCCTGTGTCCCATAACGGGGCAACCGGATTTTGCCCGCATACGAGTGGAGTATGTGCCCGATCAGAAAATTGTGGAATCCAAGTCCTTCAAATTGTATTTATGGTCCTACCGCGACGAAGGCGTCTTTCACGAGCACGTGGTGAACCGGATTCTGGAGGATCTGGTGCAGACGCTGAATCCGCACTGGTGTCGGGTCATCGGTCGGTTTAACATCCGCGGTGGCATAGCCATTACGGTGGATGCGGAACACCTGCGGACACCCGCGGCACGGGAAGCCATTAAGGATCGGATTGGCAATGTTCGATCGTAAAGCCGACGGCGGAGCCTCGCTCCGGTGTTTTCGGATTTCTGCGATGGGTATGACCCCGCCGGTGACCGCCAACACTGTGGCGGTGACGTGGGTTCGGATCGCCGCGTTGAGGCCACCCGCAAACGGCGTTCTATTTCCCCTGATTCGGATCGACTGGCAACGAAGGCTCAAGGCTGCCTGCGAAGTCGCCATTCCCGGGGACACTTGTTGGGGGACGATTGCTTAATGAAAACGCGTAAGGAGTGGATGGGTATGACAAAGCGACTGGTTTTAATCCCTTAAAATTTTAAACAACCGCCCGAAGATATGTAGGCATAATTCTGTATAAATATTTAAAAAGGATTGCCAGACGATGAATCATAAATTCACGTATCTATTTCAGGCGCACCCGGCCTTCATTGAGTCTTTGTATCGGGACTATCAAACGGATCCGGAGTCGGTGGATCCCCAATGGCGCCAATTTTTTGAAGGGTACGACTATGCCCGGAAGCACCGGATTCAGGCACCCGCCATTCCCGAGGAGATCGAGAAAGAGTTCCGGGTGCTCAATTTGATCCATGGCTATCGAACCCGAGGGCATTTTTTTACCCGTACCAATCCCGTCAGGGCACGCCGCAAGTATCGCCCTACGCTGGACATCGGGAACTTCGGTCTCTCTTCGGCCGACCTGGACAAGGTCTTTCAGGCCGGAAGTGCGATCGGCTTAGGAGCGGCGCGGTTGCGGGATATTATTGACCACCTCCAACAAACCTATTGCGGCTCGATTGGTGTGGAGTACATGTACATTCGTTATCCTGAACGGGTGAAGTGGTTGCAGGAACGAATGGAATCGACCCGCAATCGTCCCGATTTGACCGGTGCCGATAAGCGCCATATCCTGCACAAGCTGAATCAGGCGGTGGTATTCGAAAAATTTCTGCATACCAAGTACGTGGGGCAAAAGCGGTTTGCGCTTTCCGGGGGCGAAACGTTGATCCCGGGACTGGATGCCATCATTGACAAAGGGGCCCAACTGGGCGCCAGGGAATTTGTCATCGGCATGGCCCACCGGGGCCGATTGAATGTGCTGGCCAACATTTTGAACAAATCCTACGAAGAGATATTTACCGAATTTGAGGGCGAGTTGTTGGAAAGCGATCTATTTGAGGGGGATGTGAAGTATCACCTGGGATATTCCAACGATGTGAAAACCCGTTCAGGACGAACCGTCCACTTAAGCCTATCGCCTAACCCCTCCCATCTGGAAGCGGTCGATCCGGTGGTGGAAGGAATCGCCCGAGCAAAAATCGATCATCTGTACAATGGGGATTTGAATAAATTGATTCCCATTCTGATCCACGGAGACGCCGCCATTGCAGGGCAGGGGGTGATATACGAGGTGGTGCAAATGGCTCAGCTGCCGGGCTACCGCACCGGCGGAACGATTCATCTTGTTATCAATAACCAGGTCGGTTTCACCACCAATTATCTGGAGGGACGAAGCAGCATTTACTGTACCGATGTGGGTAAAGTCACCCATTCGCCTATCTTTCATGTCAATGCGGACGATGTGGAAGCGGTGGTCTGGGCGGTGCAATTGGCTGTGGCATACCGACAGCAATTTCATACGGATGTGTTTATCGATTTACTGGGATATCGGCGTTATGGTCACAACGAAGCCGATGAACCGCGGTTCACCCAGCCCCAGTTGTATACGGTTATTGAAAAACATCCCGATCCCCGCCGGATTTATTATCAGAAACTCTTAGAGGGTGGGGAAGTGGAACGGGGGATTGCCGAGGAAATGGAAAAGGAGTTTCAAACCATGCTTCAGGAGCGCCTGGAGAAGGTCAAGAAGAAGCCCGTTAAACCCCGTATCGCACCCTTCCAATCCTATTGGGAAGGATTCCGGGAACCCCGCCGGGAAGATTTTTTCAACCCACCCGATACCGCCGTGGATAAGAACCGATTGCTGGATCTGACCCAGCGCATTTTTACCATTCCAAAGGAAGTTAAGGTCTTTCGCAAAATCCGTCGTTTATTCGAGGAACGCAAGCGCCGCGTGCTGGATAAGCAGGAAGCCGACTGGGCCATTGCCGAATGGTTAGCCTATGCCACCCTGCTGGACGAAGGTATCCCGATCCGATTAAGCGGACAGGATAGTCGCCGGGGAACCTTTGCCCATCGACACGCAGTATTGCTCAATGAAGATACCGAAGCGGTATATATCCCCTTGAATCATATCAAAAAAAATCAACCCAAGTTTGACATTTTCAATTCCCCATTAAGCGAGTATGGGGTGTTGGGTTTTGAGTTCGGGTATGCCTGGGCCACCCCCCGAGGATTAACCATCTGGGAAGCCCAATTTGGCGATTTTGCAAACGGCGCCCAGATCATCATTGACCAATTTCTATGTTGTTCCTACCAAAAGTGGAAAAAGGTAAACGGTTTGGTGGTTTATCTGCCTCATGGATACGAAGGGCAGGGTCCGGAACACTCTTCCGCCCGGATAGAACGATTTTTAACCCTGTCCGCCGGCTTGAACTGGCAGGTCGTGTATCCCACCACACCCGCCAACATGTTCCATGTTCTACGGCGGCAGATGAAGTTTCCCTTTCGGATACCGCTGATCGTTTTTGCCCCCAAAAGTCTGTTGCGGCATCCTCTCTGCATCAGCAGCCTGGAGGAATTTTCCGGGCGGGGGTTTCAGGAAGTAATCGACGATCCTGCCGGGGATCCCAAGGAGGTTAAAGTGGTCTTTTTTTGCAGCGGGAAAATGTATTATGATTTGATTCAAGAGCGGGAAAAACGCGGCCGGACCGATGTGGCCTTCGTCCGATTGGAACAGCTCTATCCTCTGCCGATCCATCGTTTAGAAGCAATACGCAAGCGCTATTCCCGGGCCCAAAAGTTCGTTTGGGTTCAGGAAGAACCCGAAAATATGGGAGCCTGGCCTTTCCTGCGCCGGAAATTCAATCTGGTACGCCTGGAAGTAATCGCCCGACGCGAAAGTGCCAGCCCTGCTACCGGTTTCCATAAAGTACACGCCATCGAACACAGCGAAATCATCGAAAAAGTGTTTCGGATCTTAGCCCCATCCCGAAAAACAAAATCATCCATTACCGTGATCGGATGAATAACAGAGGAGATCAAGATACATGAAAGTGGCCATCAAAGTTCCTGAAGTTGGCGAGTCTATTGCCGAGGTGACCATCGGACAATGGTTGAAGAAAGAGGGGACCTACGTCGAGCGTGATGAACCGGTTTGTGAAATCGAGTCGGAAAAGGCGACCTTCGAAGTGCCCGCCGAGGAAGCCGGGACGTTAAAAATACTCATCCCGGAGGGGCAAACGGTACGGGTAGGGGATGTGATCGGGGAGATCGAGACCTCCGCCGATCGAGTGGCGAAGCCGGCTCCCGGCGGGGTGAAGGCAGCGGAATCGGTAGTGGAAGAGCAACCGGAAGCGCCGGCCCGGGCCCCCCGGACGTCGGGAATAAAAGTGTCCCCGGTAGCGGCACGGATTCTTCAAGAAGCGGGGATCGATCCCGGGGAGGTCCAAGGAACGGGAACGGGGGGGAAGATTACTAAAGACGATGCACTACGGGCCGTGGCACGGGAACCGGCCGCTGCGCCCTCCAGGAAGGAAATTGAACCGGAGCAAGAAGAACCTCCCGAACCGCAGGTGGAGGAAAAGGCGGTTTCTCGGAAAATCCGCAGAGAACGCATGTCCACCCTGCGGCAGACCATTTCCCGCCGCCTGGTGGCGGCGAAAAACGAAACGGCCATGCTCACCACGTTTAACGAAGTGGACATGTCCCGGATTATCCGGCTGCGGAAGGAATATCAGGAAGTTTTCCAACAAAAGTTTGGTATCAAACTGGGCTTCATGTCCTTTTTTGTAAAGGCCTGCACAATTGCGTTAAGTGACTTTCCGGCGGTCAACGCGCAAATCGATGGAACGGACATCATTTTCTATGAGTATTGTGACATCGGTATCGCCGTATCTACGGATCGAGGTCTGGTCGTGCCCGTGATCCGCAATGCCGAACGGTTTTCCCTGGCGGAAATTGAAAAGGAAATCGCCCGCCTGGCCGAAAAAGCCCGCCGGAACAAACTGAGTATCGAAGAAATGAGCGGCGGGACCTTCACCATCACCAACGGCGGAGTATTCGGATCCCTGCTGTCTACACCGCTGCTGAATTATCCTCAATCGGCCATTCTGGGAATGCATGCGATTCAGGAAAGACCGGTCGTGGTGCAGGGAGAAGTTGTTATCCGCCCCATGATGTATGTGGCCCTCTCTTACGACCATCGAATTATCGATGGGCGGGAATCGGTTCGTTTTCTGTTCCGGGTGAAAGAACTTCTGGAAGAGCCCACCCGCATGCTATTGAACGTTTAACATCGAACGATCAGAATAAGACGGCCCCTACGAAGGCATTCCCCTCGGCCCTTGAGAAAAGCAAATGCTCCATCCAAAGGGGATACCACCGCAGAGGAGGAAGGCCCTGGAATATTTTTGTCGAATTTCAAAATATCGGCAACCGGACCGTAGCGGGACCGATCGGGTTGTTGGGGGACGATCCACCGTCCCGGAAAGGCCTGCGTAAACAGAACCCGTCCAACCGTGGTTCCAGGAATCCTTTTTTACTTCCTCGGGGCGATCAATGGATTTTTTCTCTGTTGTTGAAATCCTGGAACGGCCGTTCGTACATTCTAAAGATTGCGTAGTGCTTGAGATACAAAAGAGGAGGTTGTTATGAGGATCCAGCGGAGTGGATTGATGTGGCCCGTCGTTTTAGTCGTTGTTGTCCTGTTCCAGGGGCTTCAGGGACAGGGAAAGCGGATCATTCAACCCGAAGATGTGGTGGCTTTAAAATTGGTTACCGAAGTCCAAATTTCTCCGGATGGTGAACGCATTGCCTATGTGCTGAGGAAACCCCGGGACGAGGGTGAGAAACCCGGTGGTTATCGTTACGAGATCTGGTTGACCGACAGGAAAGGGACCGAGAATCGTCGACTCACCCTGGAGGGAGTTAATTCCCGATCCCCTCGCTGGAGCCCTGACGGAACGTTGCTCTATTTCCTGTCCCGGCGAGAACCGGAAACCCATACCCAGGTTTACGCCTTGCCCCTCAAGGGTGGCGAAGCTTATCCGGTTACCCAGGCATTAAATTCGGTTGGCGGTTTTGCGGTTTCTCCGGACGGGAAATGGCTGGTTTATCGGATGGTTGATCCGGAAAATGATGAGGAGAAAAAGGCCCGCGAAGCCGGAAAAGATTGGAAAGTTTTTGAAAAGGATTATAAACATGCCCGTTTATGGCTGTTAAATCTGAACCATGGAGACCAGCAGGTGCTCACAACAGAGGATTTCACGGTATGGGATTTTACCTGGGCGCCCAATTCGCAAGAGATTATCTTTACCGCGTCGGACAAACCGTTTACCGATCATTCCTACATGTTCAAGCGGATTTATCGGATACCCATTTCCGAGAAAGAAGCCCGGCTCTTGTACGATCCCCAGGCAAAGATCGGGAGCATGCGGGTCTCCCCCGATGGCAGCCGACTGGCGTTTTTAGCCGGTGTGGATACCCATGATCCCGCATCCGGGACTCTCTTTATACTGGATCTGAACACCGGAAAGGTGGTGAACATTTCCGGCGATTTCGAGGGGACCAATCGATTCGTGGATTGGTGGGACAATCGTCGGGTGATCACGGTGGCGGAACAGGGTGTTTATACGAACCTGTTGCTCTGGGAATTGAAACAGCGAACCTTTCGCCCCCTTCTGGCCCGGGGTCCCGTTTTCTTCTCCGTTTCTTTGCACCGGGAGAGCCACAATTTTGCTTTTGCCGGCAACACCCCGGAACATCCTAATGAGGTCTTTATTGCCACAAAGAAGGGCAAATATCGTCGTTTAACCGATTCCAATGATTGGTTGAAAGAAATCCGGCTCGCTGATCAGGAAGTCGTTCGCTGGAAGGCCCGGGATGGACTGGAAATAGAAGGCGTGTTGCTAAAGCCACTCGATTTCGAAGCGGGCAAGCGGCATCCCTTAATCGTGCAAATTCATGGGGGTCCGGAAGCAGCCTATCATCACGGATGGGTGACGTATTACAGTCGCTGGTCGCAACTGCTGGCTGCACGAGGCTATCTGGTACTCATGCCCAATTATCGCGGGAGTACAGGGAGAGGGGTTCAATTCTCCAAGGCGGATCACAAAGATCTTGCCGGTGCCGAGTTCAACGATGTGCTGGACGGCATTGATGATTTGATTGAAAAAGGCTGGGTCGATCGCGGGAAAGTGGGCATAGGTGGTGGCTCTTATGGCGGGTATTTTTCCGCCTGGGCGGCTACCCGTCACAGCGAACGCTTTGCCGCCGCGGTGGTGTTTGCGGGTATCAGCAATTGGATCAGCTTTACCGGTACCACCGATATCCCTCGGGAAAACAGCCTGGTGCATTGGGCCCTTTTCTGGCTGGACAGCGAGGAAAACGAACGATTGAGCTGGGAACGTTCTCCACTGGCACACATCCGCAATGCCCGCACCCCCACGCTGATCTGCCATGGGGAAAAAGACCTGCGAGTGCCGATTGGACAGGGATACGAATTGTACCGGGCGCTGGAAATGCGCAACGTTCCCGTGGAACTGGTGATTTATCCCAGAGAGCCTCATGGGCTGTTGGAAAGGGAACATCAACTGGATTACATAAAACGAGTTCTCGAATGGTATGACCGTTACGTAAAGGGCGAGAGTGCCCAATAAAAAGGGGACACCATCAGGAAACGGCTTTCCCCAAGAAGTGCATGAAAGGCATCGGCCGAATCAGGCATGTAACGAAAAAAACCGGCAAGGGCGTTGCCCTGCCACCGACCGTTTCTGGGGGGTGAATGACATCCATGCCGGGAGAGCAAAAGGCGCCTTCACTGAGGGAGGCGCCTTCCCGATTCAAATAGAGCATTCAATTGCTGATGCCCTGGGGTTTGTCGGTTAAGGGAACCCAGATTTCCCCCTGGAAATCGTTTTTACTGGTGGAAACTTTCTGATAATCGATAACCCGCACCACAACCGGTCCGTTCGCTTTTAACCGCCCCTTTCGAAGCGATTTCAGAAAGGCGATGTCAGGCTGGGTGATTTCGTCCACGGAGCCCATGAGTTCCAGAGACAGCACCTGACTATAATCCCATGTTTTCAGGTGCAGGGGCTCTTTCACCATGGTTCCTTCCGCCGTGGGAAAACAAAATTCCATCACCGTTTCAGTCGTTCCGGGATAGTCCGGAATTTCCCGATAAACGATGAAAAGCGGACCGGTGGGGATGATTTGTTGCTTTTCGATTTCGTCCAGAAAAGCTTTTAACGCCAGGAATTGCTCCGAGAAATGGCCCCGGAACGAAAAAGCAACGTAGGGAAAAGAATTGATATTTTCTACCCGCGGGTTGAAATGGTTGGTGAAAACCTTAACGTTTCCCCCTTTTTGCTCAAGGAACAGAACCGCCAACAAGGCAATGCTGCTGATATATATAAACTTTTTCATAGACCACTTTCAATTTTAACAGCCAAATATTAGGGAATTTTGGTCATTTTGTCAATATCTCGGTGGGATTTTTTTCATTCCTTTAAACGATCTTCTCAAATTCGGTGAAGAATATCCTATCGATTTGAAATTGACAGAGTAGCCGGTGGGAAAATCGTACCCAAATTTTTGAGGATTTGAAAAGCGGATCGAAGGCACTTAAATTACGTCCGAGGCAAAATCCCGGGCCGAAGTGGGGCTTATGATGAAGCAATGATGGTTGGATCATTCAAAGGGATTTCGAAAAAAATGGGTAAGCATACCATGGCAAAACAGGTAATCCTTTGGGTCATAACGGCGGGTTTAGTCAGTGCTCTGAAATTCCCGGGTGTTGTGGACGGTCAGGTGGTGAAAGCCCGGGTGACTGTGGAAGCGACCACTCTTCCTTCGGAGGAGCAGACTCTGTTGATGGGGCTTCCCTCCCAGCTGGAAGACTATATTAACACGTATGAATGGGCGGATGTCAATGACAATATTGAAATCGAGTGCACCATTCATATATTAGTCGAAACGTATACCACCCGGGGGGCAGACAAGCTGTACCTGGCACAATTTTTAATCAGCTCTCCGTCGGGAGAAAATTTTCGGGATCAGGCATGGCAATTTCTGTATCAACCGGGTCAGGCCTTCGATCATCAGCGGTCTCAGTTCGATCCTCTTCTGGATATGGTGGATTATTATATCAACCTGGTGATTGCCGGAGAGCTGGATACTTATATCCTGCTTGGGGGTACCCCTTACTATAATCGGGCGTTAACCATTGCTAACCAGGGCACCATCAGTCTATATGCCCGGGGTTGGACGGCTCGTTTGGAACAGGTAAAATTGATTACCGATGGTGATCACGTCCCCCTGAGACAGGCGAAATATTATTATTATGACTGTTTGTATTACATCGAGGCCGAGCAGGATGAGGAAAAGGCCCGGGAACTGTCCCGGAAAGTAGTGGACCTGCTGGAACAGGTTTACAACCGGGTGCCTAATAGCGTGGCTCTGAAACGATTTCTGGACGCCCATTACCAAGAATTTTGTAATCTATTCGTGTTCGACGAAAATCGCAATAATGTTCGGCGGCTGATTTCCATGGATCCATCGCATCGGGAAACGTACGAAGAATGCCTCTAATGGCCCATTAAACGTTGAATCGAATCGTTACAATGTCCCCGTCTTGTACAATATAATCCTTGCCTTCCAGGCGAAGAATGCCCTCTTCCCGGCAACGGGTGATGCTTTGATATTTCATAAACTCATCGTAATGAATCACTTCGGCTCGGATAAAACCCCGCTCCATATCGGAATGGATGGCGCCGGCCGCCTTCTGGGCGGATGTTCCCTTTGGAATCGTCCAGGCCCGACATTCTTCTTTATTCACGGTAAAAAAGGAAATGACCCCCAGAAGCTCGTAGGATGCCCGGATCATCTTGTCGACCGCCGGCTCCCGGATACCCAAATCTTTTAAAAATAATTGGGCATCTTCCGGGGGCAATTGGGCGATTTCGGCTTCCAGGCGGGCCGATAAACCCACGACGTTTATCCGGGGCTTGCGGCGGTAGGCGTGAAATTGCTCCAGAATTTCCTTTTCCCGATGAATGTCCGCTTCGTTGATGTTGAAAACCAGCAGCAACGGTTTTGCCGATAAGAATTGAAAGCCCCGGATCTGCAGCGCTTCTTCCCGGGTGAAAGAGAGTTCCCGCAGGGGCGTTTCTTGCTCCAGGCAGGCGCGGCATCGCTTCAACAACTCCAGTTCTTTAATTCCTTTCTCGTCTTTTGCCTTCATCACCTGCTTTTCCAGACGGGTCATCCGGTTTTCCACAATCTGAAGATCGGATAAAAGAAATTCCGTTTCCAGAATGCGGATATCGCGCTCCGGGTCGATGCCGCCATACGGGTGGGGATGATATTCGTTTTCGAAAGCTCGCACCACCAGACACAAGGCATCGGTGTTTTTGAGTGCCTGTAAAATGTTCGGATCGATCCCTCCCGAACGTGCGGCATCCTTTTCGAAACCGCCCACTTCAATATACTCGATAGTGGCGTGAACCACCCGTTTCGGCCGAAAAACAGCCCCCAGGTTATCCAGTCGCTTGTCGGGTACCTTTACAATGCCGCGATGGAGTTCAACCTTACCCATTCGGTAAGAACTCTTGGCCGCCTGACCGATCAAGGTATCAAAAAGCGTTGTCTTCCCGGATACCGGCAATCCAATGATTCCCACTTCCATAAGCAGCCCTTTCGCAAGTGCCTGTATGTCTATTCAATATCGCATTGAAATTTAAGATATTATGATGATCAATCCAACCGCTTCCCGAACTCCACGGAAGACCGGACAGAGGAATCCATTTTTAGGGCCTCCATGGCCGCCGGAACGAAATCTCCTGCCTTACGTGAGAAACTGACAGGCTGAGACCGGGTGGCGGTTCTTGGGGGCCGAAGCCGCCCCAACCATCCATCGATCGTTCCCGGAAAAGAACGATCGATGAAGAAATCGGAGGAAAATGCCTTGATAATATGCTTTTTTGCGGTTAAATTCTTAGCAAACAACGCCGGAGAGACTAAAAATGAATGGTTTGCAATGTCCCCAATGTGGGCAACGATTGAACATCGAAAATGAATACCTGGCCGTTTGCGAGCATTGCCAGGAAGAGTTTCCCACCATATCTCAGTGCCCGGTGTGCCATCACGACGTCTATAAGGCATTCCAGGTTCCGGTAAAATATGAACTTCCTGTGTTGGGAATCTTGTTCATCTGGATGGATCGATTATTGAACCGGGTGCAGGTCATTTGCCCGGAGTGTTATCACCGCATTAAAGTTAAGGATATCCAATATAAATTGGTCTCCCGTCCCCGCATTTTCCATACCCTGTTGATGTGATGTGCAAGGGTTTTGTTCCAGTGTCGAATGGTTCTCCCCCCTCGTAGGTTTTTCAGCCCATCGAAGGCTTATTTGATATGAACCGATGATCCGGGTTAGTGGGATTCTTCCGAAGCATTTCCCGGGGGGATGGAACCCGCTGTTCAGATGAAGCCATGGTGCAAAATGCCTTCGGCAGGCCACGCCTGGAGTCCGGATAGGTGTAGAAAATATTGATATTTTCAAAAAAATTGAATTTTAGAAAATGAGTTTTGACTTGAATTTGACAAAAATCACAATTTATATTCCTTCGAAATTAATAATTAGCATTTGCCGTCAAGAGAATACCGGTGTTGAAATCAATTGAGGCCTATGGATCTTGTGGAGAGGAAGCGGTTATTGAAAGGGGGATATTACGCACTTCTGGTGGCCTTTTTCTGGCTGTACGTAGGGGCCTCTGTCGCGGCCGAAGAAAAGAATTTCTTTAAAGGGCGTCGCTATGCGGTGGCCGTTCGAACCAACCCACCACCCCAGATCGATGGCTACGTGGACCCCCTGTGGTTAAAAGCACCGGCCCAACAGGATTTTGTGCAGCGGTTTCCTCATCAAGGGGAGAAAGCGTTTGTCGACACCAAATTCTACATCATGTATGACGATGATTACCTTTACCTGCTGTTTATCATGATTGATCCGGAACCCGAGGCCATTCCCGCCCGCCTGGTGGAACGGGATTATATGTTCTATCCCGATGATAGCATCAATTTTTACCTGGACACTTTCAATGACAGCCAGAGGGCCTATTACTTTTCCACCAATCCGCTGGGAGTGGAACAGGATGGGCTGATCAGTGAAAACGGCAACAAAGTCGATATGTCCTGGGATTGTGTGTTTCACGTCGCCGCCCGAAGAAACAAATACGGATGGGTGGCCGAATTTGCCATTCCATTTAAATCGTTACGCTTCGATAACTCACGAAAATATCAGGTATGGGGATTCAACGTCTGGCGGATTCGCAAAGTTAACCGGGAAATCTCCTACTGGAGCCTGGTGGACCAGAATTATCAAATGTTTCGTCTGGACAAGGGGGGCGTTCTGATCGGCATCGATCGCCAGGTGAGTTCGGGAAATCATCTGGATTTTCTGCCTTTCGGAACCTTACAAATGCAAACCCGCTCGGGCGTCAATCGATGGCTCTATAAGGGAGGTTTGGATTTACGGTATGGTATTACTTCCGATGTTACCCTCAATGTGACTCTCAATCCCGATTTTGGACAGGTCGAAATTGATGAAGAGCAAATCAATCTGGATAAACGCTACGAGCTGTTCCTGCAGGAAAAGCGCCCCTTTTTCCTGGAAAACACCAATCTATTCCAGCTTCCGATTCAAACATTTTATTCTCGCCGGATCGGGGCCGGATCGGATATCAAGGGAGGGGTAAAATTGACCGGAAAGAGCGGGCCCTATTCCTTTGGTCTTATCGGCGTAGTCACAGGAGACTGGCGGAACAGGGGTTTGGGGGATCCCAATCAGGGACCTCCGGAAGAAATATTTACCGTTTTGCGTATCCAGCGGGACATTTTTCGCAGTTCCAACGTGGGTTTTATGTTCACCGGGGTGGAAGAAAATTTGGGGGGACGAAATTATTCTTTTAACCGATCCGCTTCCGTAGACTGGAATCTCTTCATTGGGGCTCACCAATTTTTTACCGGTCAGATGGTGCGGTCGGCCACTTACGGTCCGGGCGGGGACGGCAACGCCGCCCGGTTTACTCTGGGCCATTACGATCAAACCTTCCTCTTTTATCTGGACGGCTATTTTTATGATGCAGACTTCGAAGTCAACGGAACGGGATTTTTCTGGAAACTTCCCGATAAGGGCCATCAACAATGGACGCTGTATGCAGAGACGCACCCGATTGTCAATCGACGGTTTTTACGGAGTTGGGGACTCAGCGCAGGGTTAGGGTACATTCGCGAAACCTTGGAGCAAAATCCCAGTGTAGGGGTGAATAATCGCTTCTGGTTGGAATTTCCGGATCAAAGCCGGATCGAATTTGCTGTTGCCAATTATCAGGATGTGGAAACGGATTATCGGGCTCAACCTTTTAAAGATATCGTGTATCGGGGTACCGATGTGAGATTGTCCCTGCAAACCGATATCGGTAAGCCGGTTTCCCTTCGGTTGACCCTGAGCCAAAATCGTCAGTATTATTTCCAAACATATTCCACCGGTTATGACCGAGGCCTGTTGGCTTCGGTCATGGTTAAACCCCTGTCCAATACCTTCTTTGAATTGAGTTTTGAAAGGCGGATGTTCCTCGATGACCGATTTCGTTACATGCCCATGGAGGCGATTGGACAAAACGATGCCCAGGTCTGGATCTTCCGGGGACGCTATCTTTTTACTCGGGATGTTTTCGCCCGCATCTTTGCTCAATATACCAACGGAGCGGAATTTTATGAATATGTGCAGGACGCTTCGGGCGATTATTACTTAAGATATACCGTTTTTGATCGGATCAGTGCCAATATTCTGCTGGGTTGGCGGTTTACCCCGCTCAGCGCAGCGTACCTGGTATATACGGAAGAATGGAACAACTTTCGGAGAGCGCAGCTTGGCTCCCGGAATCGCATATTGTTTTTCAAATTATCTTATCTTTTCAGCTGGTAACGGCCGGGATGGAAGACGATGAATCTTTTAACGAACTTGCCCCCGGAGCTGGAATTTGAGCACCTGATCTGGCAACAGGACATCCGCTACATTGCGGGGATCGATGAAGCGGGTCGAGGGCCGCTGGCCGGACCGGTGGTGGCTGCTGCGGTCATTTTTGAACCGTATACTCACATCGAGGGCGTTAAAGATTCTAAACAATTATCCCCCGATCAGAGGGAACGGTTGTACCATCAGATTGTTCAAACGGCGCTCAGTTTCGGGATTGGCATCGTCGACGCTCGAGAAATCGATCGTATCAATATCCGACAGGCTACCTTTAAAGCCATGCGAATGGCCGTTGGGCGATTACGGATACGTCCTCAGTATCTGCTGATCGATGGGGAGGAACTGCCGGAAAACATCTTCCCGCAAGAGGCCCTGGTCTCCGGGGATACAAGAAGTTTTACCATTGCCGCCGCCTCGATCCTGGCCAAGGTCACTCGAGATCGTCTGATGATGGAATGTCATGAAAAATATCCGCAATACGGATTCCACCGACATAAAGGATATGGCACCGCCCAACATCGAGAAATGATTATAAAATATGGGCCTTGCCCCATTCATCGGCGCACTTTTTTGCGAAAGCTGTTGGAAGAGCCCCCCACCGGCGACAGTCGTGCCGACTAACGGTTGACCGGGCGGCCCGTGTTCGATGGCTCGAGCTTTCTCCATCGAATCGGCGGAGGATTTGCGCCCTTGGACTTCTCACGCCGTGGGACATACGGTACCGTATCCGGCGGTGCGCCAACCGACAGAGGAGGCGGCAATGTGTCATGCTGAGGAGCGCCGGCGACGAAGCCTCTCCAGCACGGCGAGGGAGGTGCTTCGCCCCGCCTGCGGCGGGACTCAGAATGCCAGGGGGGCTTATCCCGCCGGGCGCACCGGATAAAAAAAAGCCCGGCGGCCGGTTCGGCGCCGGGCATCACTCATCCGCCTCTCCTCTTTCCGTTGCCCCTAACGAATAAGCATCATTTTCCGGGTCTTTACCTCTCGACCTGCTCGTAAAACCAGAAAATAAATCCCACTTGCCTGGGGAACGCCGCCGTCATTTTCTCCTTTCCAGATAATGGTGTGATATCCCCGCTTCAGGCGTTGGCCGGTATATAACGCGCGGATTTGTTGGCCCAGAACATTATAAACCGCCAAATACACCGGCATTTCGGTTGGTATACTGAATTTGATCACCGTCTCCGGATTGAAGGGATTTGGGAAATTGGGATAGAGGGTGAGTTGTTTGGGGATGATCTCCATTTCGCCAAAAATCTTTTGGATAAATGGGGATGTTCCCACAATGAGTTGAAAATCCCGAGAGCCTTCTTTTTCCCGCAACTGTACCTTGTACGAGGATTGTTCTTGCAGGTTAACGGGAATGTTTAATGCGCTGTCCCACAACCAGATTTCAAAATTGCCGGGCAAGTCGCCCAGGGGGGTGAATTGCAACTGGATTGGCTGGGTCGAGTGGGTGGCGCTGAGGGTAAACGACCAGACATCGCCGTCCTGCCGAACAGGACGCCAATCGGCACTGTAGGTACCGGGAATATCCCATTCGGGTCGGGAAAAGAATAACGCCACGTGATCTCCGATCGCCGGTGGTTCTAACCAGTCTAAGGGATCGTACTCTTCCGCGGCGCTGGTCACCATGCCGATAAAATTATCCCGATCCACCCCCTGTTGACCGATGGCTTCGATCCGCATGGCCCAACCGTTTTCCAGGGAGGGCAAGAGATTGCGTTTCGTCAAGCCGGTTTCTTGAGGATAAAATACCAGTCGGGTGTTGTTTTCCAGAGCGTGTACAAAATACCCTTCCCAGGGTTTAAGCACGGTGGCCGCTTCGTACCCTCCCGCCTGGGGATTATACCCCCATAAGTCGGAGCTGATATTTCCAATCTTTTTCACCGAGCTCCAGTCCACCGGAAAAGCAAAGGGGTTGCCAATCTGGTTCCAGCCTTCCTGAAGCGCAACCACAAACGAATCGGCCACGGGAGTGGATACCCCGGAACCGGTATTAAAAGAATTGCCGGATCGTGTCGCCAGCCAGAAAGCCGCACCGGGCTCAAAAACGCCGATCGTCTTTTTCTGATCGCTCAATTCGATATATTGACCATTTACCCAGCGGAATAAGCGCCATTGGTATTCGTTATATTCCCCTAAATTGTCTCCCAAAACCGCCAGGGGAGAAGGATCATCCAGTTGCAGAGGAACCGAAATCATTTGGTAGGCACCATTCCCCACAATAGTCCGATCCAGGTTTTGCAATTTGACAGGAAGATTAAGAATCCCCTCCTGAGGGAAACGAATTATGTATTGCCCATCGGAAATTTTAAAGTAATAAACCAACCCTCTTTCGGAAAGAAGTTGAGAGGGCAGGGTGGCGGTATATTTTCCACTGTTATCTTTCTGAAGGTCGGTTGAATCGAATTGCGTTTTCCCTCCCGCGTGATAAAAAATCCGGGCGTATTGGATGGGAAGATCTGAACTGAGCGAAATGCCGATTTGCAGCTGACTTCCGGAGGTCCCGCTGACCGTGGTGGGATCAAAATGGACGCGGGGCGGCTCCGGATTTTTACCCGTTCCGTTTAACGAAATATTCAATGCCGGAAAATTGTTGGCGTCAGAGTAAATCGTCAACACCCCCTGGTAGGTTTTCGCTTCGGTGGGATGAAAATACACCTGGATCGGAAGCTGTTGTTGGGGAACCAGTTCCATGGGGAAATTGCCCGACACTTGATAAGAAAATTCCGCTCTGTCGATCCGAATGCTGTCGATGGTGAATGGGCTGACATCGTGAACATTGGATATGGTAAATTCCAGGGGAGCCGAAACGGAATCGACCAGCACCTCGCCGAATTGCAACGTTTCTGTCGATACGGCAATTGTTCCTTTGGAATAAATCCCTTCACCCGTCAGGGAAACGCTTACCAGGGAATTGTTGGGATCGTTCGTGTAAATGCGTAACTCTCCCTGAAACGTTCCTTCCTGGTCGGGCATGAACACGATGGGAATGAAATAAGAGTTTTGAGCTGCCAGGTAGAAGGGGAAAATCGAAGTATCGGGGTCGGCCCAATAAAAGCGGTTTCCGCTGACAGTAAACTGTTTAATTTTCACCGGATATTGTGAATGGGTGTTCGATATCAACACCGAAAGCGTGTCGCCCCGATCGGCAATGGGCGTCTGCCCGAAATCTAATTCCGTTGGAGAAACACGAATGCTTCCAATCTGCAGCACCCCTTTACCGCTCAGGTTGACCTGGAGGGGACTGTTGCTGGCATTACCGGAAATGGTCATTATCCCGTAGTAGTTTCGGGTGGTATCCGGGCGAAAATACACCGGTAAAGCCAGGGATGCTCCAGGGTCCAATGTATAGGGAAAAGTTGGCGTTTCTTCCAAGAAAAAGGCCGCTTCGTTGATGTGAATCGAATCGATTTTGAGATCGTAGGTATTGCTGCTGTTGGTTAAGGTTAACACCCAAGGATCGGAGGTAAATCCCACATTCACTTCACCAAAATTTTGTTCATTCTGAGATAATACCAACTCTGCGGGAGAGCGATGACTCCCTTTTCCCGTGAGGACGATGGTAACGGGGTTTTCCTCCGTGTCGGGATCATTGGAGTAGATAGACAGCGTTGCCTGGTAACTCCTCAATTCCTGAGGGGAAAAGGATAAGGCGACGTTTTGACTCTGGCCGGGAGCGATCGTCAGCGGCAGAGGATCATTTACCAATTGGAAAACCGTATCGCTGATATCCATCCTATGAATCACCAGATTGGCATTTCCCGCGTTCCTTATGGTCAACGTGGTTTCCGAGGAATATCCTAAATAAACACTGCCAAAATCCAGGGATTGCACATCGACCAGATCGATATCGCCGGCAACTCCAACACCATTTAGGGCCACCGTCTGTCTTGCCTGGTACACGTCGTTGGAAAGAATAACCAGATCGGCATTAAACGTTCCCATACTATCGGGGGTAAAGCGAAGGGTGATGTTTTTCTGGTCACCCACATCGATATCAAAGGGAAGCGTGGTATTAACGACCTGAAATGAAGTCCTATTCTTTCCAAAAATGTCCAAATCGCTGATGGTAAGAACGTCATTTCCCTGATTGGTCAGGGTCAATGCCATCTCTTTGGTTTGTTGAACGTAAACCGAACCGAAGTCAATGGATTCCTGAGAAAGGGAGAGGGTTCCTCCCAGGCCGTTGCCGGACAACGGAACTTGAAGCGTGTTATGGTTCGGATCGTTGGTTTGCAGCGATAGCATGGTGGAAAGATCGCCAATGGAGTCCGGCTGGAAAACCACCCGGAGGGTATCGTATTCAAAAAGAATTAATGAGATCGTGTTCGGGGGATCAAGCAGGTTCCAATGGGAACTGTGAATTCCCGTTAATTGAAAATTCGAGAGTTCCAGGATGGAGTTCCCGGTGTTCTGGAAAACGACCTCGATGGTATCCCGTTGGCCCACATTCGTCCGGATGGGGGTCAATTGGTTGGTTGCCACTTCCGGGGCCACAGTCATCCGATACAATCCTTTGGTGGTATTGAAATAAATAAGGTTCCGGTTGTGTGGGGAGAGGCTTCCACCAAAGGAATTTATCCTGGGCAATCCTTCTTTGTCGTAAAAATCAAGCCATGTGCGCCCGTAATCAAAACTAATGTATCGGTAAAAGCCAAGGGCATAGTGAATGCGAGGATTCACCGGATCAATGATAATTTTTTTTGAAGTATACATGTTGTTCAGTTTTTGCCATTGAGTGCCTCCGTTGGTGCCCCGATAGACCTGATCCGCCGAACTAAGAATGTACAACGTATCCACCGTGTGGGGATAAAAGATAATGGTTTCGGGATATTGCCCGACATCCTGAAAAAAAGTGCCGCTCAGATTCACCCAGGACATTCCGTCGTAGCGATACAGTTCGGAAGAAGTACCGACATATAGGGAAGCGTTCATGTGATTATAGGCCACGCCGAAAGCAAACGTGGGGAATCCGGTCGGTACGTTGAGTCTCTGCCAGGTTTGTCCCCAATCGTCGGAATAGAGAATCGGAGAGCCGTCTGCGTAAAAAGAACGCCCGCCGAGATATAGGCGCTTATTGCTCGAGTCGTAGGTCATGTCATAATAAGTAAACAGGGAATCCGTGAACTGGCGACGCTGCCAACTCTGGCCGTTGTTTTCGCTGATAAAGAAACCGTCTTTTTCGGTCAGCAGCAATATTTTACCCGGTTCATCTTTTGGCCAGATAATATCCCTGATATTCAGATCGGATAGCCCGACGTTTACCATTGCCCAGGAGGTTCCTCCATTCAAACTGCGGAAAACGCCGCCGTTCCAGGAAGCCGCAATGATAATGTCTGGGTTGGTTGGGGATTCGACGACTTCTAAAATGTATGCGCCGTTTAGATTCTGATTATACGGTAACCAGTTGTTCCCCCCGTCAATGGTTTTGAAGACTCCATTTCCCCTGGTAACGGCATACAGGATCTGAGCATTGTTAGAATCGATCAACAGGTCAGTGACGTTGGTATTCATCAACCCGTTGGTGGGTAGTTTTTGCCAGCTTCGGCCCCGATCGTAGGATACATACACCCCTCCCTGGTCAACGCTTTTTCTGGCAGTCGCGTAAATCGTGGAATTATCCGGAGCAAAACGAATCGATTGAATGCCTATACTGACCTTCGGGTCTAAGAATGCCTTCTCCCAGGTCGCACCCTGATCGTAAGACAACAAAACGTAGTTGGTATAAAAGTCTTTGTAAAGCACCAGAAGGCTGTCATCATAGGGAGATACGGCTATATAATGTATCCCCGGTGCAACAAGGTTCCAGGCGTTGTTGGTAATATTCGACCAACCGGCACCCCCATCGGCGGATTTATAAATGCTATCCGACGTGGTTATAAAAACCAATAAAGGATTCTCCTGGGAAACCGCAATATCTTTGACATTTACATTCGACCGTTGAAATACAACCTGCCAGGAATCGCCTTTGTCCGTACTGGCATAGACCCTATCGGAAGTCGTTGTGATTCCATACATGTATCGTGTGTTAGCAAACGAGATGACTAATTTTACAAAGGGCTGATAATTGGGGTAAGGTTTCGATATCCAGGATACGCCAAAGTCCCCGCTTAAGGTTAAATGATTGTAATTGTTCACAAAAATGCTGTCGCTGAAGCGGGGATGAATGTAGGCGCTGAAAACCAGAGAAAAATCTTTTTCAAAATTATTCCAATGAAGCGCACCATCGGTGGTGTAATAGCTGTCCTCCAGCCCGAAAAGAATGATGGAATCGGGGGCACTTTGGGAAATGTCGGCGGCCCGGGCGGTTTCGCCATAAACGGGCAGTTGTTCCCACACGTTATAAGGCTGTGACAATCCCATGCCGCAAAGGAGAAAGGTTATCATCAGGGATGTTGAAATAAAGCGTTTCATTTTCGGCTCTCCTTATGGTTTGATTCCTGAAGCGCTTACTTTTCGCCTGGGGGAAGCGGGGGTAAGCCAATGGGCTCTGGTTCGGGAGCGGTCCCACCGGTTTGTTGAGAGCCTAACAAAACGGCGGCCACAATCCCTCCCCCGGCGACCAGCGTGCCGGCACCAATCCAGAACCAGGTTTTTTTGCGAGCTGTTTTTTTCGATAGCTTGGCCACCAACTTACCTGACTGGTTGACTTTCACTTTCCCCCTCCATTCCCGATAACCCTCATGTTTTATGCGGACCTCATGGACTCCCTCTTCGAGGGAAACCACAAGCGGGGCAATCCCCATATATTTCCCGTCCACATACACCGAGCCGTTTTCGGGATCGGAGAAGATTTTGATCCGATAGGTTTGTAAGCGGACTTTAAGTCCGGCCAGTTGTTTGGCCAGGCGCTCCAGTAAAGCGATCAGATTTTCCTTACTCCCGGAAGTGTTCTCGCTGATGCTTTGAATCACTTTCCCGGTTTCCACATTCACTATCCGCAAATCAACCGTGTAAGTGTCTTCAATCCGCCCGATACTCCCGGTAATTATTTGTTGGACTCCCAGTAACTTCCCGGCCTGACTGATTGTTTCCTCAGAGATGACACCACTCATTTGCAAGCCGATTTCTTCCAAGATGAGGTTGATCTTGTCCCTTTCCACGACTGTGAATTTCTGCGTGGCAATCAGCACAGAGCGAAATCGATCGGTCAGAGCCGCGGCTTCGGACGAGGAAATTCCTTTGCCTTCAAAATCGAACACCGCCAGAGTCACCGTGGCTTGGGCTGTTTGCCCTGACAACGATTGACCGAGGGGTTGCCATGGGAAGAAAAACGTGAGTAAAAAACACATCAACAGCCTTGCCATATCAACCTCCTTTATACTTACCATCGAAAACAGGTTGTTGTTTGTTGGTGGATATATTTAAAAATCATTTTCCATTCGGCAAGCCGCAGCAGCAGGCATAGACTGCGAAAAACAACACGGAAAAACTTACTGTCTTCGTTAAAACATCCTGCTGAACCTGATGAAACCCTCGTTACCGGAACAAAACCCCTACACCCAAACCTCTACCCATATTTATATTCTTTCGGAAAAAAATTGGGGAACCTTATATATATTTTGCAAATTGGAGTTATAATTGCCGTATTCAGAAACCTTCTCGCCCATGCCGGGTCGTCCCAAAAGGAGCGGAAGGATTATGGGTTCCGTTGAAGGCGGGGATGCTTTTTAAGCAGGGAAACCCGATGTTGAATTTCCTGGTGGGTCACTTTCTTTCCTTTTCCGATTCCAGGACATTCTTTACCCACTTGCTTCCAGCGGTAGGCGGATTTAAGGTTTTCCGGCCAGAAGGGATATGTTCGGCATTGCAGGGGACGGACGGGATAAATGGAACACCCCTGTCCCTCGAGAAAAATACAGCGTCCGTCAGGGAAAGACCGGATTTGCCATTGGCCGGTGGGATGGATTTCCAGATAATGTTCCATAAAATCGTGTTCGGTTAAGTTCAGAAAACGGGCCATATTTTGGGCCTCCTCGTCGCTGCAACACACAATGCCGTTAGGGTCTATACAGCAATGGCCGCATCCTATGCAGCGAAAGCGTAATCCTTTCTGATAAAACTTAGGGGGCATAGGCTTCCTGTATTTAAAAACCCCAAGTTTACGAAAATGGTGCTGTCAAACCAAGTTCGAATTAATCGGGGATTACCCGCGAAATGCCATGAAATTAGGGAAAGGAAGAAGAGAGAACCGTTGAAAAAGCGTGGCTATCCCCCTGTAAAATAAGGGGAAAACGCGTGTTCCTTGCAAATACTTTTTTCTTGACAAATCAGTTCCCTGTGAGTAATTTTTTGCAGCGGTTATAACTTAATGAATTTCTTGAAGGATAGCGAGACGGAACGATGGTCCGATTAAGCCAGCAATTGTCTCTGGAACAGCGGCTCACCCCCCAGCAGATCCTGCTTTCCACCCTGTTACAACTCCCCATGCTTAGTTTGGAGCAGAAAATTAAAACCGAACTGGAGCTGAACCCAGTCCTGGAAGAATCGGATGAATTGGAAGAAATTCAGGACGAAGAGATGGAAATCGAAGAGAATGCTCAGGAGGCGGAAGAGATTCAAGAAGAATTTGAACAGCTGGAAGAAAATAACAAGAGCGAAGAAGAAGAAATTTATGAGGAAGTGGAAGAAGACATCAATTGGGAAGACCTAATCAACGATGAGAGTTCTTATGAATTGAAAATGCCTTCTCAGAAAGATGAAGATGAGTACGAGCGGCCCGAAGTTTACCACGCCACGATGGCCGAGTATTTGCTCAATCAATTGCGCTTATTGAATCTCCAGGAAGAGGATTTCCGCATTGGAGAATACATTATTTACAACTTAAGAGACGATGGATATCTGGATCCCGAGGTGAGCCTGGAAAGCATCGCCCAGATTTTTAATGTGGACCCTGAGCATGTGGAGAGAATTTTGAAAATGATCCAGCAGTTTGATCCGGTGGGAATAGCCGCCCGGAATTTACGGGAGTGCCTGCTGGTGCAGCTGGAAGCCAAGAACGAGAACGGCGAATACGATACCGCCATACGTATTTTAACCGAAGATTATGAAGATTTTGTCAACAAGCGGTATGAAAAGATTGCGGAAAAGTTAAACCTTTCCATGGAAGACGTTAAAAGGGCCGTTCATGAAATTAGCCGTTTGAATCCCAAACCCGGTGAAGGTTTCTGGGATGTGCGCCAGAACTATGTGATTCCAGATTTCATTGTGGAAAAGGTGGATGACGAATTGGTGATTTCACTGAACGAGTGGAACATGCCGGGGTTGCGGATCAGCCCTCATTATTTGAAATTATTGAGTCAGGCGCGCAAGCTGGGCAAGGATGTCAGGAAATTTCTTCGGAAGAAAGTGGAGAGTGCGCGCTGGTTTTTAATGGCCCTGCATCAACGCCGCGCTACCATGCTGAAGGTGATGCATGCCATTGTGGAAAAACAAAGAGACTTTTTTGAAAAGGGCCCGGAACACATTAAACCCATGATTATGAAAGACGTGGCCGACATGATCGGCATGGATATTTCTACCGTAAGCCGTGTGGTAAACGGCAAGTATGTGCAAACGGATTACGGCGTGTTTGAATTGAAGTATTTTTTTAATGAAGGCATGGAAACCGCAGCGGGGGAAGAAGTCAGCACCTTGCGGATAAAGGAACGTTTGAGAGAAATTATTGAGCATGAAGATCCCGATAAACCGTATAGTGACGAGAAATTAGCCGAAATCTTGAACAAAGAGGGTATTCCCATCGCCCGTCGCACGGTGGCGAAGTACCGGGAGCAGCTGGAGATTCCCATTGCTCGCCTCCGCCGGAAGATTTGAACCCGCCCCACGACCCGACATTTCCAGACCCCCGTCTTTGGAATAGTTGGAAAACGAGCTCTGCGCCCCACCGCTGGAGCTCCTCCCAGCATCTCCTCCCGTTCTCGTTGATTTGCCCGATGGTGACGTCGGACCATCCGAAATCGTTTCCGTCCAGGGGAGACATTTCTGCAACCTCCTGTTTTTCTCTTTTTCCGCGGCGGGCGGCAGGCTGTATCGGTTTCACCACCATTGGCCATTCCATTAGAGTTGCCCGGCCACATACTCTGGAGTTGCAACAGGGAGCACAACCGTTTTGAACCGGATAGGGGAGGTGGGGCAGGCAGCCCAGTGGACCTGGTGGGGCAGGGCTCTTTTGTAAATCCATTGTTATCGCTTCATAAAGTGGTTAAATTTTTGGTTAATGAAAAATGGAGCGCATCATGGCTTTCAATTATCCGGAAATACATGGCACGACGATTCTGGGAGTTCTGCACAAGGGAGAGGCGGCTCTTGGAGGAGATGGGCAGGTTACTTTTGGAAACACGGTCTTGAAGCATAACAGCCGCAAGATTCGGCGGTTGTACCATGATCAAATTCTGGCGGGTTTTGCGGGTGCCGCGGCGGATGCGTTTACGCTGTTTGAACGATTGGAGGAAAAATTGGAACGCTATAACGGGAACCTGACCAAGTCGGCGGTAGAGCTGGCGAAGGATTGGCGTACCGATAAATTTTTACGTCGTCTGGAGGCCATGCTGGCCGTTCTGGATGGACGCACCGCCTTAATAGTCAGTGGAACCGGGGACGTGGTGGAACCGGACGACCAGATCCTGGCGATCGGTTCGGGCGGGCCGTTTGCACTGGCGGCCGCGCGGGCATTCAAACAGATGCCGGACCTGAGTGCGGCGGAGATCGTGAAAAAGTCTCTGGAAATCGCCGCCGATATCTGCATCTATACGAATCGCAATATTTTGGTGGAAACGCTTTAAGAATAAAGGACGGGAGGAACAATGAAACCGAATGCCCGGGAATTAACCCCCAGGGAAATCGTTCAGGAACTGGATAAATACATCATCGGGCAAGATAAAGCCAAGCGCTCTGTGGCCATTGCCCTGCGAAATCGTTGGCGACGGCAGCAAGTGGAAGGCCATTTGCGAGAAGAAATCCTGCCCAACAACATTATTTTAATTGGGCCCACCGGGGTCGGTAAGACGGAAATATCCCGTCGCCTGGCCAAATTGGCACGTGCTCCCTTTATCAAAGTCGAAGCAACCAAATTTACCGAAGTGGGATATGTGGGGAGAGATGTGGAAAGCATTATCCGGGACCTGGTGGATATTGCCATGAACATGGTACGAGAAGAAAAGAAAAAGGCCGTGGAGCCCCGGGCGCAGGAACAGGCCGTCGAACGTTTACTGGATATCCTGATCCCCACGCCGAACTTCCCCTCTCAACCGGGATTTTCCCTCGAAGCAACAGAAACCACCGATAGTCCCGAAGCCAAACATCAACGTACCCGGGAAAAATTCCGCCAAAAACTCTTGAACGGGGAACTGGATGATCGGGTGGTGGAGATCGATATGCCTTCCGAAACCATGCCCATGATGCAGATTTTTTCACCGGTCGGTATCGAGGAAATGGGGATCAACATTCAGGAACTGTTCGGTAATCTTATGCCCAAGAAGATTAAAAAGCGTAAAGTAAAAGTTCCCGAGGCTCTGACTATTCTAACCCAGCAGGAGGCACAGAAACTCATCGATATGGAAGAAGTCATCCGGGAAGCCATTCAGCGGGTGGAAAATTCAGGTATTGTGTTTCTGGATGAAATCGACAAGATCGCCGGTTCCGGCTCCAAGCATGGGCCGGACGTTTCCCGGGAAGGTGTCCAACGGGATTTACTGCCCGTGGTCGAAGGCACCACTGTGGTAACGAAATACGGAATGGTCCGAACGGATCACATCCTGTTTATCGCCTCCGGGGCCTTCCATATTTCCAAACCCTCGGACCTGATTCCAGAGCTCCAGGGACGATTCCCTATTCGCGTGGAACTGGACAGCCTCACCACAGAAGATTTCATCCGCATTCTTACCGAACCCGAGAATGCCCTAACGAAACAGTATAAGGCCCTCTTGGCCACCGAGGGGGTCGAACTGGAATTTACCGAAGACGCCGTTCAGGTGATAGCCGAAACGGCCAGTTTTGTCAATTCCAAGGCGGAAAACATTGGTGCGCGACGCCTGCACACTATCATGACCACCCTGCTGGAAGACTTCCTATTCGAAGCTCCGGAAATGAAGGAAAAAACGATTGTCATTACGGGAGAGTTCGTCAAAGAACGGTTGAAGGATATCCTGGAAGACGAGGATTTGCGGAAATTCATTCTTTAGGGCGGATGTGCAACGATAAAATGGGAGGCCACCGTGAAAAAGGATTTTATATCGATTGCCGATTTGAGCCGGGAGGAAATCTTTGATATTTTTGCCCTTACTCGGGAGTTGAAAGAAAAAACCCGGAAGGGGGAATGGCATCCTTTGCTGAAAGGGTACACCTTGGCCATGATCTTTGCCAAGCCCAGTGCCCGCACCCGTATTTCGTTCGAAACGGGAATGTTCCAGCTGGGAGGCCATGCCCTTTATTTGTCTCCTCAGGACATCGGCCTGGGGCAACGCGAGGCGGTGAAAGATATCGCCCGGGTGATCTCCCGTTACAACGATATGATCATGGCTCGCCTGTTTGACCATGCCGACATGGAAGAGTTGGCCCGATATGCCGGTGTTCCGGTCATCAACGGGCTGACCGATTACAATCATCCCTGTCAAATCATGGCCGATGCCTTTACGATCCTGGAACATCGGGGGACGCTGGACGGATTAAAAATTGTGTATATCGGCGATGGCAATAATGTGGCCCATTCCTGGATCAACTTCGCCTACCGGGTGCCCATACATCTGGTCATCTGTACTCCACGAGCATACCAACCCGATGCCGCGACGCTGAACCGCGCCCGGGAAGCCGGGTGCAGTACGATCCAGCTCATTTCCGATCCCGTGGAGGCGGTCAAAAATGCCGATGTGGTTTATACGGATGTTTGGGCCAGTATGGGGAAGGAAAACGAAGCCGAATTGCGGCGGCAGGTGTTTAAACCCTATCAGGTCAACGCTGAACTGTTGACCCACGCCAAGGACGATGTTCTGGTCATGCACTGCTTGCCGGCACACAGGGGAGAAGAGATTACAGACGACGTGCTGGATGGACCACACTCCATCGTGTTCGATGAGGCGGAAAATCGGTTGCATGTGCAAAAGGCCATTATGGTCAAGCTGGCCGGCAAAGCATGAGGTCATAGGCATAAGTCAAAGTTTGATGCTTGTTGCCCTATTGCGTAAGTTAAACAATTGTTCCACTGGTGACATCAATGAGAAGGACCGGTTTAATTTTTCATGTCGAAAACGAACTATAATGTTCAGCCGCTCCCTCCGGAAGAAATGGACGTCTGGCGCCGACTGCTTTCTCACACTCGTCCGCTGGTGCTGTTTCACCAACCGGAATTCTGGAGCATTGTTCAGGAAGTATTTTCTCTGCATCCCAGACCCCTTGTGCTGTTCAAGGGGAACACCCCCGTCGGGGGTATGGTCATTTGGGAACGGCACCGGGTGGGGCTTACCCTTGCAATCACTCCCTTTTATGTGTGGTACAATCCCGTACGCATACTGGCCATTCCCACGGAACGCCCTTACCGGGAGATCGAAGCGTTTCACGAGGTTGCTTTTCCCCTCCTGCAGTACTTGGAGAGAGCTTATCCCATCGCCAGTTTTTCCACTCATCCGTTTTTGCAGGACGTTCGCCCTTTTTACTGGCGCGGCTGGCAGGTGGAACCTCAATATAGTGCGATACTGTCGTTGACTCCCGAGCGATATTTCGTAAACACCATGAATCCCGAAAGCCATCGATTGTGGCGGCGTTCTTTGGAGCGCACCGATTGGCAATTCTCAAGCACGGACGATGGGCCATCGCTCTACGAACTAGTTGAAGAAAACTATGCCCGGGATGCTCTCGTGCCGCCGGTGGAAATGTCCCGATTGACGGCATTTGCCCGATTTATAAAGCGAGCGGGAGTGGGGGATGTGTTTGCTGTTCAAAATCCAGCCGGGGCAATCCTGGCAGCCACTCTGGTGGTGTGGGATGCCCATACGGGCTATGGTCTGTTTTTAGGCCGGCGTCCCGGAACGGAAGGGAATCTGGCATCGCTGCGGTTGATTGCAGAAACCGCAAGCCTTTTACAGGGTAGGGGACAACAGCAATTCGATCTGGGGGGGGCCATGATCCCGCATATTGCCAGATTCAAATTGCGGTTGGGGGCCCGGTTGGTACCGTATTTCCGTTGCCTGTGGACCCGGAACCGCCCGATCCGATGGGCCCTGAATTGGCGCGACGAGTGGAATCGGTGGAAAAGACGCCGCTCCTGAAGGGCCGGGATATTTTCTGCTTGCAAATCAAAAGCGGGTTTTTTACACTTCAGCGGGTTTTGAAACGGAATGATGAGTACGGAGGATCAAGAATGGCACGTAAGAAAATGGTGGCATTTGTGTCCCAGCGGAACGCCTGTCGGAGCATTATCGCCGAGGCTTATGCTAAACGATTGGGCCAGGAGACCTTCGAATGTTTCAGCTTCGGTCTGGAATCGGATCGGGTCCATTACTTAGTGCAGGAAGTTTTACAATCCCGTGGTTTCCGGATGACGTATTATTTTTCCAAGCGGTATGAGGTGGTGGAGCGGCAGCCATTGGATTTGATCATATTGCTACATCCATCGCTAAAGGAAAAACTTCCCGGAATTCCCTATCCCCACGAGGTCATCAGCTGGGAGTTTGAGGATCCCACCTTGCAAGAAGGTTCTGAGGAAGAGATGAAGAGAGCGATCGAAAAGCTCTGTGATGCTATTGAACAAAAGGTGAAAGACCTGGTGGCCACCGAACAAAAGGTCGCTTAAGCCAAAGACGCCTGGAATCTGGCATAGGCGGGGTTGTTATGCGATGGAAAAATAAAACCCACTCTCCTGAGCGTCCACGGGGCGACCGGGTCAAGAGAGTGGGGGAGGGCCTGTGAGCAGGCCGGCGTGGGGCTCGAATGCAAAAATGTGTATTCAATGCAGGTACTGTTTTTCCATAAACAATCGGTTTTCCAGTTGGTCCAGATAGTGTTCCCGTTTTTGAAGCTGGCGGAGTTTTCGATAAAGGGAGGTATTGCGTTTGCGATGCAATTTAATCTTATCGTCGCCACCCATTTGACGGATGACTTCCAGCATCTGGCGATAATTTTCTTCGTACGCCTTGCGGATTTCTAATAAACTTTTCATACCCTTCCCCCTGTTTTTTCTTGAATGATAAGTGGGGGAAAACCATTTTGATTTGATTCAGGTTACAGAGAGGCAAAAAATTTGAGGGTATTTTCAACCCACCTGGTTTTGAGGGAACGGCTGTTCGGGAAGATGTTGAGGAAGCGGAGCAAATGGGGTGTTATTCTAACCCATGAAGAAACAAGAAGATAATCAAAACATTATTCTCATCGTCGAAGACGACTTCGACCTCATGTGGATGATCCACAAGCTGTTGTCGAGTAGCGGCTTTCAGGTTTTGACCGCAGTCACAGCCGCTCAGGCAATCGAGGTGTTCTCCCGGTATATCTTCGAAATAGCGGTCGTTATCCTGGACCTGTCCCTACCCGACAAAGACGGGGAGGAGGTGGCGATGGAATTTTTAAAAGTCCTGCCGGAGATTCCCATCATTATCACAACGGGCTCAGAAGACCAGGCCCAGAGAAATCGTTTGGAACGTCTGGGGGTATCGGCGTATCTGATCAAACCGTTCGACTTAACGGAATTGGTTCGAACCATTGACCGCTTGATTCAGCATGCGTAAAACACAGATTCGTTTTCCCGACCCTTACGTCCCCACCGCCATTCTGGTCGTTCAAACGGCGTTCTTGGGGGATGTCATTTTGACCCTTCCATTAATAAAAGCTATTCGGGAGCGCTTTCCCCATGCCCGGCTGGACTTTCTGACCATCCCCGCCTCCAAAAATATAGCAGAGACTCTGCCCTATATCCAGCAGTTGTGGTTGTACGATAAACACGGAAAGGAGAAGGGAATCGTTCCCCTGATCCGGTTGATCCGGCGTTTGCGTCATGGGAAATATGATCTTGCCTTCGTTCCTCACCGATCGTTGCGGAGCGCTCTACTGGTCACCGCCGCGGGGATACGAATTCGAATCGGTTTCCACAATAGCGCTGGAAAATATTTATTTTCCCACTTAGTGCCATACCATAAAGGAATGCACGAGGTCGAACGCAACCTGCAGCTCCTGAATCCCCTGGGAGGGGCACCCGAGGGAAAACCTTATCCGGAACTGTTTTTTACCCCGCGGGATCATGCAACGGTCTCCGACTGGCTCCGCAGACAGGGGATTGGGGGGGAGCAGCCGTTTGTGACCCTGGCTCCTGGATCGGTGTGGGCCACCAAGCGATGGCCTGCAGCCTATTACAGCGCACTGGCCCAACGGCTTTACGCGCATGGGATCGTCAGTATTCTGGTCGGAGGTCCCCTGGATCAAGACCTTGCCGATCGGATTCAACACCGGGCGGGCCCGGCCGTCCGAAATGCGGTGGGACAAATGAGCCTGCGGCAATCCGCATTGCTGATCCAACAATCGAAAATGCTGGTTACCAATGATAGCGCCCCCCTTCACCTGGGGGTGGCCGTACGCATCCCGGTCGTTGCTATTTTCGGTCCAACGGTGCCGGCTTTCGGGTTTTACCCCTGGGGGCCACACGATCAGGTGATAGAGCGAAAGGAACTGGATTGTCGACCCTGTGGTATTCACGGTGGGCATCGTTGTCCCGTCGGTACTCACGAGTGTATGCTTGAATTAAAACCTGAACGCGTTTTCATGTCCGTCTTAACCAAATTAAAAGAACTCGGTGTCATTCCATCCCATAGGGAGCAGCCATGAGGAGATACATCATCGATCCGTTTCAGCCGAACCAGGAGGTCGTCGATGTCGCCGCACAGGTCCTGCGAAAGGGAGGGGTCGTCTTGCATCCCACAGAAACCGTTTATGGTCTGGCAGTGGTGTATGACAACGAGCCTGCCCTGCAAAAAGTAAGGCGATTGAAAGGGCGGCAGGCATACCAGCCTTTTTCGATAATGATAAACGATCTTCACTGGATCGAAAGGTTGACCGGCATCAGGGATGCGGTTTTACTGGCGTTTTTGCGGAGAGTGTTTCCCGCTCCGTTAACCATTCTGCTTCCCAGAATTCGGTCTCTGGACATCGCATACTGGAATCAATTTGAATATCTGGGATTTCGCTTACCGGACCATCCCTTGAGTCGGGCACTGGTGGAGGGGGTCCGAAAACCGATGATCACTACCAGTGCCAACCGGTCGGGCCGGCCGGCCCCTTCAAGCCCTGAGGATCTGGATCCCCTTATCCGCGATGGGGTGGATGTATTTCTGGATGGGGGAGAGACCCGCTTTAAAGTTCCTTCGACCATTGTGCAAATCTCCTGGCCTCAACGGGACATCAAATGTATCCGTTCCGGGGCCATCGATTTTGGAAAAATTAAAAGCATTTTTTTCGAAACACTTGAAAACTAAATTAGCCGGTCGAATATAGCAGTGTCTTACACCAAAATTGGAAGGGGTCAAACGATCTATGTATAGAGTGTTGTTGGTATGCACCGGGAATATCTGTCGCACTCCCATGGCCGAGGCCCTGTTGCGACAATTGATCGATAGAGAGCGCCTGGAAAATGTGATGAGTGTGGAGTCGGCCGGCACCTGGGCCATGGAAGGCAATCCCGTTTCGGAGAATACCCGTCGGGTGTGCCTGGAGCATGGTCTGGAGGTCTCCGCTCATCGAGCGAGACCCATTGACCACGCCATGGTGAAAAAGGCGGATATTATTTTGTGCCTGGCCGAACAGCATAAATTGGACTTGTTGACCATATATCCCCATTTTCGTAATAAGATATTTACCCTGAGAGAATTTGCCGCCAAAGAGAACCACCGTTCCTTGTCCATCGACGATCCGTATGGCAGGAATTTACAGGCTTATCGAAAGACCTTTGGAGAAATTCTCCGGGAAATTGAACGGATCTGGACGGAATTGAAGAGGCGGGCGCTTAAAAAGGCCCAATACGTGAATCCTTCTTCGAATCAATAGGAATACCGGGGTCTTTCCCGATAGGGGATGGGATCTTCCAGTCCCAGTTTCTGGAAGGCCCGTAACCGCAGCGCACAACTGTCGCATATTCCACAGGCGATGTCTTCCCGTTGGTAACAGGACCAGGTCAGATGCAAAGGGGCTTTCAATTCCACTCCCTTTTGAACAATTTCAAACTTTTTCAGGTGAATAAGGGGTGCCTGGATGGTTAATCGGGTATCGGGACGGGTGCCCAGTTGAATGACGCGATTAAAGGCCTGGAAAAAGGACAATCGGCAATCCGGATATCCGGATGAATCCTCTTCTACCGCACCGATGAAAATGGCGCGGGCGCCCAGCACTTCGCCCCAGCTTACAGCGATGGACAATAAATGCGCATTGCGAAACGGAACGTAAGAAGTGGGGATCTCCTTCGATTGCAGATCAGCCCGGGAAACCGGTATCCGTTGGTCGGTTAAAGAAGACCCCCCGATCTGCTTCAAATGAGCGATTGAGCTCACCAGTCGACGGGAGGCAGGGACCCCATAAAAGGCACAAATATCCTGAAACGCCTTTAGCTCCCGGGCTTCGGTACGCTGGCCGTAATTGACGTGCAACATGGCCAGCTCGTACTCCTGGGCCGCGATGGCCGCCGTTACGCAACTGTCCAATCCTCCACTAACCAGCACCACCGCCAGGGCACGAGATCGGTTGTGCTTCATAACCCCTTCTTCATTTGGTTCAACATTAATGGACTTTATCAGAATTGGGTTCCGATTCCGGTCTATTCGCTGTTAATGGTGCCACCACCTCGGCAAACTCTTCCGGCGTTTCGTAAATCCGGATGCGCAACCGATGCAAATTAGGGTAAGGGTTCAACAGGGGACGTATCCTCTGCAAAAGGTAATGGGCGATATTTTCCACGGTGGAATGGAAATCCACAAAGCATACTTTTAGACCCGAGGTCTGTAGAAAATCCCG
The DNA here is from genome assembly GCA_015485355.1 of bacterium. Lineage (GTDB taxonomy): Bacteria > Calditrichota > Calditrichia > RBG-13-44-9 > J042 > JAADJD01. The sequence continues at coordinate 3,893 of WFTQ01000076.1, read as the reverse complement.
TGCCAGTTCGTCATCGTTGGAGCACATAAAAGCATGATCCAGCTCCGCCACTATCGGATGGATCAAGTCCCGCAAGTCGAAAAAATCGATGACCATACCGGTGGTTCGTACCTCTCCCTCTACTTCCACAATCATCCGGTAAGAATGACCATGAAAATTCTGACACCCGCTCCGATGGTAGGGAATTCGATGTCCCATTTCCCATCGGAAAGTTTGCGCAACTCTGGTCAGCTTCCGCTGCATAGCTCTGCTCCTTTTTCTTAAACGCCCCGTTGATCCGGACTCCATATGTATTTATGTAACTGCAACTGCAACCGAACATTAGGGAATTGTTTCTGTAAATGATCCTCCAGCATCCAGTTGGCAAGGGTCGCCGGCGCAAGCCATTCGAATACCGGCGAAAACAGAATGGCATGTACTTTTTGATGAAGCCCATGGGTTCGAATGAATGCCTTTGCCCATTCGTAATCCCGACGGTCCCCCAGTACAAACTTCACCTCGTCATGAGGTAACAGATAATCCAGATTGCCCGGAAAGTTCTTATGAGCCATTGCACTGGAAGGGCATTTAATATCCATAATTTTAATCACGCGCGGATCTACCCGCCTCACGGAACGGCTTCCACTGGTTTCTAACAATACCTGATATCCCTGATCGCATAGTTGCTTCATTAAGGACAACACAGCCGGTTGTAAGAGCGGTTCCCCACCGGTAATTTCCACCAGAGAACAGTGATAGGATGCCACCTTTTTCAGGACATCGCACAATGCCATGGGGGAACCCTCGTAAAAAGCATAGGCCGTGTCGCAATACACACAGCGCAAGTTGCAGTAAGTTAACCGGACAAACACGCATGGTTTCCCGGCATGCGTGGATTCTCCCTGAATGCTGTAGAAAATTTCATTGATCATCAGGGTTTGAGCATCCACCCGGGGTTTAATACCTGTGGCGGCGGTTCCCGCTTTCATGGATCGATCCCTACGATAAACCAGTTATTTGAACTATCTGAACGCTTCCCAAAAAACGGAAACGAAAATCCGGCTTGTGCCTGTTCTTGGCCGTTGTTTGCCTCCTTCCGCACTTTATTGCCACTACAAATTTCTTCCAATTATACTTTTTTCGCAGGGTGAAAGCAACCGGGAAAAGAAGCGGGCCTTTCTGCGCTACCGGGTCATTAATTGTTGCCAGATCCATTGGCTTAGCCAATGGGCATTGTGAAGAGAGACTTCCCACCCGGTTTTTAAATAGCGAGGGATGTGTACCGCACCGGGTTCCAGGGCAGCCAGGGTAAGACCGATGAAAAACAAATTGCCGAACAGTATAATGATTGTTGAAAACAGTATCCCCGTCCCACGGATATCGGGTTGAGAAGGGTGATATTCGTAGAAAAGGGGAATCAGGTGAAACATGAGAAAGAAACCCAGAAAAAAGTTTAACAGAGCATTATATTGGGGAACGATCATCCATTTGGCCAGGATCAAGAACAGAATAGGTAACGGAAAGACATAGGGTGCCAGGGCTATCACAAAATTACCGCCTTCCACAACCACACGGCCTCCGCGTTTCCGATAAGCGTTCAAGGCGCGAACCCGTTTAAAGCATAACAAGGCAAACACCGCGTGGGTTAGTTCGTGTTCAACAATCGACCAGAAGGGAGCTCGCCGAGAAAAATATAATCGCCATAACAACAGGTAGAGAATCATCCCGGCTAGAAAGGGCCAATGGGATTGCCATTGGGTCAATGCCGAAGGAATACTTTGCCACAGGGCCACTGCAAATCCGCTGGTACCCACCAAGGCGGCCGGGAACAGGAAAAATTTAATGATTCTTTCCATCGGAAATTGCGTTTGCTATTGACTACCCTTATCTTATTTCAGCCATTATTTTAAGAGTGGATAACGCGAAAATCCATATGAAAATCGGGAATCTTATCCATGCCCTGGAACAGATGAAGCAACGTGCCGAAATTATTGCCGGGGAGGAGCCCCGCTTGGAACACTTAATCCGAGAAACAGCCCGGAAGGCCCGGCGACATCGGGAAGCATTGCATAAAATGTGGGACAACTTGCAATGGTTGCTTCGGATGTTGGATGCCTTCCGAAAACGCCGGTACCGGGAAGTACCCTGGCGGGCCATCGTCTATGGAACCGCCGCATTACTGTATTTCCTGAATCCCTTGGACCTGGTTCCCGATTTTTTAACGGGCATCGGGTTTGTGGATGATGCCACCGTGCTTGCCCTGGTGGTGAAGGCCATTCACGACGAACTGGAACGCTTCAAGCGTTGGTACGGTACACATCATACACCCTCGACAACTTCAGAGAACGTTACATCGCAGGAACAACCAAGTCGCTGAGTTTTCCCCCGATGCCAAGGTATTGGCGGAATTTTTTAAAGCTTCCTTTTTGGGATTCAAGGGTGTTTAAGCGAACCGGGCTGTTGTGGAAAAGCTCGCACTCTTTTTCTTGAATTCCACGAGAGGTTCGCTTATCTTTGATGAGCACCGAACACGATGGACAAATGGAGGAGGCCTGATATCCATGCCCAGAAAAGAGAAATCGTCTGGACTCTCCCGCAGGGATTTTCTAAAAGGGATGGGTACCACACTCATTGGTACTGCCGTTGTGAGCGGCGGTTTGCTACCGGAAACGGCAACCGCCGTTTTTGCCGGGGAGGCTGCCGAAAGGATTTCCGGAAAAGTGAAAATGGCTCTGAAGGTTAACCGAAAAACGCATCAAGTTACCGTGGAACCCCGTACCACACTGCTGGAAGTCCTGAGGGAGCAATTGGGGTTGACGGGTGCCAAGCCCGCCTGTAATCGGGGTGAATGTGGTGCCTGTACGGTACTGGTGGACGATAAAGCCATGTTAGCTTGTAGTATCCTGGCTGTGGATGTTCGGGATAAAGAGATTATTACGGTGGAGGGGTTAAGCCGGGGGAACACACTAAACGCCGTCCAGCAGGCTTTTGTCGAAAAGGACGGACTGATGTGTGGATTTTGTACCCCGGGTTTTATTGTGGCGACCACTGCCTTGCTCAAAAGGCATCCCCATCCAACACCGGAGGTAATTCGTGAAGGATTATCGGGGAATTTATGCCGTTGTGGAGCCTACAATAAAATTTTTGAAGCGGTTCAGCAGGCGGCCCGCATGATGGAAGGAGGGAAGTAGCCATGGCAAAGTGGAAATCCTTGAAAGAAATGAAAATACTCAGCACATATTATCCCCGGATTGAAGCTCCCTTAAAAGTGCAGGGAAAGGCCAGGTTTGTTTACGATGTTTCCTTGCCCGGAATGCTGTACGGTGCTCTATTGAGCTCGCCCTATCCCGCCGCACGAATCGTTCGTATCGATGATTCCCGGGTCCGGCAACATCCTGAGGTGCGGGCGATACTCACCGATGTGCATCCCACCGGTCGGATCCGCTATGCGGGAGAGGAAGTGGCGGCGGTGGCCGCCACGTCTCCAGAGGTCCTGGAAGACGCCCTGCGGTTATTCCGGGTGCAATACGAGCCCTTGCCTTTTGTTGCGGATCTGGAAAGTGCCATGCAATCCGATGCGCCTCGGGTCTTTCAAGACCGCCCCAATGTGCGCAAGCCCCGGGAACGGCAGGAAGGCGATATCGAAAAGGGCTTTGCCGAAGCGGACGTGATCATCGAACGAACTTTTCGAACCCAGGTACAGGTTCATGTTCCCCTGGAACCCCATGGCAGTGTGGTCACCTGGGAGGGGGATCAATTGATCATTTACGATTCCACTCAGGCCGTGCACGGCGTGCGCGAAGGGGTCGCCAAAGCGCTGAATATCCCCGTTTCCCGGGTGCGGGTCATTTGTGAACACATGGGGGGCGGGTTCGGCAGTAAGCTCTGGGCGGGACGCTACACCGCGATTGCGG
>WFTQ01000075.1 GCA_015485355.1 bacterium | reverse complement strand
GTTCCAGATGGGGGATGGTTTCGCTGGATCGAGAAACCCGATCAAAGTAATAATATTTATTCCATTTTCTTCAATGAATTGAATTCTATGCTAAGAGAGATTAGTTATAAAAACCAAAATTCAGAAAAAAATTGGCAGGTTTTTCAAGCAGATTCTCGAAATTTGTCGGGATTTGAAAAAGATATTGATTTAATTTTTACCTCACCACCTTATCCGAATAGGCACGATTACACCAGAGTTTTTCATTTAACACTTTTAGGCCTGGGTTTGACGGAAAAAGATATTTTAAGCTTAAGGCATAATTCCTTCCGTTCGCATGTTGAAGCTAAATCACCACCAATAGTTAAATATAACGTTTTAAAAATGAGCCCGACTTTAGCTGAATGTTTATCTCAATTTTCTTCCAATAAAGATCAGCGTATTCCAAAAATGATCGAAGGTTATTTTGAGGACATGCTTGCAAGTCTAATCTCATTTCAAAAAATATTAAAAGATAGCGGATTAGTCGTTTTGGTGATTGGAAACGTTAGGCATCAAGGCGTAATGGTTCCTGTTGATGAAATTATTATTGAATTAGGTACATCTATTGGATTTAATCTTGTAAAAGCTTGGGTTGCTCGTTTGCGCGGAAATAGCGCTCAACAGATGAAATTGTATGGTAGACAACCCTCGAGAGAGGCAATAGTTATTTTACGAAAAATTTAAATATCTTTCCCATTTCTGTTTTCGGTATTACCAATATTTAAGGATAAAAAATTGGCGGAGGGGGTGGGATTCGAACCCACGGTGGCGACAGGCGCCACAGCGGTTTTCAAGACCGCCCCGTTCAACCACTCCGGCACCCCTCCATAGCCCAACCTCACGCAAAAAAGCCAATCCTCCGGGCATCCTCTGCAGACATCTATCCAGCTCACCTTTTCGTGCCCCAGGGAGCGACAGGCCCCCGGCGGATTGTCCCTTGGAGAACCGTGCCGAACGACATACTCCCCTTTTCCCGGAAACGTCTTAGGCCGATCCCTCGATCGCTTCCCGTGGTTAATCTGTCAGGAAAGTAACGGATATCTTTCCCCCGCCTCCGTAGGCCCGTACATGCCCCGCTTACTCCATTGCGGAGAGGGTGGGATTCGAACCCACGTCCCGCCGAAAGCGGGAAGCGGTTTTCGAGACCGCCGCCTTAAACCACTCGGCCACCTCTCCGTCGGTGGTATGTCTAAAAATAAGCTTGATCCAAAGCCGAATTCCAACCTTTAATGGAAACGTTTTCCGAACCTCTCCGAAAAAGGCCTGATTTTACGAATAACGAAAAGCAATGCTTCGGGTCGAGAATCCATCGGCAACGGCGTCGGCGCTATCGGACCCGGAAACATCGTTACCATCTGTACTCCTCTTTGTACCGATGCGAAAAATAAAATGTTCTGGGCGAAATGGAAAGATGATTTTTAAAAATCAATTGGTATCCGGCTTCTCCGGATAGGGGCACCACGGGGCGATGACACATTCGTGACAACGGGGGTGACGCGCCGTGCAGACATGGCGGCCGTGCAGTATCATGGCGTTGCTGAACCATGTCCACTCCTGCCGGGGGACCCATTCCATCAAATCCTGTTCCACTTTTTCGGGGGTTTTTTTCTCGGAAAGCTGCAGGCGTTCCACCACACGGCGGACATGGGTGTCCACGGCAATGCCCTGCTGGATGCCGAAGGCGTTCCCCAGCACCATGGCGGCCGTTTTGCGTCCCACACCGGGTAAACGGGTCATTTCCTCGATGCTGCGGGGTACCTCTCCTTGAAATGTCTCCACCAGCATCCGACAACAGGCCTTCAGGGAACGGGCCTTGTTGCGGTAATAGCCCGTGGGACGAATGTCATCCTCCAACTCCGCCTGTGATACTTTAAGGTAGTCCTCCGGTCGGCGGTATTTCCTGAAAAGAGTCTGGGTGACCTGGTTCACGCGTTCGTCTGTACATTGGGCCGAAAGAATCACCGCCACCAGCAATTCCAGGGGATTGGAAAAACGAAGGGCCAAAGGAGCATCGGGATATTTTTGCTTTAAAGCCTGAATGATGGATTCCAAACGTCGGCGGCGGGCTTCAAGGGATTCTGTTTTCGGTTTCACCGCGGACTCCTTTTTTGAAGAATCTATAAAATTCCTTATTTTCAAACAACCCTTGGAAACTTTGGCCGAAGTAAATGTTTCTTGAAATCGATCGTATTTATCTATGTCTTGTGGACGAGAGGGTTCCCTGAATCGAGGCAAAGGAAAGACGGGTGAAGCGAGCCGATCAGTTTATCAGAGAAATGGAATCGCTTCGGAGCGCTGCAATGCGTCTGGCATGGCAATTTTCCCGCAACTGGCAGGATGCTCAGGACATTGTTCAGGAAAGTATGTTCAAGGCCTGGAAACACCGAAAGGAATACGATCCCTCCAGGCCGTTCGCGAACTGGTTCTTCCGGATTCTGAGGAATGTCTGTTTGGATTGGAAGCGAAGCGCTTATCAACGATTGAAAGTGTCCTGGAACCACAAATACCATGAGATGCCTTTGAATGCGGTTTCCGATACGTCTGAAGTGAATCTCCTGCTTCGGCTGATCCGCCGTTTGCCGGCCCGACAACGGATGATCTTTTTGCTGAAATATCAGGAAGGTTTTGAGGTGCCGGACATCGCCGAAGTGATGGATATTTCGGAAGACACCGTACGGGTCCATTTGATGAAGGCCCGACGCAAATTACGGGAAATGTATGTCAAACTGCAGGAGAAGAAGCATGACCTGTAAACAGATTCGCCATTGCTTGGACGACGCCTTTGATCGGGACAACTTGCAGAACCTTCCCGAAAAAGCGGCCCTGCATCTGCAGACATGTCCCCACTGCCGTTTTTATTGGGAAAGTCTCCAGGCCCTGGACTTGGCTATACAACAGCTGGAACGGTGCGAGTTGCCCCCCAAGGTGCCCGCCACCGGGTGGAGCCATCCACGACGATCCCATGCTGTAAGGCCAACTTCGACCGGGCGAAAATGGATCCTGGCCGCTGCGGCCGCCGTTTTGTTGCTCTGTGGGGGACTGGGATGGTTCCGTTGGTTCGCCGCTTCTTCAACGGATGCCCCCCCGTTGACCCAAACGGAAATCTTTCTGGAAGAAGTTCGGGTAGAGAATCAGCCGACCCCGTTTCTGGTATATCGAATTCAGTCACCAGGACAAGGATATTTCATTGTGTGGATGTTTTAACGAACGAGAAAAGGGAGACTCGCATGAAGCACCGTATAGAGATCACTCTGGCCGTAGGACTCACGGCCATGCTTCTCATTCTCTGTTCCAGGGAACCGGAACAGCAGAGCGTAAACGAAATGTACGTGTATTTACTGAAGGGGAGTAATCAGGATCAGGGATACTCTATCCCTTTATTTCCCGGAGAAACCAGTGTTCACCGCATTCAGAGGGTGCTGGAAAATAGCGAAGAATTGATGGAAGAACTGAAACGGACCTTCGGGTACCGAAAGATCGAGTTGCTGGCATACCGCGTTTTTCCTTTTCTGAAGCAGACCCGGAACCAGCGCTACTTTTTCCCGATCACCTCCGAATACTATGCGCGGGTAATTTTTTTGCCCGACGGTCGAGGGGAAGGGTTGCCGCTCAGCATTGCGCTGTTTCATTTTAACGGACTGGAAGATTGGAAAACTTCCCATGCATTGGACAGATTGTTCTTGATCCTCCAGCAAGCCCGGAAAAAGGCACCGGTGTTTTCGGTGCGTGCGATTGTGCCGTCTACCGAAGGCATTATTCTTGGTCAGGCGCTTCCGCACAACGGGCAACTCGCCCTCTTCCTGGTGCTTCAACCCAAAGAGGTGAGCCAAGCGACCATCGAAGAAGGGGATATCTGGGAGAAAAAGTTCAAGGAATATCTCCGAATTCCAGGGTTGTATTACCGGAGCTTTCGGGAATTACAGGAGACGATGAAAGAAACCCGCCGGTTTCTGTTGCCCGATGCCCCGTCTACGGGGGAGACCGACGTGGTTCCCTTTTATCAGTTATCGGTCAAACCAAAAATCTTGAAGCGGGCCATACCCCGTTATCCGGACGCTTTGAGAGAGAAGGGGGTGGAAGGGCGTGTTATTGTAAAAGTTTTGATTGATGAGCAGGGTCGGGTCATTCGCACCCGAATATTGAAATCGGCCCGGCACGCGGAACTGGATAGCGCCGCCGTTGCCGCGGCACGAATGTTTCGGTTTGAACCCGGAAAAGTGCAGAAATCGCCCGTCAAGGTGTGGATGACGATACCTTTTACCTTTCGGATACAATAAACTAAGGGGGCGATCTTTCTTGCGATGGCATTCGGACGAACAAAAACCGGAGAGCGCCAAGATCCGTCTGTTTTCTTGGAAATCAGACGCTCCGGATGAACAGGAGGTGAAAGTATCCGTAAGCAGGTGAGTGGAAAAAACCCATAGTCTTAAATCCGCGCGGGGTTAATTCCGGAAGGCCTTTCCTGGGCGTTTAAAAGAAACCGAAAATAAAAAGGAGGTAAGGTCATGCGCCTGATGAATGGTTTAATGGGGATGTTTTTGTTCCTCCTGAGCATGGGATGTAGCCAAACCGAGAAGGGAATCCACGAAGAACCGGTTGCACCCCGGATGAATCAAGAGACGGTGGTACCGGATAAGGGTCTGGTGTCGTTTAAAGCGCTTACCGAAAAACCGGTGTTGAAAAAGCGGGTTGAACCCCAATATCCGGAGTCGGCTCTGGAACAAAAACTGGAAGGCCGGGTGATTTTGAAGGGTACCATCCGAGAGGATGGAAATGTTTACGATATATTGGTAGTGAGCAGCAGTGGCGTTGGGGAGATGGATCGGAGGGCGATTGACGCGTTTCGGCAGTTCGAGTTTATCCCGGGAAAAGTGAACGGTGTACCCGTAAGGGTTCACATTGTGGTGCCCTTCCATTTTCGGGTGCAGAAACATCCCTCGTAAAGATGCCTCTCCCTTCTCGCCTTCTCCTTCCGGAAACCGTTTCCTTTCCGGGAGGAGGGGGCTGCCGTGGCAAGCCGTTTCCTCAGGGACAATATCCGGAACAAGCGTCCGCGAAAAACGGAAGTCGATACAGCCTCCGGGAGAAACCGCCGCCCCTACCCTCCATAGGTTGAAAGTGTCAAAGAAAAACACCCGGGCCCATGCCACGGTTGTTTTGACAGCGTCGTTTCCGAATACCGGGGAAGTGGTTGGGTTTCATGGGGATGCCGTTGTTTCGTGATCGCCCGGTTGCGGAAGCCCATACTGATCGACCAACGATGATCCGTGTATCGGGAGGCCTGATATTCACGTTAAGGGGAGCCATACCCGGCCGGGGTTCCGATCACCATGATGAATGGATGCAGTCGATTGGGTTGTGGAATGGAGTCACTTACTGGTTGCCGAACTCTTGCTTTTGCGGGCTAAACTTTTTTCCCGGGCATACGAACATTTTTGTCGAATCGGCGTTTAGCTCATAGTCTCCATGAAGATCGGGGTCATTGGAATGGGGTTGTCCGCCGAACGGATGTCTGCTTAATTGTGGAAAAACCGATAGTTAAGGCTTGCAGGGCGCCGGCGGCCGAAACGACCGGAGAAAATGGGGGATAAAGCAGTTGCTTTTCATAACAAAATCTTTAAATTTGATCATAGACAACCGGGGAGTTTATGCAAGAACGAATCATAGAAATTATTGAATATATCGTTTCCGAAATTTCCAAACCTTCAGGGGTTCAGCCTCCGGATTTTAAGAGTTTGTCTCGGGTGTTATTGGAAAAAGGTTACACGGAAAAGGAAATCCGCAAAGCCATTCAATGGGTGAAGACCCATTACCATGGTGGCGGTGTTAAACAAACGGAGGCCCCCAAGGCGCTTCCCAGGGCCTATCGGTTTCTGTCCCGAGAGGAGCGGAAAATTTTTACCCCGGAAGCGTATGGGTACCTTTTACAGTTGCAAATGTTAGGCGTTCTCACCCCGTTGCTTGTAGAAGAAATTCTGGAGCAGAGTTTCCTTGTGGGAATGGGCGAAGTGGATTTTCCATTAATCCGCAAAATCGTGGCTCAGGTTTTGATGGGGAAAGATGCGCAGAATCTGGAAACGGATGCCGTCATTTTTCCGGGAAACGACAAAATAAATTGATAAGGAGGTAGACTGTTCCTATGGCGGATGCGCGGGGAAGGAAATTGGTGATTGTAGAGTCACCGGCGAAGGCGAAAACCATTCACAAGATTTTAGGCAAGGCGTACCAGGTGGCCGCCTCGGTGGGACATATTATCGACCTACCGAAGAGTCGTCTGGGTGTGGACATTGAAAAAGGTTTCCGTCCACATTATACCGTTATTCGTGGGAAAACCAAGGTTATAAAGGATTTGCGTAAGGCAGCGGAGCAGGCCGATCAGGTTTTGCTGGCCACGGACCCGGATCGGGAAGGCGAAGCCATTGCCTATCACATCGCCGATAGCATCAAGAAGGCCAATCCCAACATTTTGCGGATTGAATTTAATGAAATTACCCGACCCGCGGTCTTGAAAGCCCTGGAAAATCCCCGAGAAATCGATATGCATCGAGTGAATGCTCAACAGGCCCGTCGGGTAATGGATCGGATTGTGGGGTACATGGTCAGCCCGGTGTTGTGGAAAACCGTTTATCGGGGGTTGAGCGCCGGGCGGGTTCAATCGGTGGCCCTGAGGCTGATTTGCGAGCGGGAAGCAGAGATCGAGGCCTTCGTCCCTACGGAATATTGGACGATCGACGCCCGATTGGAAACGCCGGCCAATGAAACCTTCACCGCTCGACTGTACAAAATCGGGGATCAGAAACTGGACCCCGATCGCTTCCGCATTGCCAGCGAACAAGAAGCTCGGCAACACAAGGAACGCCTGGAAAAAGCGTCTTTTCGGGTCGTGGAAGTGAAAAAGGAAGAGGTGACCCGGCGTCCCCCGCCACCTTTTATTACCAGCACCTTGCAGCAGGATGCTTCCCGACGATTCCGCATGAGTACCGCCCGCATTATGATCGTCGCCCAACAGCTGTACGAGGGCATCGATCTGGGCACCCAGGGCAACGTGGGGTTAATCACTTATATGCGCACCGATTCCACCCGGATTAGTCAGGAAGCCCTCGATAAGGTCAGACAGTACATCGCCGAAAGTTACGGAGGGTCCTATGTGCCGACAAAGCCCCATGTTTATCGTACTAAAAAGGGGGCCCAGGATGCCCATGAGGCCATTCGGCCCACTTATATTCAACCGGAGTTTGAACCCACGCGCATTCGTTCATTTTTAACCGAAGAACAATTTAAGATTTACGATTTGATCTGGAAACGTTTTGTGGCCTCTCAGATGAAACCCGCGATCGCCGAGAAAACCACGATAGAAGTACAGGCGGGGGAATATTATTTCCGGGCCAGTGGGGAGGTCATCAAATTCCGGGGATTCTTACAGGTCTATCAGCCCAACACCGAGATGCCGGAAGCGGCCTCTGAGGAGGAGGCTGAATCCGGAAAGATGCCGCAAACGATTCAAACGGGCGATCTTTTGAAACTCCTGGATCTAATCCTGAACCAGCGGTTCACCAAGCCTCCGGCGCGCTATACCGAAAGCACCCTGGTTAAAACGTTGGATAAATTAGGGATCGGGCGCCCCAGTACTTACGCCCAGATCATCTCCACCCTGTTCCAACGAAAGTATGTGGAAAAGCAGGATCGTGCCCTGGTACCCACGGAGTTGGGTAGAACCGTTAACGACCTTTTGATCCGGCATTTTCCCAATATTTTTAACGTGAAATTCACTGCAGAAATGGAAAATGAGCTGGACAAGATTGAGAACCGGAAAGCCACCTATCGGGAAACATTGGATGGATTTTACCAGCCCTTTAAACAGACCCTGGATCAAGTCGTGGCACGGATCGAAGAGATTCGCAATGGGTTACAGGAAAATAGCACCGAAGTGTGCGACAAATGTGGTCGACCCATGGTGATTCGTTGGGGACGGAACGGGCGCTTTCTGGCCTGCTCCGGATATCCCGAGTGTAAAAATACCCGTCCTCTGGAAGAGCCGGAGCCGGCCCGCGTCACCGATGAGCTCTGCGAAAAGTGTGGAAGTCCCCTGGTGGTGAAACAGGGCCGTTACGGCGTTTTTTTGGCCTGCTCGCGGTTTCCGGAGTGCAAATTTACCAAACCGTTGAGTACGGGGGTGCTTTGTCCGATGGAGGGTTGCACCGGTACCATGGTTCAACGGCAATCGCGGCGGGGGAAAATTTTTTACAGTTGTAGTGAATATCCCAAATGCAAGTTTGCCCTCTGGAATCCTCCCGTGGACCGGGAATGCCCCGATTGTGGATTCCCGCTGTTGGAAAAGCGCACCACCCGCAGAGAAGGCGAATTTCTGCAATGCCCGGATTGTAAGCATAAATTTAAAATGGAAGCGTTCGAACCGCAGAATGTGGAATAAATTAGATCAATTTATCCAGTACTTAATCCACCAGCGGCGCTATTCTCAACACACCGCGGTCTGCTACAGCACCGACATCGGACAATTTATCGACTACCTGGAACATCACCTGGGTACGGATAAAGTTTCCCCCGCGCAGGTCGATGTTGATCATATCAGAGAGTTTTTGGGAAATTTAATCATCAGCGGAATGGAAAAAAGCAGTGTGGCGCGCAAACTTTCGGCATTGCGCTCCTTTTTCCGTTATCTGGTGCGCCGGGGAGATATTGAAAAAAACCCGGCCATGGTGGTTTCGGCCCCGAAACGGAATCGCCCATTGCCCCATGTGCTGAGCGAGACCCAGATGCAACGGTTGATGGAGCTGCCTCCTACGGATACGTTCGAAGGGTTACGGGACCGGGCCATTCTGGAATTATTTTATGGAACAGGAATGCGTCTGGCCGAGTTATTAGAATTACAAATGAAACAAATCAATTTCAAGAGCGGAATCGTTCGGGTGTTGGGAAAGCGGAAGAAGGAACGATTATTACCCCTGGGAAAGCAATCCCTCACCGCCCTTCAGAATTACCTCGATATTCGATCCAGAGCGGTAAACGCATTCGAAGAACCGGAGCGCGTTTTTGTAACTCGCAAAGGGAGGCCCCTGTACCCTGAGGCCGTGCGACGGATGGTTAAAAAATATCTGCATCAGCTTTCGGAGCAGGAACAGTTGAGTCCGCACACCTTGCGGCACTCCTTCGCCACCCATATGCTGGATCGGGGAGCCGATTTATTGGCCGTCAAAGAACTGCTGGGCCACGAAAGTTTAGCCACAACCCAAATTTATACCCATGTGAGCATGGAACGTTTAAAACATGTTTATCAAAAGGCTCACCCAAGGGCCTGATAAATAACCTAACTCATGATCTTTAAACCAAGGAGGTTTCCATGAACTTCACCATTACCGCCCGGCATTTTAAACTTCCCGAAGATTTGCGCAGCTATATTGAAGAGAAAGTGGCCAGGCTGAACCGCTATTATGATGCCATCATCGGGTTGGAGATCATTCTGGGCTGGGAAAAATTAATGCGTTATGCAGAGCTTAAAATCAAGGTGAACAACAAGCAGATTGTTGTAAAGGAGACTTCCGAAGACCTGCGTAAGAGTTTTGATTTTGCCCTGGATAATGCTGAGCGCCAGCTCAAACGTTACAAACAGAAGGTCCGCACCAAGGATATTGATAAGATTCACTCCGCCTGAGAGTTGAAAATATATGGCATAAATGACAGGGGGATATCCGTTCGATATCCCCCTATTATTTTAGGGAGGATGCGGCTTGCTTCCCCGGGGTTTTCGATATAAATTGAACCAACAGAAAATACAATTGGGTGTTTCCATCTGGGGGCACAAGTTTCCGAAAAAGCGAAAATCATGTATTTTTCATGAAAACGAGTCCATTGCATGCTAAAGCCCAAGTTAACCGTAGGAAAACTGTACAAAGACACCCGGGATAAATTACGTTTACATTTAATGACGACCAGCACCGGTTTCGACCGGGTGATTACCGATAGTGAATTGCACCGGCCTGGGTTGGCACTGGCGGGATTCCTGGATTTATTTACTTATCACCGCATCCAGGTTCTGGGGAATACCGAAGTGCGGTATTTGAACAGCCTTGCACCGGCACAGCGGCGCAAGTCCTTAGAACGGGTGCTGCAGTACGAGATTCCCTGTATCGTGGTAACGGATAAAAACAAACCTCCCAAAGAACTGCTGGATATCGCCACCCGCCGCTATATTTGTGTCTTTCAAACCGAATTCGCCACCACCCAGTTCGCCCATTTTTTAAGCGATTATTTGAACAACGAATTCGCCCCCCGAACCACTGTTCATGGAACGCTGGTGGATGTTTATGGCATTGGCTTGCTGTTTACCGGGCGCAGCGGCATCGGGAAGAGCGAGATCGCCCTGGATCTGGTGGAACGAGGGCATCGTCTGGTCGCCGATGATATTGTCATCATCACCAAGAAGGCGGAAGAAATTTTGATGGGAGAGGGTCGGGAAATTGCCGAACACCATCTGGAAATCCGGGGATTAGGATTGATCGATGTGCGTAGCATTTTCGGCATCCGGGCCGTCCGGGTGCATAAGCGCGTGGAAGTGGAGGTTCAATTGGTGGACTTTGATCCCAATGCGGACTACGACCGTACAGGGCTGGATGAACAGAAAACCAATATTCTGGGGGTGGAAATTCCCCTGGTGGTGTTGCCGATCAATCCGGGTAAGAACATCACGGTTATTGCGGAAACCATCGCCCTCAATCAGTTATTGAAAATTTATGGACATCACACCGCCCAGGAATTTAACAAGCGATTGATAGAGAAAATGAAGCGTCAGGAAAGGGAGCACCTGATGCATTTAAAAATGCGCGACTTTTTGGATAAGGACTTTGAATGATGCGGCTGGGCATCGTGATTTGTCATGGCAAACTGGCCTTCGAGCTGTTGCACACTGTGGAGTGTCTGGTTGGGCGCTTTGAGAACGTACTGGCATTTTCCAACGACGGGGTGGCCCCGCAAACACTTTTTGAACAGGTTGTGGAAGCCGTTCATACCCGTCAGGCCCGGGAACTGTTGATCCTGGTCGATTTGCGGGGCGGCAATTGCTGGCGCATCGGTAAAATGTTGGAACGGGAATTCGAGAAGACCCACGTGGTGAGCGGGGTGAATGTTCCCATGGTCATTTCGTTTATCACCAAACAGGCGGGCTTATCGTTTGAAGAGCTTTCGCGCACTGTGGAACAGGACGGGCATCGGGGTATATTATTGGAATAGGTGGACGTTGGAATTTGGATTGAATCTTGACAACCTGATAAATAGGTATTATATTTTTCAGCGGTTTGCGGGAGTAGCTCAGCTGGTAGAGCATAACCTTGCCAAGGTTAGGGTCGCGGGTTCGAGTCCCGTCTCCCGCTCCAGTTTCAGGAAAGGTACTTGCCTGAGGGCAAGTACTTTTTTTGTTTCGCCCGGGTGGCGGAATTGGCAGACGCAAGGGACTTAAAATCCCTCGGTCCCTTTGGACCGTGCCGGTTCGAGTCCGGCCCCGGGCACCGAGGGAAGGCTCTGACCATCGGATTCAGAGCCTTCCGCACGTATAGAGCTTTTTATTTTAGAACCTTCGAAAGAGGCTGAAAAAAACCTCGCTTTTCCCGCAACCGAAGGGTATGATGTGCTGCGGGATGGAAACCGCCTGCCGACAATCCTTTTTTGCCAACGGCCCGCTCGTTAGGGGTGGGACAGGCAGTCAAAAGATCCGGCCTTTTAAATTGTCTCCACGCCTCACCGGCTATGGCCCTTTTTACAGTTCGCTTTTCCGGTGAAGGTGTCTATCCCCTCCGCTATGTTTCCGAAAGTTTTCCAATCCGATTGAATAATCGCCCCAATCCTTCCACTTCCAGGAGTACCTCATCTCCGGGACGAATCCAGCGATCGACTTCCACGCCGCTGCATCCCGGAATTGTGCCCGTTCCTAATAACTCTCCGGGATAGAGTTTTTCTTCCAGACTGGCGTAGGCGACCATTTGTCCCAGACTGTGATTGGGTTTAGCCGTGCTCCCCTTTCCCCAGAGGTTTCCGTTGACTTTTACCACCCCCGTTAACTGTTCGAATCGGGGTAAAATTTCGTCGGCCGTAACCACTTCATTGGCCATGCCGGTGGCAAAATTCTTGGTTTTGATCACCGGTCCAAACGGTCCTTCCAGAAATTCTTTTACTTGCTGGTCTCGTGCACTGAAATCATTGATTATGGTAAATCCACCGATGGCGTTCAGGGCTTCTTCCGCCGTAGCATTATAGAGTGGTTTGCTGATGATGACGCCGATTTCCAGCTCATAGTCCAATAACCGGCTGTAACCCGGCCAGGGGATGGTTGCTCCGTCTGGATAGAATTGCAAATGGTTTCCCATATAATACACGGGCACCTGATAAAACATTGGGGGTGGCAGCGTTTTGGAGTGAGGCTTTCCGGTGATGTTTTGATATAACCGTAATATTTTGGCCTTGCCCGGAAGGAACCGCCGAATTAATCCCCATTTGGCCTGGATGAAATGAGCCTCCCAGAGTGAAAAATCCCGAAAGGACAACGGCTGGAACGGCAGGCGGGATGATACGTCCATCTCCTCGCTATAATTGAGCCTCTCTTTTTGCACAAATTGAAATAGCCTTTCCAATTCGTCTTTCATATCGGGGTAATTTTTTAGAAAGGCTACCAGGTCCCGGCTGACTTGCGGCAGATATTGGATGTTCTGATTGGCGGCTTTCATCCGTTCGATGACCGGGACCAGAGGAATCCATTGATGGTCGTGAAAGACCGCCAGGGATGCTTGACCGGAGGGTGGCATCGCTACCATTCTTACTCTCATTTTCGGCTTTCCTCCTTTAAAGTTTTCCAGAACGCTTTCAGAGCATTGGTGAAAGATTCGGGTTCTTCGATGGAGCTGCTATGGCCCGCTCCGGAGATCACTACGAGCTGCGAGTGGGGGATGAGCTCCTTCATGCGTTTGGCTTCCTCGGAGGTTCGGGCTATGTCCTGATCCCCGGTGATAATCAGCGTGGGAATGGAAATGCGGCCAAGTTCTTCCACCACACTCTTTCGGTGAAAGATGGCCATGGCCGTCTTCATTGTGGCGGCTTTGTCCAGATGATCCCAGTGGTCCTGAAATTTCTTGACAATCTCCTGTCGGGAAGGATCATGGAGAATTTTCTTTCCAAAAAGGGTCTTGGTGATGGGATTTTTCACCGGACCCACGCCGAATACCCGGAATATATAGGCCAGGGTTTTCCATTTGACCCGTTTTTTGGGGTCTTCTGCTTCGGCGGAGGTTTCTGCCAGAACCAGACTTTTCAGCAGTTCTGGGCGTCGGGCTCCCAGACGAATGCCCACAAATCCTCCCATGGACAGCCCCACCCAGTGGCAGGGAGCGGCCTCCAATTTCTGAATGAATTCTACGGCATCCAGAAACAGTTCGTCCATATCATACCCGGTGGCGGTGGCTTCGCTTCGACCCTGTCCTCTCCAGTCGAAAGCCAGGCATCGGTAGTCCTTTTGTAACGCCTCTATTTGGGGATGGAACATATCCCCATTCATGAGAAAGCCGTGCGCAAATACAACGGTTTCCGGACCCGACCCGGCCACCTGATAATAGTAATTGGCACCACGAACCTGAATGGTTGGCATTGTCTCCTCCGTTTTATGGTTCCTTTAAACTTTAAGATATTATAAAAATTCCGAAATAAATTCTATAGTTTATGCTAAAAATGTGTGGGTTCGACCGGGGATTAACGATTTTCGGTAGGCATCCCGCTTTACAAGCCCTTCACTTTCTCGCCTCGTTGACTCGATGAGAGGCTGAACCTTGTTGTGGTTCAGACCTGCTTGTTCTGACGCTTCCCCCGGGCCTTTGAGTTCGAAGATTGGGGTTTCTGCTCGGGAGTCTTTGCAGGATGAAGACGTGAGCATTGTCCCCTGTTCCCCCTTGCCCCCGATCATGAAGGTTTAGTGGATACTGAATGCCGCGGAAAAGAAGCGCGCGAAAGCGCTGTTGGACGAAGAGCCGGGGCCCATGAGGAAAACCCAACCCTCAGGAGCGTCCAGCCCAGACCCGGACCGGCGCAACTCCCCCGGCCCCCGATGATGTCAAATATCCCTAACGAATTGTATTGATCCCGAAAACACCGGGTGTACAGGGCGTGCAAATTAATTTATTCTATTCATTCTTGAAATGCGTTCGGTCACCTGACAGTGAGTTCCGGCCGTGCTTGGTTTCCACGATTAACGATTTTCCAGCGCCTGGCGGAGTTCTCGGCTCAGTTGATAAAATTCGGATAGAGAAAGCTCTTTGAGAAAGACCAGTCCCCGGGTGGCCCGGATCAGCGGGCTCGGGTGCTCGTAAAACCATTCCCGACCCAGGCAGGATTTCAGGGTCTGATATTGCTGTACCTGAATTTTTTGCGCCAGCTCCGAAAAGGGGCCGTCGTGTTCATAACTGGGAAAAGAGGCTTCCCGTTGAGAAAGAAACGAATGAACAAAGGCGTTCTGTAAAATGGAGAACATATTCAGCGAGACCGGAACAAAAATATTCGCTTCCGCCGGATGAAATCGGTACCAGATATTGCGATAGCCCCACACTGTAATATCGGAGCGGCCGGTTTTTTGCTCATACCGCTTCAGTGCTTCGGTGATGGCCTGAAGCACCTTGTAATGGGTGTCCGGACCACTGGCCTCGGGATCCAGGGCCACGGTGACAATATCGGGGTTGATCCGTTCCAGCAGCTCCAGGATGGGCAGAACATCCCGTTCCACAGTGGGTTCTTCGGTAAAGATGTCTCCCGTGTAAAATCCCAGCCGTAGATGAAACACGTTATTGCAGTTCCAGCCGAAATACCCCCAGAGGCATTCGGCCTCCCATTCCCGCACCATGCCTTTTAATTTCTGGATGTAGTCCGGGTCTTTCTTGCCGGGGTATTGGGTTTCGAAGTAGTGCAGCAGTTCCATGATGCGGTCTTTCAAATTTCCGAGGTCCCATTCTTCGAAAACGGCGATCAGGTTTCGCAACATGCGGCGGGCAATGCCCTCATCTTTCATGTCCTCGCTGTTCGCTGCAACGCCGTCCAGATATTGCCATACATCCCGGTTGCGGCCGATGGGATTATCCGGGGCAAAATAGCCCTCTTCCATGAGCACTCTGAATGCCTCGCTGTCAATGAAGTTGAGCAATTTATACAGTTGTTGTTTCATGAATAGATTGGTTACCGATGTGAAACCGCTGGTTAGGGTGACAAAATAGTGGGTATTGCTGGCGTCGCGAATATGGCGAACCACATGGGGCAGATATCCCAGCATGACGTCGTCGTGGTGGGGTTCGGTGTGTAAAAAGCGTTTGTTCCGCAGTGGGCGTGCCCCTTTTTGGATTTTTTCGATCAAATTTTCGTAGATCCGGCGGGTCAGCTCCGGGACCGGGGTAGATTGTTTTTCCAGTAAAATGCCGGCCATTCGGTCGCGGGCAAAGTCTGTGGGTTGTAATTCGGTGATTTTTTTGCGCAATCGGGAGGCCAGGTCGATGACAATGCGCTCCGTCCATTCCGGGGAAAGGGAAGGCTGGGATTTCAGCAGATGCCATTGGCGTTCCTGGAGCTGTTTTGCCGCCCCCATGGTAAGGTAAAATCGGGCACCGGGTAACACCTGAAGCGCTGTGGCCGGGTAAAGGACATGCTTTTCCTGTTGGATGGCGTCGGCCACGATTTTTGCCTTGGCTTCTCCTGCGGCAATGATAATGGCGGTGGCACGCCGATTATAGGTAATGGTTCCCAGCCCGATGGTGATGACCAATCGGGTGCGGGCCACTTCGATGCCGCCCAGATCGGTGGCCGCGGCCGCCTGCGTTTCGTAATTGGTCGGGGTTAAACGAGTCGTGGAATAATGATCGGAGCCCCGTACATTAAAACCGATATGACCGTCGGGACCAATGCCTCCCAGAAAGAAGCCGATCCCTCCCAGTCGCCGGATGCGATCCTCATACTCCTGGCACCATTGATCGATGGTGGCCAACACTTCCTTTTGCCTGGCCTCCAACAGCGTGGCGGCCTTGCGGTATCGTAAGGTCAAATCGACCTTATTATCCGGCCAAATACTCTGCAGGGTTTCGCCGGCAGGTAAACCGATTTTGGAGCCGTCCATCAGCAACGCTTTTTTCCGATCCAGACCGAATCCCTCGATGTAGAATTCGTTCACATAGAAATAAAAACTGTTGTGCTGCCAGGGATTGATCGGATAAAATTCATCGATCTGAACGAAATGAAGGCTTTTCATGTCGGGTTTTCGCGAGGGATCCACGCCGGAATCCCCCAGCAGCTTTTGCACTTTCGGCTTATTCCAATTATTCAGGAGGTATTGCACCCATTTGATGAAATGTTCCGGGGTTTTTCCGGTGGGCAGAGAGATCACCCCTCCCGGGTGTTGTTGTACCCATTCCAGGAACCGCATAGCCGTAAGTCTCCCCAGCGCCGGGAAATTATCCACCACAATGGCCCCGATTTTTTCCCTGGGCGGATACAACATCGCAAAAGGAGACTGTTCCAGAGCGATTTTTTCCACAGCGCTGTCGATGGCAATGGCCTTTTTTCCCATGAACAGGTCCCGAATTACGGGTTGGTGCTCACAAAGAGTTCCTGGTAATCCCCCGTCGTTTGAACAGACAATTTTGCCGATCAGGCGATCAACATGGATCCTCGTTTAGCGATTTGTTGGAACCTCAATTTAGAATGCGGATGGGGGAGATTCAAATTGTTATTTGACTAAAATTGATACTTTTTTGCAACCGGCCCGGTGACGGGTTCTGCAGGTATTCGACCCTGATCATCAGGCCGGGAAGGATGTTCCCGCGCCTCTGGTTTTGGCGCCAGGGGGTGAAAATGTTCCCTGGGGATTGAAGCATGATCCAACGATCCCGGAAGGGATTACAAATTGTACCCGCCCGTATCTTGGATTTTACACCTCGGTGCCCTATCTTTGTGATTTAGCGGAAAAATCGTTGCCATGATGATAGGTAACCGGGGAGGATTTTATGAACGCTCGTTTTCGACGGTTACTCTTGGGGTTGGGGACGATGGGGATTTGCCTGGCAATGCCGAGGGCTTCCATGGCCGCGGTACCCTTGAGCCAGCGCATTGCCAATTATCAAATGGATGTCCGTCTGGACGTTGCTCAAAAAACCATCTATGGCAGGGAGGTGCTGACCTGGATCAACACCACCATGCACCCGGCAAGGGAGCTGCGGTTTCATCTGTATTACAATGCCTGGATGAACGATCGCAGTTCCTGGTTAAGTTCTTCCCGCTATTTCGCCCGGGCACTGGAGTCACTGGAGGAGGGGGATTGGGGATATTGTAAGGTGCAGTCCATTCAATTGTTGAGGGAACCGCCTCTGGATTTGACCGCGGGAATGGCCTATATCCAGCCGGATGATGGGAATCCTCACGATCGTACCGTCTTACGGGTGCCCCTTCCGCAACCGGTTTTTCCCGGGGATACTGTGCGGATCGCCATTGAATGGGTATCGAAAGTCCCCCGACCCTTTGCTCGGACCGGTGTGGTGGGAGATTATTATTTTATCGCTCAGTGGTTTCCTAAGATCGGGGTTTTTCAGGAAGATGGCACCTGGAATTGTCATCAGTTTATTCAGACGGAGTTTTTTGCCGATTACGGCGTCTACGATGTGCGATTGACCTTGCCAACCGGCTGGGTCGTGGGGGCCACCGGCAGGGAAATCGAGACCACAGAGAATGGCGATGGTACCACCACCCATCGCTTTTATCAGGAAGATGTCCACGATTTTGTCTGGACAACCAGCCCCCACTTCCTGGTGTATACCGATCGCTTCGAAGAACCCGGTCTACCCCCGGTGGATTTACGCTTATTGCTCCAGCCCTACAATCGGGGTAAAAAAGAACGCTATTTTGAAGCGACCAAGCTTGCCTTGCGCTATTATGGGGGATGGTTCGGGGCCTACCCTTATGATCATCTGACCATCGTCGATCCCGCCTATCAATCCCGTTCGGGAGGGATGGAATATCCCACCTTGTTCACCGGCGGTAGTCGGTGGTTATCCACCTCGCGGACGCGGCAGCCCGAGAGCGTGACGATTCACGAAGCCGGACATCAATTCTGGTACGGGGTGGTGGGAAACAACGAATTTGAGCATGCCTGGATAGACGAGGGATTCAATACCTACTCGCAGTCGCGGGTCATGTCCGTGGCGCTTCCGCCCCCCATTCTGCAGCGATGGTATCTGGAAGGTTTCATTCCCGTCTTGTTTCCCGACGTGGTACTAAACGAACGCTTCGACGGCGCCGACATCTACGATGGATTCCGCTCTCCCCTGAAGCGTGATCCCATGGCCCGGCCCAGTTATCGATATGGCCCGGGATCGTATCGGGTCAACTCTTATAACAAACCGGCCTTGATGTTGCGCACCCTGGAAAATTATCTGGGATGGGATACCTTCCGTAAAATCCTGGCCACTTTTTACCAGCGCTGGCAGTTTAACCATCCCCGACCCCGGGATTTTTTCCAGGTGGTCAACGAGATATCGGAACGGAATATGGACTGGTTTTTTGAACAGGCCTATTATGGGTCTAATGTGTTTGACTATGCCGTGGGAAGGGTGCTGTCCATGCCTTTCGAGCCGACCAAGGGGCTGCTCCAGAACAATGGCGACTTCGTCCCCATATCGCAGGTCGCCCGGGATACAACTCCCAGGGACACGGCGGTCGGGAAACTTTATCGGAACCTGGTGTATGTTCGGCGCTGGGGCGAAGCGACCTTCCCTGTGGAGGTGAGAGTGACTTTTGCCGGAGGCGATACGGTGTTGGAACGATGGGATGGCAGGGATCGTTGGGTCCGTTTCGAGTATATTCGGCCGGAAAAAGTGGAATCGGTGGAGGTCGATCCTCGCCGGGTTCTGGTGCTGGACGTCAATCGTACCAACAACAGCTGGAAACGAAATGCGCCCGCCCGATTGGCCGGCTGGAAATGGGCTTCCAAATGGATGATCTGGTTCCAGCACAAACTGGAATTGATGGCTTTCTTTCATTAGGTGCCGGGCAGTTGTTCCGGATCCATGAATGTTTTTCGGTAAAAAACCAGAGAGGGTGAGACGATGAAACCGCTTCGAGCATATTTTCAGGGAGTGTTGGGGCTCTGGCGGGTTAAGCGATACATATTGGGACTGTATGCCGTTAATCTGATGCTGGCCTTAGCCCTGGGTTCCGTGGTTGGCCGGGCGATTTATCGGAGTCTGGGAAACAGCCGGGCCGCGGAAAATTTAGTGCAGGGTTTCGATAGCCTTTGGTATGGGAGTTTTTCGGCCACGGCCCAGGGATTGGCCCGGACCTTTCACCCGGCCGTGGTGGGCATCGGCGCGGTTTTCGAAAATTTAAATGATTTTCTCCAGGGCAGGTTGTTCGAAGGTGAAGGAATCTTTTTGGGTCTGGGGCTTCTGTATCTTCTGCTGTGGACTTTCTTTTCTGCTGGATTCATCTCTCGCTTTCTGTCCCGGGCGCAAACGCCCGACTTCTTGCAAGCGGCCGCCGGATTTTTGGGTCGCTTGGTCCTGCTCGCAATATTGGCCGGTATGGTTTACTATCTGTTATTAGGGGTTTTTCTGGATTTCCTTTCGGGATGGATCCGTGGCCTGACCCGAGATACGACCGACGAGCGCATTGTTTTCTTCCTTACCCTGGGCAAGTACGGCGCGGTCTGGTTCCTGGTGTGGTGGGTAAACATGGTTTTTGATTACAGCAAAATCATTATTGTAGATCGGAATCTGCGCATGGTGCCGCTTGCTCCGGTGGAAGCTTTCGGGTTGGTTCTTAAACATCCGCTCAAAACCATGGGGTTGTATTATTTATTGGGTATCACCTCGACCCTGATGATCCTCATCTACTGGATGGTGGCCCCCGGAGCAGGGGCGTCCAGTGCCGGGGAGATCTGGGCCGCCTTCCTGCTGGGCCAGTTGTATATCATTCTGCGGATGTGTTTACGGGTCTGGTTTTACAGTAGTCAAGTTGCGCTTTACGAGGGGTTGTATAAAACTTCGTCTAACCAATCGCCGGAGGAAATTGGATGATCCAAATAGAAATTTCCCGCTATGGTCCGCCGGAGGTATTGCGTCTTCGTGAGGTTCCCGATATGCAGCCTTCCAGGGGACAGGTACGCATACGGGTAAAGGCCAGCGGAATTAATTTTGCCGATATTTTAGCCCGGAAGGGGCTCTATCCGGATGCACCGAAACCGCCTTGTGTGGTGGGTTACGAAGTGGCGGGTGTGGTCGATGCGGTGGGAGCGGAGGTATCCTCGGACTGGATGGGGAAAAGGGTGCTGGCCCTCACGCGCTTTGGTGGGTACAGCCATTCGGTGATTGTGGATGCTTCCTTTATTCGGGAAATTCCCGCGACCTTAGGCTTTCCCGAGGCGGCGGCCCTGCCGGTAAATTATTTAACCGCCTATCAACTGGTGGTGGTTATGGGCGGTTTAACCGCCGGGGATACCCTGTTGATTCATAATGCGGGGGGTGGGGTCGGATTGGCCGCTCTGGATATCGCCAAACGTATCGGTGCCCGCACCATTGGAACCGCCAGTGCCCATAAACACCGCTTTTTAACGCAGCGGGGCCTGGATGCGGCCGTCGATTATCGGAAACAGGACTGGGTGGAGGAGGTGTTTCGGTTGACCGAGGGGAAGGGAGTGGAACTGGCAATCGATCCCATTGGTGGCAAGTCGTTCAGGAAGAGTTACCAGGTGCTTCGCGCCACCGGTCGGCTGGGCGTGTTCGGCATTTCCGCCGCAACGGAGCAGAAGGGAAATCGAAAATGGAATTTGCTGAAAATCGCTCTGCAAATGCCTTTTTTCCATCCTATTGGCTTGATGAATAGGAATCGGGGAGTATTCGGAGTGAACTTAGGGCACCTCTGGAATGAAAGCGAAAAGGTGCGGGGCTGGTTGCAGGCGATTGTGGACGGAGTACGGGAGGGGTGGGTGCGTCCCCATGTGGATCGTACTTTCCCTTTTGCCCGGGCTGCAGAGGCTCATCAATACATCGAATCTCGTCAGAATCTGGGAAAAGTTATTTTAGTGCCGGAAGAATAGGGAGAGCGCCTCGTTTTGAGGTGTTGTTCATGGAATTCGAAAGGTTCCCGGGGTATGCAACGCTTCGATCGATGTTTAAAAGCCCGGCGTTATGGTTGATCTATCGCTCGGTTGGATGATTTTTGTTGAATTGGGTCGGAAACATGATGCGTTTTTTGGGGTGGATGTTAAGCGGGTATTCATCATACAGGGTCGCTTTTTAAATCGATAAGGTTTCGGAAAACCGGGATCGGGCGGAAGAAATGAGGGAGGTGGGCATTCGCCGGATTCTCTCAGGGCCTGGGGGAATAAACCGGGAGGCGTTGCCGGGGAATTTCCTTTAAGGGTGGCAATTGTTCGTCTTTGGGGGATAAAATGGGTAGGCCTTCCAGGGGCCAGTCGATTCCAATGGTAGAATCCGACCAGAGGATGCCAAAATCGTCTTCGGGTGCATAGAACTCGGTGCATTTGTAGATAACGTCGGCCCAGTCACTCAGGACGTAGAAGCCGTGGGCGAAACCCTCCGGGATATACAACTGGTGGTGGTTATCTGCAGACAGGACCCGCCCCACCCATTTCCCGAAGGTGGGAGATCCCCTTCGGATATCCACCGCTACGTCAAAAATCTTTCCATGAGAAACATAAATCAATTTACCCTGGGGATATCGCAATTGATAGTGCAGCCCGCGTAGCACGCCTTTTTGGGAATGAGAATGATTATCCTGTTTAAAAACCTCCGGGATTCCCAATGCTGGATACTTTTTTTGATGGTAGGTTTCCAGAAAAAATCCCCGATTGTCGGCAAAGACGATCGGTTCGATGAGGAGGACCTCGGGGATTTCAGTTGGGGTAGCGCGTAACCTCATGGATGGATCCCCGTCTTTTGTTTTCCTGCCGCTGCATTTCATACCGGGTTAAAATATATATGATGGGGTTCAATTTTTCATGGAGAAAATAAAATCCCGCGGGGGCAATTTTTTATTTGTTTGACAAAAATTTCACGAACCAATATATTTTTTCCCGGAAGCGAATCCAGGAGCTGACCATGGGATTATTCAATAAACTGATATCCATATGCCTGCCGATCTTTCCCCGGCCCATCGTAGGTTTTTTTTCCCGTCCGTATATTGCTGGAGACCGACTTAGCGACGCCGTTCGGGTGGTCAAGGATTTGATGGCCGAAGGAGCCTGTGCGACCATCGACGTGCTGGGGGAAGCAGTGACCGATAAATCCCGGGCCCTGGCGGCGCTGGATAATTACATCGGGGTGCTTCAGGCCATAAAAGAAGAAAACCTGGATGCCAACATTTCCATTAAATTGACTCAATTGGGCCTCAAGATCGACAAAGAATTCTGTTATCAAAACGTTCTTCGGCTGGTGCAAGAAGCCGTAAAATACCGCAATTTTGTTCGTATCGACATGGAAGATTCCACCTGTACCACCGCCACCCTGGATATTTATCGCCGGTTGCGCCGGGAATATACCAATGTGGGAACGGTCTTACAGGCGTACTTACGCCGTACCATTCAGGACATCAACGATCTGCTTCCCCTCAAACCCAATCTTCGCATTTGCAAGGGTATATACATTGAACCGCGGGAAATCGCATTTAAGGATAAGTTCATCATTAATCGCAATTTTACCTATGCCCTGGAAAAACTGCTGGGCAGCGGTTGCTACGTGGGCATCGCCACGCACGATGAAAAGCTGGTCTGGGAAGCCTTACGCATCATCGATCAGCTGCAGTTGAAAAAGAATCAATTTGAGTTCCAGATGCTTCTGGGCGTCGATCCCCAACTGCGACGCATTATTATTCATTCCGGCTACAAATTGCGGGTTTATGTCCCCTTCGGGACCGAATGGTTTGCCTATTCCACCCGTCGGTTGAAAGAGAATCCCCATATCGTGGGATACATCTTACAAAATTTAGTGGATCGCACTTTGGGACGGAAACAATAACGTGGGGATTCCTCGAATCAAAACGCCGGCGATTTTAAAATAGGGTGTAAATAAAAGGAGCCAGTGCCGAACCTTCCACCAGCACAATAATAAACCCCAGCAATACCAGAAAGAGGATAATAGGCCCTAACCACCATTTTTTATGGATTCTCAGGTATTCCCAGAATTCTTTTAACAGCTGGATTTTGCCGCCCATGGCTCCTCCTTGTTCCTCAATGGGGGGAATTTATAAGAATTTTCTCAATTTCCCAACCCTTTTTAACGGAAAATCGGGGGGTGACCCGGATTCCTGAACCGCCTGCCGGTTCGCGGGCAGCAGAGGCGGGGGAGCTCGGCACCCCATTGTGGAAGGAACCGAGTGAACACCGCCTGCCGGCGGTTCCTGTCTTGCATTTCCGCATTGGGGTTCCTACCTTTGGAGAAATTGAATCGAGGAGGACAGCATATGCCCGCTTTTCTGCAAATGAACGATTGTCTGTCCACCCGCCATGGTCACCTGTATGTGGAAGCCTGCGACACCGTTGAACTGGTGAAGGCGTTTGGTTCTCCCCTGTTTGTGTTTTCGGAAAAACAGATACGGGAGAATGTGCGGCGTTTTCAGCAGGCCTTTCAGCAAGGATGGCCCGATGGGCCGGTGAAAGTGTTGCCTGCGGCCAAAGCAAACTGGATACCCGCCATTCAGCGCATTCTGGCGGATGAAGGCTGCGGCTGTGATGTGTATTCCGAAGGGGAACTGAGCATTGCCCTGGAGGCGGGATTCGATCGATCACTCATCTCGGTCAACGGGGTTCCTAAGGATGAAGCCCATATTTACCGATGTATTGACGCCGGTGTTCGCCTGACTATCGACAGCCTGGAGGAAGTGGCCGTTATCGAGCGGGCGGCCAAGGAGTTGAACAAAGTGGCCCGGGTGCGCCTGCGCCTGAAACCTCCTTTACCGGGATTTACCCGCCGTAGCGATTTTGTGGCCGAGGGGATGGTGCCCACCGATATCGCCGCGCTGGTGTATAAAGGGGGCCTGACTTATGACCAGGTGCTGGAAGTGGCTCCCCGGTTATGGCGAATGAAAAATGTAGAGCTGCTCGGCTTTCATCAGCATCATGGGCGGCATAGCCGTTCCCTGGAATACTGGGAAGAACAGATGCGTCGGTTCGCCCGAGAAGTGGGACGGGTCTGCCGGGCCTTAGGGGGATTCCAGCCGAAAGAAATCGATATCGGTGGCGGTTTTCCCATTCCTCGGGACCCGTTCAATGCAGCCACCGATTACACCCAGCCCCTGCAATTGGCGGCCCTTCAGGGAATCTCTTCCGTACTGAAGATGGCCGGTAAATCGGTGCGTTATCCTCTATTGACCCGCTTGATCAATATGTTTGAGAGCCGTCCCAATCGGAACCCGGCCTATTCGATCGAAGACTACGCGGATGTGTGCACCCGAACCTTGCGGGAAGAATTGTTGCGCCAGGGGGTATCCGTGGCGGGGGTGATGCTTCAACTGGAACCAGGCCGTTCCGTTCATGGAAACGCGGGCATCCACCTGACCACGGTTAAAAGCATAAAGCGGATCACCCGCCCCATTCAGTGGAATTCCATTATCGTGGATACCACCGAGTTCTGGTTTACCGGAGGGCGTTACGAGCATCATCTTCACGATTACGTGTTTGCCAACAAGGTGGATCATCCCCTGGTCGGTAAGGCCGATATCATCGGCCGGAGCTGTTATGGGGACCGCTTGTTGCCTATTGTTCCTGTTCCGGAAGTGGAAGTCGGGGACATCCTGGCCATTCTGGATGTCGGGGCATACCAGGAGGTTTCGATGAGTAATTTTAATGCCCTACCTCGTCCCGCCTCTGTGCTGGTTTGTGGAGATCGTGCCGAGCTGATTCGCCGTCGGGAGAGCGAACAGGACGTGTTTCGACGGGATGTGATTCCGGAACGGTTGCGCCTGAAGGAACCGCGCGTTCCTTCCCGGGCACACGACCAAGTGAATTAAGAAAATGGGCCAAAACCGGCACCAAAGCTTGGTTTTAGAAGCGATTGAGCCATGGGATGCCGATGGGGGTTGGTTTCCCCTGTTATTGGAATTAATTTCTCCAGGGTCAATGGCGCCGTACCCGGATAGCGCCCGCCATGGCGGAGCGGCATCGCTTGTTTCGGGGCGTGGGGGGGCGAAAAATCGGTGCTTCCGGGTTTTCGAATTGGGTTGCCCCGGGAAGTCCCGTTTTTGTTGGTAAAACGTCGCACAACGCCTATGGTCGGAATTAAATGAATAATGAAGAGAAGAAGAGGTGCGGGAAACCATCATGAAAATCGTCCGAACCATTCAGGAAATGCAGCAAATGTCTGAGCAGTTTCGCCGACAAGGCAAAACCATTGGATTTGTTCCCACCATGGGGTATTTGCACGAAGGCCATTTGAGCCTGATGCGGATAGCCCGCCCCCGTTGCGACATTCTGGTGGTCAGCATTTTTGTGAATCCCACTCAGTTCGGGCCCCACGAGGATTTTAACCGTTATCCCCGGGATTTTGAGCATGACGAGCGATTGTGTCGGCAAGAGCGGGTCGATGTGGTGTTCTATCCGAATGTTCAGGAAATGTATCCCCAACCCTACTACACTTATGTCAATGTGGAAAAGCTTTCCGAGCCCATGTGCGGGGTTTCTCGTCCCGGCCATTTCCGCGGAGTGGCCACGGTTGTGGCCAAGCTGTTTAACATCGTCAAACCGCATCTGGCGGTGTTCGGACAAAAAGATTATCAGCAGGCTGTCATTATCCGGCAGATGGTTCGGGATTTAAATTTCGATGTGGAGATTGTGCTGGGCCCCATTATTCGGGAACCGGATGGACTGGCGATGAGCTCCCGAAACCACTATCTATCCGCGGAGGAACGCCGGAAGGCGCTGGTATTGCGGCGCAGTTTAAAACATGCCGAACAACTGGTTGCCGCCGGGGAACGCGAGGCCCGGAAAATTCGCGCCGCCGTGGAGGCCATGCTCCGGAAGGTGAAGGGGGTGGAAATCGATTACGTGGTGGTGGTGGACGGAAAGACCCTGGAGCCCGTGGCTCAAATCCGCCACGGTACTCTGGTCGCGCTGGCGGTTAAAATTGGTCGCACTCGCTTGATTGACAATACTCTGTTGCAAATTCCATAATGCATTGCGCCAATGTGATCGGCTTAACAGCCGATGACGGGTACGGAATGTATGCTTCCGTGGTTTCCGGAAACGAAGCGGGGGGAGAATCGGCAGGCGCAAGGTGAAAGGATGCGGTCTGAATAGAAACCGAGATTCCTGACGGTTGTTGGAAGCTTTAAGTCGGATAAAGATATTCTGGAGGCTGACGACACCTTAATCATACCAAGGAGGAAAGGAGATCAAAGCATGAGCGGTTTATCCACGGTAATTCTGGCGGCGGGAAAGGGAAAGCGCATGAAGTCTGATCTGCCCAAGGTATTGCATCCGTTGAATGGTCGTCCCATGATTCAGTATGTGATTGATGCGGCCGAGGCCGTCGGTTCGGAAAAGATTGTTCTCATTGTGGGGCATAAAAAGGAAATGGTGATGGAAGCCACTCGAGATCGGTCGGTGGAATATGTGGTGCAGGAAGAACAACTGGGTACAGGACATGCGGTGTTGCAAACCCGGTCGCTTTTCCGGCAGTACCCGGGGGATATTCTGGTACTATCCGGCGATGTCCCCCTGTTGCAGGCAGCCACCCTAAACCGCCTGCTGGAGGTTCATCAAAAAGCCCAACCGCTGGCCACACTCCTTACGGCTCGTATGGACGACCCCACCGGATACGGCCGTATTGTGCGGGACGAAAGAGGATTCGTCAAGCAGATCGTGGAGGAGAAGGACGCCCCACCCGAAATCAAAAAAATCAAAGAAATTAACGTGGGAATCTATATTTTTAAATCCCAACCTCTGTTCGACACCCTCCCTCTGATTAAGAATGATAATCAACAGGGGGAATATTACCTGCCGGATGTTATCAAGATTTATGTGGATCGGGGTGAAAAGATCGCTGCCGTTTTAACCCCCGACGTGGAAGAGACCCATGGAATCAACAATATAGAACAGTTAAAACGGGCCGAAGTCATTTTGCGCAAACGTTTGGGAATCCTGATGTAGGTTCCGGAGGGGCATGCCGGAGAGATTCGGTGAACATCCTCCTGCCGTCCTGGGCGGGATAGCAGGAGGTGCGCGGCGATTTGCGGAGCTGATGCGGTAACGGGTTGACGGAGAGCAATTTCAGAAAAACAGCAGGATCATTCGAACGACTCCGCCTCGGAGGGGAATTCCCCGTGGCGCACATCTCGAATATAATTGGCAAATGCCTGGCGCATGATGTGCGCCAGCTCGGCATAACGGCGCACAAACCGGGGTTTAAATTTATCGAAAAGTCCTAACATATCGTGAGACACCAGAATCTGCCCGTCGCAATGGGGACCGGCACCAATCCCGATGGTGGGGATCCGTAGAGAGTCGGTGATTTCCTGGGCCAGCTGAACGGGGATTTTCTCCAGTACCAGGGAGAAAATCCCGGCTTCCTCCAGCATGCGCGCCTCTTTCTTGAGTTTTTTGGCTATAGCCGGGTCTTTGCCCTGCAGTTTGTAACTGCCGAATTTGTGAATCGATTGCGGGATCAAGCCCAAGTGCCCCATCACGGGGATGCCGAAATCAACCAGTTTCTCCACCAGCGGAATCACCGGTCGCCCCCCTTCCACCTTCACAGCCTCGGCCCCGGCTTGTAAAAACAAACCGGCGTTGCGAATGCCTTCTTCGACCGAGATTTGGTAAGAAAGAAAGGGCATGTCCGCCACCAGCAGGGCACGCCGGACGCCACGCCGAACACTGCGAACGTGGTACAGCATTTCTGCCATGGTGATGGGTAGGGTGGTTTCGTACCCGGCGACTACCATGGCCGCCGAGTCCCCCACCAAAATCACGTCAACGCCACTTTCGTCCAATAAACGGGCCATCAAGGCATCGTAGGCCGTAAGGGCCGTAATCTTCTGTCCCAGGGCCTTCATCTGGATCACATCCGGTACGGTGATTTTCTTTTTCTGCTCATGAACAGACATGGGGCGTTTTCCTGTTTTAAGTGAAGTCAAATTTAATCGTGTAAAGAGTCATTCGCAAAAAAATAACGATTTGATGCCCTCGGTGGAGCAAGGGGAGTGCGGGCCTTCCGAAACCCATGAGCGGACGGTTCCCGGATGGACGGGGTTTCGGTATCGGGGGAGCATACAGGGGACGAAAACGGGGAACCCCCGTCCGACGCCGATTAATGCTCCTCGAATTTCGTGGTTTGCCACCGGTGCAATTCCCGAAGGTAGTGCTGCATTTCCTGTTGCAGGGCAAGGTAGCGTTCATCCTTTCGAGACAGTTCTTTCAGTTGGCGCCGGATGTGTTCGAATTGGGCCTGGCAACGGGCGATTTTCATTCGCCGAATGCAATCCATTAGATACCGGGCGGGTTTCTGAAATTTCTGGAAGAGTGCCTCGGTAAGCATGTTTCGCAACGGTTCGTTTTCCACCCGATCCAGCAGTAACAGGTGCAGGTGGTCGCCGGCTTCTTCCCCGTGGTCACGGATCCAGATGAATAGTTCGCGGAATTCGGGATTGAGAAAATCGGAGGCGTCCAGCTGTTGGAAAATAAAATCCTGAATGTTCCGGTAGTAATTCGCCAGGAGGACGATCACGTCCCGTTCGGCGCTCCAGGCACCGGTGAACAGGAGAGCTACGTGTTTTTCGGACGGAGCTTCCGCGGGTTGGGTGACCGGGTTGACCGGGGGCGTTTCCCGGAGCCGTTCCCGTTTTTGCCGGGAGTGCAGTTTTTTCTGTAATGCGTTGAACAAAAGGGTTGCCGGCAATTGCCAGCGTTCGGCGATTTTATCCACGTAAAACCCGGTGCGCAGGTTGTCCCGGATGTTCAGCAGAGTGTCCAGGATTTCGGAGATGGCCTGGCTGCGCTCGGGAGCCCGTTGCAGGTCGTACCGATTTTCCAGGGTTTCGATGCGGAAATCGAAATAATCCCGGGCGAGGCGCAGCTGTTCCCGAAAGGTTTCGGCGCCATACCGGCGCACGAAACTATCGGGGTCTTCCCCCGCGGGAAGCAACAATACCTGAACGTCCAGGCCCTGCTGAAAAAGCACTTCTCCACCCCGAATGGCCGCATTGATGCCGGCGGTGTCCGAATCGTAACACAGGTATACCTGACCGGTGTATCGGCGCAGTAGGCGGGCGTGGTCTTCAGTGAGGGCGGTCCCACTGGTGGCCACCACGTTGGCAATGCCCGCCTGAAACAATTGAAGCACATCCAGGTAGCCTTCCACCAGTATGACCCAACCCTGCGCCCGGATCGCCTCTCGGGCGAAATAAAGACCGTACAGTATCTTACTCTTCTGATACACAGGAGACTCTGGAGAATTGATGTATTTCGGAGTCTGTGCATCGTCCGCTAATGATCGAGCACCGAAACCCATCACCCGGCCGGAGGTGTTATAGATCGGAAATATCAGCCGATGGCGGAACCGATCGTACCAGCTGTTCCGCCGTTCGCTTTGCATCAATAGGCCCACCTTCTGAAAAGGTTGCTTGGGGTAGTTGAAATGTTCCACATGCCTCAGGAGCGCATCCCAGGCGTCCGGTGCATACCCCAGTTTAAACCGGGCGATGGTGTTGGGCTGCATTCCCCGGTCTTTCAAATACTGTTTAACCACTTCGGGAGCCTGCTTCAGTTGCCTCTGGTAAAAGGCCGCGGCGATCTGGTTGGCCTTATACAATTGTTCCGCCTGGCTGATTTGCCGTTTGATTTCCGGGCTGGTGGGGATTTCGATTCCGGTTTCGGTCGCCAGGCGTTTTACGGCATCCACAAAACCAATGTTTTCATATTTCATTAAAAAATTGAACACGTTCCCGCCCACTCCGCACCCAAAGCAATGAAAAATCTGTTTTTCCGGGCTGACACTGAAGGAAGGGGT
Organism: bacterium; assembly: GCA_015485355.1. GTDB lineage: Bacteria > Calditrichota > Calditrichia > RBG-13-44-9 > J042 > JAADJD01. The sequence continues at coordinate 21,288 of WFTQ01000075.1, read as the reverse complement.
CTTCTCTTTATGAAAGGGACACAGCCCCATGTAGTTTCGGCCGCTTTTTTTCAAGCGGACATAACGGCCGATCACTTCCACAATGTTGACGGCGTCGCGCACCTGATCAATGAGATGTTGGGGAATGACCGCCATGGGGCTAATTGATTGTCTTTTTTACATTTCTTGACATCTTTTTGGAATTATGGTATATTTTTTAATCCTTTTTTCATAGAGCAATTTAAAGCATCCGGTGGAGCGAAAAAAGGATTTCTTTGATGGAGAGAACGAGACCTGCATCTGGCAATGGTTTTGGCCGATGAGCATCCGGCGGGCAAGGCCAAACAGAGATTCGACCAATTTAACGGAATGAGGAACGTGATATGAAACCCGAACAGCCCATGTCCCCTCAGCAGCAGATAAACGTGGAACTGCCGCCCGAACAGGCGGAGGGGACGTATTCGAATCTGGCCATTATCACCCATTCTCCGGCCGAGTTTGTGCTGGACTTTACTCGCATCATGCCGGGGGTACCTAAAGCCAAGGTGTATGCCCGGATTATCATGACGCCCCAGCATGCCAAGTCATTGCTTCGGGCGCTGCAAGATAATATTCAGAAATACGAGGCGCAGTTTGGAGAGATCAAAATGCAGCCCGGGGCGGAACAGGGAAAACCCTTTGGTTTTCAACCGCCCCGCATGGATGTGGAACCCCAGCGGCGCGATGAATGAGTGGGATTTGCAACATAACATTCGGCGGGTACAAGAACGCCTGAGTCAAGCGGCGGAACGAGCGGGACGCAATGTCCGGGATATTCGGCTGGTTGCGGTAACCAAAACCGTTCCCGTGGAACGGATTCAGCAGGCCCTGGCCCTGGGAATTAAGGAAATCGGCGAGAATCGGGTGCAGGAAGCGCGAGCGAAATTCGAGGTCATTGGTCCGAAAGTCCTCTGGCATATGGTTGGACACTTACAGCGCAATAAAGTCAAATATGCCGTGGGGATGTTTGACATGATCCAGTCCCTCGATACGTTAGCCCTGGCCCGAGAAATACACCGGCGGGCCCTTTCGCGGAACCGGAGGGTACCCGTGTTGATCGAGGTGAACACCAGTGGAGAGACGACTAAATTTGGATGTTCCCCCGGTGAGGCCCTGGAGTTGGCCCGGCAGGTGGATGATTTATCCGGCCTCGAATTACAAGGTTTTATGACCATCGCCGTGTTGAGTGAGGACATGCATAAAGTGCGGGACTGTTTTAAGCGACTGCGGGAAATTTACGAAACCGCTCGTCAGCAGCAATGGCAGCGGGCCCATATCCAGGTCCTATCCATGGGGATGACGCACGATTTCGAAATAGCGATTGAAGAAGGGGCCACCATGGTGCGCCTGGGAACGGCTATTTTTGGACCCCGTCAGACGTAAAGTTTGACCCGGATGCGCCGATTGGTGGTAAGGAGTTTTTTCGGTCAATTAACGTTTTAAACTTAAACAGAAGGGAGCCTGTTTTGAAGCTCACGCCTTTAGAAATCCGTAAGCAGGAGTTTCGCAAAACCCTGCGTGGATTTGATCCCCTGGAAGTGCAGACGTTTCTGGAAATGGTGGCCGAGCAGTACGAGAAATTGATGGAGGAAAATAAGGAACTTCACCGTCAGATCATCGAATTGCGCACCAAGCTGCAGGATTATCAGGAAACCGAAAAGACCTTGCGAGAAACCCTGGTCAACGTGCAGGAGGTAAAGAAACAGAGTGAGGAAAACAGCCGGCGGCAGGCGGATTTAATCATTAAAGAAGCCGAGTTGAAGGCGATCGAAATCCTGGAAAATGCTCGTAAACAAGCCAGGCAAATTCGGGAAGAGGTCAACTGGTTGCGCTCGCAAAAAGAATCGTTCATTAACCGCTTACGTCACATTCTCATTGCACAAATCGAGCTGCTTTCGGTCATGGAAATCGATGAGGCGGTTCCGGAAGAGGTGCAGCAGTTCCTGAAGAATCAAAAGAACCGACGGTTAAATGCCCTGAAATCGGCTCAGGGAGTCCAGTCCACCGAAGCCGACAAGGCATTGCCCGAAACCGATGAGGCCATTTTGCTGGACGAGGGTGGTGAGGGGGCCGAGTCCCGGAACCGCCCGGGAGGCGACAAGGAGGTTGGAAAGAAGGAGAAGTCTCCGGGCAAATATTCTGACGAAGAAATTAACGATTTTATTAAGAAAGGTATCGATATTGACGAACTCATCAAAGATATTAATAAAAAGGACAGGGAAAAATGAAAGGATGGGGACAAATGGCCAGGCAATTTCTGAGCATTCTGGTGGTATTTGCCATGGTGTTTCAAGCCTGTGCTCCAGCGCGGGTCCTGGAGGTGCAAGAAATTGAGCCCTCTCACTCGGTAAAAATCTACACCATGGACGGCAAGGTGGTAAAGGGGGTGGTCACCAAACGAGAGCGGACCGCGATTGTACTGGTTAGCGAAGCGGATCATCAACCGCATACCATTGCCTTAAAGGATATCCGTCGGGTCGAACGTTCGGATCAGATTTACGATTATGATGGTTACCCCATCAGCGAGGCCGAGATCGGCAAATACAAAGATAACCGAAATGCCTGGGGCTATGCTATCGGTGGTGCGGCGTTGGGAGGATTGGTGGGATTGGTTGTGGCGCTGCCCATGTGGTATGCCGACGTGGGTGGGGTGCCCCCGTATTTTGTTTCCGGGATAGGAGCGGTGGCCGGAAGCATCTTTTTTGCCATGAAAGGCATCAAAAAGGATCGGGAAATCGCCATCGAAAAAATCCGCTATATACGGAAACGGGAGCGGGAATTGGCCCGGCAGAAGGAAGAAGAACAAAAACGGCTGGAACAAATTCAAAAAGAAAAAGAAGAGTTACTAAGGAAGTTAAAAACCAAACAAAAAAAGGATGGAACGCAGCAATGAGCCGGTTGCGTCAACAGATTGAAGAGACCCTGGGCTACATTCGCCGACATACGCAAATGCAACCTCCCATCGGCATTGTGTTGGGAACCGGGTTGGGGGGATTGGTGAGCGAAATCCGGCAGGAAGTAGCGTTGCCTTATGGGGACATTCCCCATTTTCCGGTCTCCACCGTGGAAACGCATGAGGGCAAGCTGATATTCGGTACCATTTCCGGACGTCCGGTGGTGGCCATGCAGGGACGTTTTCATTATTATGAAGGTTACAGTATGCAGCAGATTACCTTTCCCATCCGGGTCATGAAATTTCTGGGGGTGCACACGCTGTTGATTTCCAACGCCGCCGGAGGCATGAATCCCCTGTTCCGCAAAGGGGACCTCATGATTATGGTCGATCATATCAATCTGTTGGGAGACAATCCTTTAATCGGCCCCAATGATGATGAACTGGGTCCCCGTTTTCCCGATATGTCTGAGCCCTATAGTCTGCGGCTGATTGATCTGGCCGAGCAGATCGCCTTGGAAGAAAAGATGCGCATTCAAAAGGGAGTGTATGTGGCGGTGGCGGGGCCCAATCTGGAAACCCGTGCGGAATATCGATTTTTAAGGGCCATCGGTGCGGATGTGGTGGGCATGTCCACGGTTCCGGAAGTCATCGTGGCCCGTCACATGAACATGGAGGTTTTCGCCGTTTCGGTGATTACCGACGAATGTTTCCCGGACGCCCTGCAACCGGTCGATGTGGCCGATATCATCAAGACGGCCAATCAAGCCCAACCGCGATTGACCCTACTCATGAAGCGACTGGTAGAAAGATTGTAGGAGGGCTATGGAAGATTTCACCTGGCAACCGCTGGCAAAATGGCTCATTTTAATCGGAGCGGTCACACTTTTAATCGGTGTGGCCCTTTTGTTTTTGGATAAAATTCCCTACATTGGTCGCCTTCCGGGAGACGTCCTCATCCGGAAGAAAAATTTTATATTTTATTTTCCCATTACCACTTTAATTTTATTAAATTTGTTGCTCTTATTAATTTCCTGGCTATGGAGAAAATGAGCACTGAGGAACGGGAGCATGTTTAAGGAGTATTCCAGGAAAGTGGAATTGACCCGTCTGGAAGAGTCGATTCTGGAATTCTGGGACCGGGAACAGATTTTCCGGAAGACCCTGGAGCAGCGGGCCCATAGTCCTCGATTTGTTTTTTACGAGGGGCCACCCACTGCCAACGGACGGCCCGGAATCCATCATGTGATGAGTCGAACCATTAAGGATGTAGTCTGCCGTTATAAAACCATGACCGGCCATTACGTTTATCGGAAGGCGGGGTGGGATACGCACGGGTTACCCGTGGAGATTGAAGTGGAGAAAATGCTGGGCATTCAGGGCAAGGAGCAAATCGAAAAATATGGAGTGGACAAATTTAACCGGAAATGCAAAGAAAGTGTTTTTACATATAAAAAGGATTGGGACCAGCTGACCCGCCGCATCGGGTTCTGGTTGGACCTGGAGCATCCCTACATTACCTTCGAAAACGAATACATTCAAAGCATCTGGTGGATTCTGAAGACCTTTTTTGAACGAGGATTGCTGTACCAGGGATTTAAGATTTTGCCTTATTGTCCCCGTTGCGAGACTCCCCTTTCCAGCCACGAAGTATCGTTGGGCTACAAAGACGTGGAGGATCCGTCGGTATATGTGAAGGTGCCGATTAAAGATCGGGCGGGAAGCTATTTTCTGGTGTGGACCACCACCCCCTGGACGTTGATCTCCAATGTCGCGCTGGCGGTGCATCCGGATGTGGAATATGTGAAGGTAGACTATCGGGGGGAGGTTTTGATATTGGCCCGTGCCCGGGCCGAAGCCGTGTTGGGTGGCGATTTTCAAATTCGGGAAGCCTTTAAGGGTAAAGACCTGGAAGGTACCGAATACATTCGACTGTTTGACTTTGTGCCGGTCCAACAACAAGCGTTTTATGTGGTTCTGGGGGATTTTGTGACCACCGAAGATGGTACCGGCATCGTCCACATGGCCCCGGCCTTTGGCGAGGAAGATTATCAGTTGGGCCAACAATACAGCTTGCCTGTACTGCGCCCCGTGGATAAAAGCGGTCGGTTCGAACCGGTGGTTCGGGATTATGCCGGACAGTTTGTGAAAGACGCCGATCCTCAGATCATTGAACATCTGAAAAAACGAGGGCTTCTGTTTAAACAAGAAGTGATCGAACACAGTTATCCCCATTGCTGGCGCTGCGACTCGCCCTTGCTCTATTATGCCCGGGAGTCCTGGTATATCCGGACTACCCAATTTAAAGAACAGATGTTGAGGAATAATGCCCGGATCAACTGGCATCCTTCGGAGGTCGGTACCGGGCGATTCGGAGAGTGGTTAAAAAACAATGTGGATTGGGCCCTGTCTCGTGATCGATACTGGGGCACACCGCTGAACATCTGGGTGTGCCGGAAGTGCGACCATCAGATCGCCATCGGGAGTATGGCCGAATTGCAAGAAAAAGGTAAAAATGTACCGGAAAAGCTCGACCTTCACAAACCTTATGTGGATGAGATTGTGATCGATTGCCCTGCTTGTGGGGACTCCATGCGGCGGGTGCCGGAAGTCATCGATGTATGGTTCGATTCCGGTAGCATGCCCTATGCCCAGTGGGGCTATCCCTTTCAAAACCGGGACAAATTTCAAGAAAACTTTCCGGCCGATTTTATTTGCGAAGGCATCGATCAAACCCGGGGCTGGTTCTATTCTCTGTTAGCCATCTCCACCATGCTGTTCGACCAGCCTGCTTTCAAAAATATCGTGGTCAACGAGTTAATTCTGGATAAATACGGCCAGAAGATGAGCAAGTCCCGGGGCAATGTGGTGGAACCCCAGGATGTGATCGCCAGTTACGGAGTGGATCCCCTCCGCTGGTATTTTATAAGTGTCAGCGCCCCCTGGGTGCCCAAACGCTTCGATGTAAAAGGGGTCGAAGAAGTTTACCGGAAATTTTTCGATACTTTGCTCAATACATACAACTTTTTTGCTCTTTATGCCAATATCGATCGTTTCGATCCCCGGGCGCCTCTGCTGCCCTTTTCGCAACGCCCCGAGATCGACCGCTGGATTTTGTCCCGCCTCTACACCATCGTGGATCAAACCCGTCGGTTAATGGAAGATTACGATATGACCCGGGCCACGCGGCTGATTGCCGATTTTGTGTTGGATGATGTCTCCAACTGGTACGTCCGGCGCAATCGCAGACGGTTCTGGAAGAGCGAAGCGGGGAGCGACAAGCTGGCCGCCTATCAGACACTGTACGAAGTGTTGTTGACCCTGTCCAAATTAATGGCTCCTTTTGCTCCCTTTGTATCCGAAGAACTGTATCGCAACCTGCGCACCGAGGCCATGCCGGTCAGCGTTCATCTGACCGATTATCCGGAGTTGACCGAGCCGATGCGTGCCTGCCGGGATCCAGAGCTGGAACACCGCATGCAGGTGGCCCAGAAGGTGGTGAGTGTTGCCCGGGCATTGCGCAATGAAGTAAAAATCAAGGTTCGCCAGCCCTTGCGGGAATTGATCGTGGCCAGCGAAAGCCCGAACATTCTGAAAGCGGTGCAACAAATGGCGGCGATCATTAAAGAAGAAATCAACGTCAAGGACATTCGAGTGGTGTCTCGTCTTCAGACGCTGATTTCGCGGCGGGCAAAGCCCAATTTCAAACAACTGGGCCCTCGGTACGGAAAAATGATGAAACACATTGCTGAAGTGATTGCCACCTGGAAGGATGAGGATGTGGAGCGTCTGGAGACAGAGGGGCACATCACCCTCTCGATTGAAGGACACGAAGTGCAGATCGGTTTGGAAGATGTGGAGATCGTCGAGGAAAAGACCGATCGGCACCGGGCCGTGGCACGAGAGCGGGAGATCCTCATCGCATTGGATTTGGTCATTACGCCGGAACTGGAAGCGGAAGGAATTGCCCGGGATTTTATTAATCGAATTCAACATTTGCGGAAATCGTCGCAACTTATGGTGACGGACCGAATTAAAATATACTATCAGGGTTCCCCGAAAGTGGATCAAGCCGTTCAGAGAATGGCCGACTATATCAAATCTGAAACCCTGGCAGTCGATCTGGTGAATCGGTTACCCGTAGAAAACAACGCTCAGGAAATAACCATCGGTAACGAAACGGTGAAAGTAGCCATTCAGAAAGTAAGTTGACCAAAAAGAAAGGATACTTTATGACCAAGGAGAGATTGGAGTATTTCAAGAATCTGTTATTAGAGAAGCGGCAGGAAGTACTGGATCGTATTGAGCATTTGCGAGAGGTGGCGCTGGAGTCGACCTATCGGGAGAGTTCCGGCGATCATTCGGGATACACGTTTCATATGGCCGATCAGGGTACCGACGCTATGGAGCGTGAAAAGGCGTTCTTGTTCTTATCCCGGGAGGAAAAATATTTGCAGCAAATTGAACAGGCGCTTCAGCGCATTGAACTGGGTGAGTATGGCGTTTGCCGGGTGTGTGGTCAGGAAATTGATGAACGTCGGCTGGAGATTGTTCCCACCACCCGCATTTGTGTACCCTGCAAACAAGCCGAGGCGAAACGGAAAGCATGAGCATTTTCAATCCGGCACGGAAAGGAACGACGACTACGATTATTGTGGTCGGTGTGGTTATACTGGATCAGTTCACCAAATGGCTGGCGAGGGTCTATTTGCAGCCCCGGGAGTCCATCCCCATTCTGGGGAATTTTTTGCGCCTTACGTATGTGGAAAATCCGGGGATGGCGTTCGGGATTCAGTTTGGGAACAAATTGTTATTAAACGTGCTGTCCATATTGGCGGTGTTTGTGATTTTTTATTATTTATTCAAGATGAAAGATCATCTCCTGTTGCGCATTTCGTTTTCCATGATCCTTGGCGGTGCCTTTGGCAATCTGATCGATCGTTTCTGGCGGGGTCGGGTAGTGGATTTTGTTGATGTGGAATTTTTTGATATTCATTTTCGGGGGGGCAAATTTTTATTTTTCGAACTGCCGGCATATTCTTTAGTCCGCTGGCCCGTCTTTAATGTGGCCGATATGGCCGTATCCCTCGGCATGATCGCCATTATCATCTCGGCCTTTTTTGAACACAAACTGACCCACCAACCTGTGGTTTCCAATGCCACTGGTGACAAAGACTTATGAGTTCCGGGTACCGGGATCGTTCGCCGGAACCCGACTGGATCGTTTTCTCGTCCAGCAGTTACCGCACCATTCCCGCTCTTATTTACAAAAGCTGATTGACCAGGGACGCGTGCAGGTGAATTCGCGCACCGTGAAACCCTCGTACAAGCTGGAGCCCGGACAGCGGGTCTTCGTTGAAATCCCGCCTCCTGCAGAAACCGAAATTCGGCCGCAACCCATCCCCCTGGAAGTCGTGTTTGAGGATCCCCACTTGCTGGTCGTCAACAAACCCGCGGGAATGGTGGTGCACCCGGGCGCCGGTAGAAGGGACGGTACTCTGGTGAATGCGTTGATGTATTATTGCCGGGATTTGTCCGGCGTTGGGGGGCGCCTGCGTCCGGGTATCGTGCATCGGCTGGATAAAAACACCTCGGGTCTGCTGGTAATCGCAAAAGATGATCGGACCCATCTGGGGTTGCAACAACAGTTTGCCCGCAAAACCGCACATCGAGAATACAAGGCGCTGGTGTGGGGCCGGCTGAAACAATCCTCCGGAACCATCGAAACCCGGGTGGGGCGGAGTCTGAAAAATCGTAAAAAATTTACCGTTACCCCTCAAGGCAAGCCCGCCGTTACTTGTTATGAAGTGGAAAAATTCTACGATTTTTTAACCCTGGTGCGGGTGCACCTGAAAACCGGGAGAAGCCATCAAATTCGGATTCATTTTCATCATATTCATCACCCCGTGTTTGGTGATCCGGAATATGGAGGGCGAAATAGGCAGTTGAACCGATTATCTTCCCCGGCTCAAAGACGTAGGGCCTTGCAACTGCTCAGCCGTCTGCCTCGTCAGGCCTTACATGCCTATCGATTGGGCTTTGTCCATCCCGTTACCGGACAGGCAATGCTCTTTGAAGTAAAGCTACCCGAAGATTTTCAACAGGTGCTGCAGATACTGGAAACCGAGGCCTGAAAGGGATTGAGGGAACAAGAATTACCAGAAAATTTTTGCCCGTTTCGCAGAAAATGGTTAAATTTAACGCCGTAATAAAACATCGGGAAACGCTCGGTATGAAGATCAAATGGATGATCCTTTTGTTCGGGTTCGGGGCCCTCAATGCCCAGATGTTCCAATTCATCACTCCCCAGATGATGGATAAGGGGTTTTACCGGGAAGGGGAGATTATCCGGGATACCCTGCGGTTTGTTTATCTGGGAAGGGAACAATTGGTGATCCAGGACTTGAAAAAAAGCTGCGGTTGCACCGTAGCACAACTCGAACGGTTCGATTACCAACAAGGCGACACCATCAGCCTGCCTTTCGAGATCGACACCCAGGGATTTAAAGGGCGGATTCGTAAGCACATCACCATCTACTATAAGGCGCCCGATCCAGGAAGGGTTCAGTTTACGGTGATGGCAGAGGTGGTACCCCTCCTGAAGGTGGAGCCGGCGTATGTGAGAATCCAGCAAACCCCGGATCATTCCCGGACGACAGCCGGCTTTGAGATTCAAAACAATAGTAATCAGGAAATACGCGTCCTCAATGTCCAGATACCCAAACAGGGGGTCCAGGTAAAACCTCGTAAGACCTCCATACCTCCCGGTGGCCGGGTACAATTTCAACTGGAAGTAGAACCCGCCAAAATCAAACAAAAACTGATTTATCTGGTCATCGAAACCAGCTATCAACCGAAACGGCAGATCCGGTTCCCCGTATTTGTCCGGTAACGTCCGGTTCCCCGATATCCGGGATGGGGGATGGAAGGGCGCTTTTCCCGTGTCTTATCGATGCCCACGGGAATAACAAACCCAAGGTGGAAGCACCTGCCCGGGTAAGGATGCCGAACAAACAGGAATTTTTTGTTTGATCAGCCGAATTGTGAGATTTGTCAAGAAATATATTCAGCAAAGCGAATAAGCTGATACCAATATTGATGAGCGTGTAAGAACCGGCATTATTATTCGGGTGTATGGGTTCAAGGGTTCTCTGGGGGATACAAAACTTCCTGGATGTATCATTGGCTCCAAAAATAGCGGTCGGTTTCGCAGCGTTTAATCCCTTGCTTCGGGATCTGGAGGCGGGTTCGGGAAGCGCTGGTCCATGCTATTGGGACGGAAATGGATGAGACGATAAGGCGCACCGGGGATGCGGGCGATCCAAAAAGCCGCCCATTTTTCTGTGGGAATTATCACAAGGGGAGGGATCGGTTTCGGTTAATATTGGGCGAAACATAAAAACGAATGGAAGGATGATCAAAATATTTCGCAGAAGAGATAAGGTGGAATCAATCAGGGAAGGAGCCATGAATCGGAACAAAGCAAAGTACGATGTGCTGATTGTTGAGGATAATCTGGAACAGGCTCAGTTAACCAAGTTATTGATGGAGGAGTACGGGTTGAGTTCTGAATTTATTACCGACAGTTCGCTGGCTCTGGAAAAAATTTCACAAGATAGACCGCCTGTGGTGATTGTGGATTTGATGATGCCCAAGATTGATGGACTGCGGTTGTTGAAGATGGTGAAATCCACGCAGGAGACGGCCGATACCAAGATCATTATCTATTCGGGCAAGATGTACGAATCCGATCGTCGGAAGGCGCTGGAGCTGGGTGCGGATGCCTTTTTCTTCAAACCCACGAGGGCGCAGTTGATCGTGGAAACCGTGAAAGCGTTTTTAGAACCCACCAAACATGAAGCCTGTAAAAATTAAGTTCTGGGGTGTTCGGGGGTCGATTCCCACTCCAGGACACCGAACATTACGTTACGGAGGTAATACCGCCTGTGTGGAAGTCCGTTTTCCTGGCCGGCAACGCTTTATTCTGGATGCCGGTTCCGGGATCCGAGAATTGGGCAAAGAGCTGTTGCAGATCCGCGAACCGGTAAAAGCCTTTATTTTCATCAGCCATTTCCATTGGGACCACATTCAGGGATTGCCTTTTTTCAAACCGGCCTTTGTGCCCGGCAATCATTTTGTGATTTTCGGGTGCGATGAGCCGCATCTTCCTCTCAATGAGATTATCTCCATGCAAATGAAACCCACCTTTTTCCCGGTTTCTATCGAAGATATGCAGGCGCAGATCGATTTTCGAGTCGTGCGGGAGGAGAGCTTTACCATCGATGGGGTGGAAGTGGCGACCAAGTTTGTGAATCACCCCGGCTACGCCCTGGGTTACCGGTTTACCTTCCAGGGAAAATCCCTGGTCTACGTCAGCGATAACGAGCCCTTCAATAGTGGGTTCCCGGAGTTGCCCATGTTGGGCAAGGAAGGGGATGCGAGCGTGGAGGAACGGTTCGAGAGTTATGTGGAGGATAAGGTCGAAGATTTTATTGCCTTTATCCGGGGTTGCGATGTGTTGATTCACGACACCCAATTTTTACCCGAGGAATATCAGGAAAAAATTTCCTGGGGTCATTCGCCCTACAACTATACCGTGGAACTGGCCGTGCGGGCGCGGGTGAAACAACTGGTGCTGTTTCATCACGATCCCGATCACGATGATGCCACCGTTGACCATATTCTGGAACTGAGTCGCCGGAAATTAAAGCAAATGAATTATGATATTCCCTGTTTTGCCGCACGGGAGGGGGCGGTGCTGGAGTTTTAAAACCTTCCTGCAGAGAACGGCCGGCTCGGTTCCCGTTGCTTTCCCGAATCCCAGGCCCTGGGGGTGTCCAAAAAGCATCTCCCCAAAATGCTAAATGATCTGAATAAAAACAGATTGTTAACTATATTCGATACACAAAAACCCCATCGCGGCGCGATGGGATGCCCATAGCCTATAGTTTATATTTCCCAATATAGGAAAATTGATGCCCCCCAAATTTTGTCCCGTAGGGACAATGGAGAAACTATTTGTTGTTACAGGGAGGTTCGCTTTCCAGCGGGTGGACATCCCGTAATGATTGGAACAGCTGATATAATTCATCCAGGTAGTGGACTACACCGGGCCATTCTTCTTTTTCCAGCAGGTGCAGGGCATTTTTTAAAATGCGGGCTGCGCGGGGCAGTTCGTAATACTCGCAGGCATCTTTTAAATCCGAGAGTTCTTTCCTTAAAGGCACTCGTTCCCCCCGATTAATCATCTTTAAAATATCCAAAAAAATGTTCTCAAATTTGTAGATGAACTTTCTTTGTAAATTGGCAAAGATTTTGGGATCAATAAAGGTGACATGGTATAGGGGGATGTGCTCGTTGGTGGAATGGGGCGCTCCGTTTTGCTGGGTGGCCCGTTGGAGGGCGAAACGCATTTTGCGGAGCAAATCCATTTTACTAAAGGGCTTAGCAATAAAATCGTTGGCTCCCAGTTTAATGGCCTTCAGGAAGGTATTGGTATCGGCCTTGGCGGTGACGATGATGATCGGGGTTTGTTCAAATTCCTTGAGCTGCCGCAGGTTACGCAGTGCCTCGAACCCATCCATCCGGGGCATCATAATATCGAGAAAAATCAGATCGGGTTGGATCTGTTTGGCCATTTGTAGCCCTTCCAGCCCGTTCGAGGCGCAGGTCACCTGAAACCCTTTCGCCTGTAAGATGCTGGTGAACATCTTGAGAATGAATCGATCGTCGTCCACCACCAAAATTGTGGCATGGCACCGATCGTCTTCCGGCTGGGGCAGATCCAGAAAAGTGTTTTCGCTATCCATAGCCTTAAACTCAATTCCTTTCGAAAAATATTTCCTCTTCATATTCGGATTATCCAGAGGTTTCATTAACCGGGTTGGTGAAAATGCGGGCGTAACCGCAGGGAAAGGCATACCGGCCGCTGCGGCAGGTTGGGAAGACGATGAAAAGCCCTTCCAGGCGCCTCGGCGATCCAGGGAAAAACTCCGACCAGCTGCTGAATCGAACCACCGGGTGGGTTATAAATAACGGTCGATAAATTCTTTTAATTCGAATATGCCGTCTTCGATGATGACTTTTTCCAGGTAATCGATCGGGGTTTCCTCGAAGTAGAGGTTTTCGACGTGCAGATTCTCCAGATCATCGGGAAACAGCTCCCTGGGATCGCTGGAAAGAAAGCGTACCGGGTAAGTGCGTTTGAGAAGAATTTTATCGGTTTCGCCGGCCACATAGAACGGTTTGTCCATCGTATTGGCGATGATGGCCACGGCATGGGTACCGGTCTTATTGATAAAAGAGGTTTCTGTGAACCGGTCGGTGCCGGTGAGGACGAAATGGGCTTCTTGAATGGCGCGAGTAACGTCGGCATCGGGTACCAATTTGACCTTTATACCGGCCCGAGCCAGGCGGGCGGCCAGTTCCACCCCCTCGTTGCGGGGACGGCTTTCGGTGCAAATGATTCGAAACCGTTTTTTCTGCCGCCGGGCCTCCATCAAAATGGACTCCACCACGCTGCTGGCGGAATGAGTCAGAATGATATGATAATCCAAAATCAATCGGCTTCCCAGCCGAATAACGGTGCGGAAATTTTCTTCGGCCTCTTCGCGAATACGCTGAATTTCTTCCAGGGTGACCTTTTTTATGTGCTGAATGTTTTTTTCTTCCTTGGGGATATTCTGAATAAACTGAATAACCCGCTTGGTGCGATTGTAAATCAGGGCCATGAGTGGTTTGGCCCGGATTAAAGCATTGCTTAATTTCGATAGGGTTTGAATGAGCTCGGTGCGGTTCTTGTACAACTGTCGGTGTACAAACTCCTCGACAATGTCCAGCGCTTGATCGGCCAGATAATTGGAACCGTGAACAGAGTCCCTGCGAATTTTATCCACATCGGATCGCCAGTATTCGATGTCTTGATGGCGAGATTTATCTTTTTCTTCCAACGTGTTCCTCCACCCAATTTAAATACGCCTGATGTCCTTTTATTATCGGCAGAGCAATGATTTCCGGAACGTCATAGGGATGCAATCGGCGGATGCGTTCTTTCAGGGCATCGAAAGCACTTTCCATGGTCTTGATGATCAATAACAATTCCGGGTCCTGGCATATCTCTCCCTTCCAGAAATACAAAGAAGTTAATCCGGGAACGATATTGCAGCAGGCGGCGAGTTTTTCTTCCACCAGGGTACGGGCGATACGGATCGCATCCTCCTGATTGGGGACTGTGCAAAATACAGTGATGAAGGCCTTTTCCATAGGATCTTTATTTTTTTTCTTAAGATGTTAATATTCCAGGCACTTGAAAGCAAGCCCATTTTCCTTTTGACCCCTTTTCCCTTCGGCTCGCCTCCCGGTCGCTCCTTATTTATTCCTCGCAGCATATGGCTATTTTAGTAACAGCATCTTACGGGTCTCTTTATAAACGCCGGCACGCATTCGGTAGATGTAAGTGCCGCTGGGTACCGGTCGTCCCTGATCATCGCGACCGTCCCATAGAATAGAATGGTATCCGGCAGGGTGGAGAGATTGCACCAGGGTACGGACCGGCCGACCCTGGATATCAAAAATGCGAATGCTGACCTCACCGGCCTCTGGAAGAGAAAATCGGATGGTCGTGCGGGGATTGAATGGATTGGGATAGTTTTGCTCCAAACGATAGTGCGTTGGTTTGAGTGCAATGGAGGAAGGGGCTTGAGAGTCTGCCGCGCCTTCCAAGGTCACCGAAGGGGTGACAAGCGTCACGCCCAGCCGGAACCCATCTATCCGTTTCCAGACTGTATAGCCGACGACGTGCAATTTGTAGGTTCCCGGCTCGGGGTGATATAGGGTGACGAATTCCGGGGCATCCAGGGTGGCGCCCTGGTAATATCGGGTGCCGTTCGGTGCTTCCACGATGAGATCCAGATCATCGGTCGGCCACATGCTCCAGTCCCTGAACCAGAGCAGGGATGCTTTCAATTGGGTGGCGCCCGGGGGAACCTCTACGGTGTAAGTAAGCTGTTCTCCGGGACGAATGGGCCGGGTAGCCAGTTCTTCTCCCAGGCGCGCCGCTTGGCGCACTTTCTCGATCCGAAGATCGGCACGGATGCGCCCTGCATTGGTCCAGTCTCCCATAACCGTAATTCGCATCACCCCGCGGTCCAGCTCGGCATCGGGAATAATAAAGCTGGAGTTGCTGCTAACAAATGCCGGTGTTCCGCCAAGGTAATCGCCCTCATCGATTTTGGAAGTCTTCGCCGAATGAATGGCCAGGACAAGGTCGTCCCCAAACAGAGGATTTTGCCGTGCCGGGGGAAGTTCTTTTTCGATCCGGCTGACCTGAACTTTTACCTGGGTTACATCCTCTTCAATGTTCAGGAAGAATTCTCTGCGTTCTCCCGGTTCCAGGAAATCAATCGAGGTGCTGAATTGGTTTTCCACAATGATGGGTTGCATCAGGCGAAGGGCGATGTTGGCGGCGACCACCGGCTTCCGGGGACCCGGATCCTGGGGGTTGGCTGCCCCCTGTAGGAGGGCCTGATAGGCGTCCCAGGCGTTTACCAGGCCGAATCCCTGATCGGTTCGAGGGTCCGGATTTCCCTGGAGGGCATCGGGATCGGCACCCTGCAAAAGGGCGCCCCGGATGGCATCGGGAGAGGCATGGGGTTGGGCCGATAATAATAGGGCGGCCACGCCGGCCACTGTGGGGGCCGAAAAGGAAGTACCACTCACCCAGTTGATGCTTCGCCCGTTGGCGTGCTGCACAAAACGCCATTTACCGGGAGCCACGATTTCCGGGTCGGAGCGCCCATCCGGAGTGGGACCGCGAGAACTAAACTCCGCCATCAGGTGATTATCCAGCGGCCGATACAGCAATCCCCCATGGGGGCCCAGAAAAAAGATATCCATAACAATGCGTTCATATACGGCGGGATCGCTGGCACCGACGGTGAGTATGTTTTCCGCCAAACCGGGATCTCCGCCGGTTAGTCCGGAGGGCCCGGCATTCCCGGCGGATGCTACCACTACGATGCCCGCATCATCCATTTGTTCTACCATTTCGGCGAAAAAGGGGTCTTCCCCCGCGTAGAGGCTGGCGCTCCCAAAACTTAAATTGAGCACCTGGATGTTCACCCCCTCGGGGTCTCCATTTTGGTAGCGCTTTTGTAATTCTAAGACTCGGTCCATGGCGGCCAGAATGATGCTTTTGGAGGTTGTGCCGTCGGTGCGGAAGATCTTCAGGGCGTAAAACCATGCGCCGGGCGCCGCCCCCACCATAGGGATGCCATCACGGCCGGGGCCGAAATAGTCCGGAATAACGCAATCCGGGCAATAACGCTTGATGGCATTCTGAACGGCCCGATTAGAAAAACCGAAAATTGCATTCGCCCCCACACAGCTGGCCACCCAGGTACCATGGGGATGATTTAGAGGGCTGGTGGCCGATATCCCATCCCCGGTGAAATTGTCTCCCCCAATGATCCGATCGGCCACGGCAATGGCGGCTTCCGATATTCCGGAATCCATGATCCCCACAATCACCCCTTCCCCCGTGTAGCCGGTTTGCCGAATCAATGGATTGACTCCGATGAGGTCATTGGTCAGCGGGGAATAATTGTCCATCTGAAAAAGCATTTGTTTCAGCGCCTCTGTGGAAAGCGATTGCTCAAACGCCGCATCGCTTTCCGTCAGTTGATCCGCCTCCCCGTGGGGTAACTTCATGAGCGGTACGTCAGGCAAAGTCAGCGTTTGGTCTTTGAAAACGCCTTTGATCCAGGGACTTCGAGAAAGCAATCCCAGCCGCCGGGCCGGAAGGGTAACCGCCAGTCCATCGCAGTGTTGATAGGCAAAGCGAACCTGACCTCCCAGGCGATGGATCCACTGTCGCACCCGATGGTATTGGGCTTTATCGACGGATAACAAAAGATCGACGGCGGGGTTTTGAGAGGGTCGCGGCAAGGCGCCCGAAAGCGGTGCCGTGAAGGCCAACAGCAATAAAAAGAAAACCCTGCGTTTCATTTTACTCTCCTCTATGTTAGATCAATCCCATGGTTCGAATGGATCGGTTAGGGAACCGGAACGGGCTCCGGGAGTCGGAGGAAAGCCGAACCTCCAATGACCGGTTTAGTCTACCGATAGTCGGCGTATACGCCTTCCCTGCGGTGGTCGTTCAGGAAATATC
This sequence comes from bacterium, assembly GCA_015485355.1. Taxonomy (GTDB): domain Bacteria; phylum Calditrichota; class Calditrichia; order RBG-13-44-9; family J042; genus JAADJD01. The sequence continues at coordinate 4,210 of WFTQ01000075.1, read as the reverse complement.
CGCCGGCTGAATCGGCGACGGGGCCGATAAATCCCCTGCTCTTTGCCATTTAAGCTTAAAAAGGTAAGGTTTCAGACGCTTTTTGTCAATACAACCGCTCAAGAAAATGTTGTTTTTCGGGGTATCGAGACGGGCGGATTTTCTGAGCCCTGAAGCGGTGTATCGGCAAGTGGCCGCGCGATGAGGGGGCCATGCCCCCGGTAGCGGTGAAGGGGCCGCCCTTACAAGGGGGGTGCCCCGCGGGGGCATTGTGTTGATCGGGTGCCCGGGATTCAAATCAACCTGCTTCGGAAAATCGATGCAGGAGGAGCAGGTTTGAATCAGGGAAAAATGCCCAATTCAAAATACGCACGGGCTACTTTGTGAATCGCGTCCAGAAAGGCGGCGGTGCGGAGGTCTATTGTGTCCTGATGTTGCCGCTGGATTTCTCGGATTTCGTGATAGGCGTTGATCATGGTTTCTTCCAGTCCGGAATTGACCAGGTCTTCTTCGTCGGCGCCCGTAGCGAGGGAATCGAAAGTTTCCGTGGGAATTTTCTTACCGGTAAGTTGTTCCACCAGCTCCAGAATCTGGGTGTTCACTTTTTTTTCGAACCGTTTTCCCATGCGGCCGAAACGGACATGGGATAGATTTTTCAACCATTCGAAATAGGAAACGGTGACGCCTCCGGCATTCAGGTACATGTCGGGGATAATCATCACGCCTTTTTGTTGCAGGATTTCGCTGGCTTCGGCAGTCACCGGGCCGTTAGCGGCTTCCCCGATGAGCTTCGCCTGAATTCGGGGGGCGTTTTCCGGAGTGATCTGGTTTTCCAGGGCCGCAGGCACCAGAATGTCGCAGGGCAGTTCCAGTGCTAAGATGGTATGTTCCAGATTTTGTGCACCGGGAAAATGGAGAATGGATCCGGTTTCCTGACGGTGTTGCATGACTTTGTCCACATCCAGTCCCCGCGGATTGTGAATGGCTCCTTCGTATTCTGCCAGGCCCACAATGATGGCGCCCCCCTGTTGAAGAAATTTGGCCGCATGATAGCCCACATTTCCCAGTCCTTGAATGACCACCCGTTTACCGTCCAGGCCCGGGGATAAGCCCAGTCGTTTCATATCGTCTTTCACACCGCACGCTTCCCGAATGCCGAAGAATACTCCCCGCCCGGTGGCCTCTTTGCGTCCCCGGACACCGCCTTGGGTAACCGGCTTCCCGGTCACGCACCCCAGGGCGTCCAGCTCGTTGCTGGCCAGGGCCATGTATGTGTCCACAATCCAGGCCATTTCCTGGGGGCCGGTGCCGTAGTCGGGCGCCGGCACATCGACGGCTGGACCGATAAAATTCTTTTTGATCAATTCAAAAGTAAAGCGGCGGGTCAATCGTTCCAGCTCGGCCTGCGAATATTTCCATTTAGCAATTTGAACGCCTCCCTTGGCCCCACCAAACGGCACGTCCACGATGGCGCATTTATAGGTCATCAGGGCCGCCAGGGCCATCACTTCGTCTTCGTTCACATTTGCGGCATAGCGGATTCCCCCTTTGGTGGGAAGTTTATGATGGCTGTGCTCGGCCCGCCAGGCCTGAATGGTTTCGATAGAACCATCGTCCCGCTTGAGCGGGAACGTCATATGGTATACGGAGTTGCAAATTTTGATCTGATCCAGCAGTCCCTTGGGATAGTCCGTATACCGGGCCGCGCGATCAAAATTTCGATTCACCTGTTCAAAAAATTTAATCGATCGAGACATGGATAAAACCTCCTGTATGTTGATTCAGCGTTTTCTTAGGGGACATCTAAGATTGCATCAGGGCTTCGATCTCCTCGGCCTCTCGAGGAATCCCCTCGGTTAACACCCGACAGCCGTCCCGGGTGACGATTAAATCGTCTTCAACGCGGATGCCGATATGAAGAAATTCCCGGACTCGGGGTGCGATTTTCTCCAGATCGGCCGGTGTGTTGCCGGCTTTTTTTAGACGTTCCAAAACATCTTCCCGGATGTAGACGCCGGGTTCAATGGTCAAAACCATGCCCGGTTGAAAGGCAATGGGTTTACCGTTCCGGGTGTATCCACCCACATCGTGGACGTCCAGGCCTAACCAGTGCATATAGCCGTGGATGGTATAATGTTTATAATCCTTTTTTCTTCGGATCAATCCCAATTCCAGCAGGGCATCGGCCAGAAAATCGTTCAGTGTATTGTCCACCTGTTTTCGGGTTACGCCCGGCCGGATCTGCCGGATGGCCGTTTGATGCGCCTGTAACACAATGTTGTAAATGCGCAACTGTTGAGGGTTGAAACGTCCGCTTATGGGGACCGTTCGGGTGACGTCTGCGGTATAGTAGCCGAATTCGGCTCCGCAATCCAGAAGCAGCACCTCCCCCTGTTGCAATTGGCGGCGGTTTTGGGTGTAGTGGAGGATGCAACTATTGGGTCCGGAGGCGACAATGCTGGAAAAACCGGTTCGCGGGGAGCCCTGGCGACGGAAATGGTATTCCAGGGTGGCCTGAATTTGATATTCAAATAGTCCGGGACGAATCGTGGGTAAGGTTTGGTTGACTGCGGTGATGGTTATGTCTAAGGCTTGTTGAAACCCCATCCGGAAATCCGCTTCGGTTTTAATCAGTCGCATTTCTGCGATGATGGGGGCGGGGTCCAGTATGGGCCAGAGTCCTCCGCTGCGCCTGTGCACAAAGAGCCGGTAGATCCGCTGATCCAGCGGGGGATGGATGCCAAAAGTATAGTAAATGGGACGATCCTTTTTCACGATACGCATGATGCGGGTGGGGAATTGATCGGTATACAGCACCTCATCGGCGCCGAATGCCTCTCGGGCTTCCTGACGATCGAGAAGTTTTCCCTCGTATAGATCGTCTCGCGGCTTTTGCCGGGGCAGAAAGAGGATAAATCGTTTCCGGGAGCTTGCGGCGTCCATTACGGCGATGGTGTCGGGGTGTTCCAGCCCGGTTAGGTAGTAAAAATTATTATCCTGACGGTAAGGATAAGGGATGTCCAGATTGCGGTAAACTCTTGGGGCGGAAGGTAAAATGGCGATTCCATTGGGTTCCAGGCGATTCAAGAATGCCTCCCGCCGGGATTGGAAGACCGATTTTTCATAGGCATTGGGAATCCGCATATCCCCTCGGTTTTGTCGTTGTGGATAAGGCCATTATCGTTCTTGAACTCAAATTATTAAATTTTCGAGGATTATGAAAATCTTTTTTCCGCGTCCCCATGGGTTTAAAAGGCCCGTCGAAAAAGTCCGGCGGGCCGAAGGCGAAAGGGGGCCGTAAGGGGAACTTATTCCCGGTAATGGCAACCCACGCTCTGCTTGTTTTTCCAGGCGGCGGTGGCCACCAAAATGGCTGTTTGGACGGCATTGCGCAGCCCGATCAGGCTGTCGGTGAGGCGACTGATGCGATAGAAATGCTCGATTTCCATTTCCAGGTGCCGCAGTTCCCGCAGGGCGCGGTCCAGGCGCCGGGTGGTTCGGACTAACCCCACGTAATTCCACATGATATGTTTGATCACGTTCAGGTCTTGTTGAATCAGGGCGGGATCGGGGTCTTCGGTGCCGGTGTCGATCCAGGGAGGCAGGTGACGCCCATCGGGCACACGCATTCGCGGAAGTTGTTTCAGGATATGCCGAGCCGCCCGGTCGCCCCACACCAGTCCTTCCAACAACGAAGTACTGGCCAGGCGATTGGCCCCGTGCAAACCGGTACAGGCGACTTCCCCGATGGCGTAAAGGTTGCGGATGGTGGTACGACCCCATTCGTCGGTCCACACCCCGCCGATGGAATAATGGGCCGCTGGAACCACGGGCACCGGATCGCGCGTAATATCGATCCCCTGACTGAGGCAGTACCGGTAAATATTGGGAAAACGCTCTTTAATGTCTCGGGCCGGTAAGTAGGACTTCAAATCCAGGTAGACATGAGGGAGGTCTTGTTCCAACATTTCTTGAAGAATTCCCCGGGCCACGACGTCTCGGGGGGCTAAATCCTTCCAGAGAGGATCGTATTTTTCCATGAAAGGTTTTCCTTGGGCGTCCACCAGCCGTGCGCCGGCGCCCCGAACAGCCTCCGATATCAGAAACAGCGGTGCTTTCTCCTGATACAGCGCCGTAGGGTGGAACTGAATGAATTCCGTGTTGATCACCCGCGCCCCGGCTCGATAGGCCATGGCCAACCCGTCCCCCCGCGCCCCGGGAGGATTGGTGG
>WFTQ01000074.1 GCA_015485355.1 bacterium | reverse complement strand
TTTTAGGCTTAATTGCCAGCATTTCCGGGGCGGCTTTGCATTTTCTTCTTCCATCCCAAGCCATTTCGGAACAACGGAACATCGTCGGTCGGGCGGGAAATGTTCCGGCTAGTTCGGGCAACTCGATCTCCTGAAGCGGAACTCCTTCCAGTGCCCGGGTGTCTTCCCGCTCTTGCCGTTTCGGAGCCACCGCCGCGGGGGCTTCCGTCATCGCCGGCGGGGTTGCCGGCGCCGTAAAACCACCCGCAAAGCTCAGCTCTACAAATTCCGTCACCACGGGAGAAAAATCCACATGCACCCACACAAAAAACAGCAACAACAACCCATGCACCACCAGGGTGATCCCCAACGAAAGGATTTTTTCGTCCCTAAACAGATGTTTCATCCGTCACCCGGTCTTTTTTATGATTCAACGATTGCCTTAGCGGTAGGGTTCGCCCGGAAACGGGTTCCACGCCGCAAATCACCGCGCATTTCACCCCCCCGATCGCCCATCATTCCCGCACAGGGCGTGTGGCGATTAAAAACCGCTCGCCCCCGGCGGCTTTGGCAATGTCCATCACGTTTACCGCCAGCTCCAACGGCACCTCCCGATCGGCGCGAATGACGATGACCTGCTTTTCACCGCTGACCAATAACCGCCGCAATTCGGCCCCCAGGCGACCTAAAGACGATTCCCGATCGTTTAAATAAATGCCCCCGTAGCGGGAAATGGTAATGTATATACTCTTTTCCGAATGCACCTCGGCGCTTTGGGTGCGGGGCAGAGATACCTTGATCCCCGGTTGAATGATAAAGGAGGAAGACAGTAAGAAAAAGATCAACAGCAGCAGCACGATGTCGGTCAAAGAAGAAAAGCTGAACGTGGCCAGATATTTTTGTTGGGTCTCGAACTTCATGAGGCGGATACCTCCTCATCCGTTTCTCCAGTCAACAATTCCAGGAGATTGGTGGAACTGATTTCCAGTTCGAAGACAAACCGTTGTACCCTTGCCACCAGATAATTATACCCCAGCAGGGTAAGAATACCCACGATTAAGCCGGCGGCGGTGGTGACCAAGGCTTCCCAGATTCCGCCGGCCAGCACCGTGGCATTGACGTTTCCCCCCAGCTCCTGTATCCGCATAAAGGCCTGAATCATTCCCGTGACCGTCCCCAAAAAACCGGTTAGGGGAGCCACTCCCGCAATGGTCGCCAGAGCACCGAATCCGCGTTCCAGCTGAAATATTTCCGCCCGACCGGCACTCTCGATGGCCTCTTTGATCTCTTCCCGCCCATGGCGGTGCTTTTTAATCCCCGTTTCCAATACCTTGGCAATGGGACTCTCCGTCCGGGCACACAATTCCAGGGCACCTTCAACATCGTTATTGGTTAACCGTTGCCGCAATCGTAATAGAAAGGCGTTCAGGTTTATTCGTGTTTTCCGCAATACCAATAACCGCTCGACAAAAATACCCAGCGCAATCAAGGAAAATAATGCGATCGGTATCATCAACCAGCCACCTTTTGCCAGAATGGACAGTAAGTTCATAGGCTCCTCCTTCTAAAATCGAATTCCCAGGGTTACCCCCATCTGAATGGGCGGTGCCTCAAACGTTTTCCATAGTTCATACCGTTGATTCAGCAAATTTTCCCCTCGTAGAATAACCCAAAAATGTTTTCCCAATTGAGAACGAATTTGGGCATTGAGCCGCACGTAAGCCTGTAGGGGAACCGTATTTTGCAGATCGTCATAGCGTTGCCCGATAAACTGAATTTCGACCCGAAAATAATTATCCTTCCAGAATTGCCATTGCCCATCCAGCCACGCTTCCAGGTCGGGTAAATACGGCACTTTTCGGGATTGCACATCGGCCCCGTCGGCAAAGGTACCTTTCAGTGCAGTTTGCCGGAACATCATCCAGGCGTCCAGACGAAACCGCGGTTTGATGTCGCTCTTTAGATGCAAGGTGTGTTCCATCAGCCGTACTTGCCGGGCATAGGCATAGCGCCAGAGGACCCTGCGCGGATTATCCGGACGGGGGGTGAGATTCGATTCCACCACAGGGTAATCGGCTGCAACCCGATAACGAACTCCATAATTCACCTGCACTGGCTTCCAGGGAACGTATTTCAGACTCAACCGCCAATCCTGTAACACCCGGGTGGTGGCGTAGGTGGAAAAATCGGCGGGCAGAAGAAATTCATAGAAGTACTGATTTCTCAGGTGACGGTACCCGGCGTCGAAACTTCCGGTAAGGTGGAGTCCCGAGGTCAGGCGCATGGTCGCCTGGAACCGAGGCCAGAGCTTCGGAGAAGCGGCGCTGTCGATTTCGGGCTGCAGCGATTGCACCCGAAACCCCACCTGAAAAGCCAGGCGACCGAATTGATGGGCCAATTGCACCAGGAACTGAGGCAAGCGGCGGCGTACGGACGAATCCGCCCAAACACCGCCGGCCGGAAATCGGTTCCGAAACGAGGTCACAACCGTCTCGTACCCTCCCTGAAGGGAAAGCGCCGTGTGATCCCAGCGGTATTCTATCCTGGCTTGCCCCTGCCAGAACCACTGGGTGGTGTTTCGAAAACTGATGTGGGCTTCCCGGGTCAGATCGCCATTTAGGTCGATCCGGAGACGCCCGCCCCATTGCTGTTGGACATGTAGCCGTCCCTTCCACACCCGGCGACGCACCTCCCATAGGGAGTCCAGCGGCAAAACACGGCCCCACAACCCCTGATTTCGAGAAGCGATTTCGGTTTGAAACTGAATCAGACTCCCCTTCCAGAGCTGCCCTTCCAGGCCGCCTCCGATCTGCCAGCGGTTCCATCGAGCCCCCGGCAGATGGCCCTCACTCCGCTGAAAAGCACTCCGGAAATAGGGTTGGACATGTTTCATACGAAATTGGGTCAACACATCCGCCGAAAGGGTATTGAAGGAACCGTAGGACACCCGTGCAGTCAACCGGTGCACCTGGGGCAGGGCCACAATGGAAGGTTTCAATCGCGAAAAGTGGAAAACGTTCATGGGAGAGGCTTTCTGCTGAATACGCCGGTTGTTTACCCAGCGACCGGGGACCCTTTTAAAAACGATGCGCCGTTCCTTTTCCGGTAAAACAACCTTTTCCAGGCCCACAATGGTATATTCCTGAAGGTAGATTTCCGGAAGCGGTTTCTTTTGAGGGGAAGATGGTTGGGCCTCCGGTTCCGAAGCCGTCAACCCGAGGAAGGAGAGCATCAATATCCACTGGGTCACTTTCATCAAACTCCCGATCGTTTTCAATTCCGGACACGAGTCGTCCGAAAGCGTTTCAACGGAGCAAGGCCAACCGTTCTCTGGCCTTACGGGCAATTTCCTGGTTTTCAAACTGATCCAGAATTTCCCGGTACATCTTCCGGGCATCTTCTTTCCGTTTCATTTTCTCGTAAATCTGCCCGGCGGCAAACAGGGCTCGGGCCACCCATCGGGGATAGGCCTTGTACAGGTATTTCACCCTCAGGTAACTGGTAATCGCCTTCTGGAAATTCCCGGAATGGGCGTATACATCGCCCAGGACTTTTTGGGCCTGTGCGGCGACCTCATCGGTACGGTTCTGGATGACTTCATTGAGCAATTGAACGGCCGGATCCGTTTGCTTTTCCGCCGCCAACAACTGCGCCAATTCGATCCGGGCCCGATAACTACTGAAACTATGCCCGGCAACCGCGATGGATTGCTCAAATGCACTGCGGGCCTTCTCCGAAGCTTGCAACCGCAAATATGTTAAACCAATCTGAAAATGAACTTCGCTGATAAAACTTTCGTCCTGGGAACGCTGAAATTGTCCCGACAGAATGTGTTGAAACATCCGCAAGGATTCCTGGAACTCTCCCCGATTGCGGTAAATAACGCCCAGTTGAAACAGAGCATCCGGCACCACCGCACTATCCCGAAAGCGGGAACGAACGATCTGAAAATGGCGAACGGCGCGGGTCGCATCGTCCAGGTTCACATAACTCATTCCAATCCAGTAGTAAGCCTTGGGGGCCAGAAGGGAACCGGGATATTTGTCCAGAAATGCCTGGTAAGCCTGAATGGCCTCTTGATAACGGCCTTGGCCAAAGTAGAAATCGCCTCGCCGAATCAGCAATTCCTGGCTCAAACGGCTCTGGGGATGCTTCCGGATAAACTGATCCGCAATCCGGAAGGCCCTATCCACGTCCCCCAACTGCATGGCGGCCCATTGCATTCCGTTAATCGCATCGCCCACCAGATCGCTGTCCGGGAACATTTCGATCACCTTCTGGTACCAGGCCATGGCCTGCTGAAAATTGCGTTGATTGTAATAACTATCGCCTATCTCGTAGTAGACCCGGGGCAACAGGGTGCTGCCGGGAAAAGTTCGGGCAAACCGTCGATAAACCTCCACCGCCTTTCCAAAATTGTTCTGTTTAAAGTATCCCCGGGCAATCAGATACAGGGCGTTTTCGTCATACTCTCCCTGTCGCTCATCCAGAAGCAACTTCTGGAAGGCATTTTGGGCGCGGGTGTACTCTTCCCGCTTAAAATAACACATTCCTGTCTGAAAAACCGCCCACTCGATTTCATCGCCGGAAGGGAATTGCCGTAGGTATTGCTGATATCGCCTCAACGCCTCGCCGTAGCGCTTTTGTGCAAAATAGGCGTCCGCGGTACGCAACAAGGCATCCCGGGCATAATCATCCCCGGGATCGATTCGGCGAAGGGATTCGAATTCCCGGACGGCATCCTCGAATCGATTCAATTGATAATAACTCCAGGCCAAACCATATTGCGCATCCCGGCGATAATCATGCTCCGGAAAACGGTCCAGAAACGCCCCATAGGTTTGCAGGGCACCCTCGTAATCGCCATCCAGGTACTGGCTTTCGGCCAGCCAGTAATAGGACTCCGCCAGAAATTCGCCCGAGGGATAATCCGCCAGATACTGCTGAAAAAACTGACGGGCTTGCTGATACTCCGCCAGCTGATAGGCACACCAGCCCATTTTAAACCGCACTTCCTGTTCAATGTCCTCCGGCAGGGGCTGGATTTCCTGAAGCTTTTGCAGGGCATTGCGATACTCCTTCAGCTCGATCCAGCCGTCGGCCTGCATTTTTAATGCATACGGCAGGAGTTCACTGCTCGGGTACACCTGGCTCAGTTTTTCCAAGTGGCGAATGGTTTCCCGGAAATTCCCGCGCTGGAAATAAATTCCCGCCAGTTCGTACAGGGCATCGTCGGCGAATTCGTCGTCGGGATAGGTCAAAATCAACTGATTTAAAATCTGCTCGGCCAGGGATAGGTCTTTTTCTGCTTTTTTACAAATGGCACTATAGAAAAGCGCCTTCCTTCCCAGGGGTTGGTCCGGCAATTCCCGGGCGATCCGTTCGAAAATTAAAAAGGCCTGCCGGTACTGCTGCCGGCGGAAATAGCTCCACCCCATGGAAAATTGGGCGGTCCAGTAAATCGCCTTTCGGGGATACTCATTGATGATTTTCTGATAAAATTCCCGGGCCTCGTCAACCCTGCCCAGGGCAAAAAGCGCTTCGCCCAGAAGAAACAGCGCCTGCGGGCGGAACTGCTCATCGCGATCCTGTTGCATTCCCCGGTAAGTCCAATCGATGGCCTTCTGATACCGGCCCATCTGGTAGTAGATGTTCCCCTGAATGAAATAGGCCTCCACACTCAGTTCATGTTCAGGAAACTCCTGCACCAGTTGTTGATAGACTTGCAAGGCCTCCGAATAACGTTCGGTATTCTGATAAATCCATCCCAGGGAGTACAACGCATACACCCGCGTTTCGGTTTGAGGAAATTTCCGGATGCATTGTTGGTACGCCCATTCGGCCTGATCCAGTTGTTGCAACTTGTAATAACTTTCTCCCAGCCAGTAATATGCCTCGGCAGCCAGCTCATGGCGCGTATACGTTTTCAGGAATGCCTGTAGAGCCTTCAACGCCGCCGTATACTGCCGATTCTTGTAATAACTAAGCCCCTTTCGGTAGAGAGCCTCTTCCACAAATTTCCCGTTAGGGAAGGTGTTTACATGTTCGCTGTAGACCTGAATGGCCGAGGGATAATTGCCCAGCATGAAATAGCTTTCTCCGATAAGGAAATGGGCATCCTCTTGCAAGGCGCTCTGAGGATATTTCTGTAAAAACTCATTCAGTTGAGAAATAGCCAGCTCATAATGCCCATCATCGAATAATCCCTGCGCTGTAAGGAAGTCCTGTTTTTCCAGGCGCGATAGCTGGGCCACACTCCCGGCGATCCCGAGGCCGATGACGACAATACTGTACAACCAGCGCTGTTTCATAAAACGGGCTTCCCATATTCGATTCCAATTACCGCATCATTTAAATATAATGGATTCCCCATAACCGGGCAAAAGCTTTTCCGGTAAGTTTAGCCCCCCGCATTCCGGGCACGGCGCCAACCCGCAACATCCATCATACGTCGCTTTTTCGAACAGGTTGTCCATCGGCTGTAACACCGAAGCGATACCGGGGGATATCAGTACCAGAAACCATAACGGCATTTGACGATCAATTGATTGGAATCGTATTGCCAGTGTCGGGGGGACAGATACTGGAGATGATGATTGTACACGATGAACAAATCGCCCAGCAACGCAAAATGCCACCGGAGACGGGTATTGGCACCCAGGGAATGGGAATCGGTGTCGTACTGGATGAAAGAGCTGAGTTCAAAATCCGGGGAGCAGCGGAGTTGCACCCGGACACCGAAAAGACTCTGGTCCACATTGCCCTCAGGCAGGCGAGCCACGTTCTTTTCCAGGTTGAAATGAAGATTCATATTACCGGAGGCGCGCAGGTTCACCTGGAGTTCCAATTGATCTAATCGTCCCCGATAGAAGGTACCCAACCACCAGGTGGCCTGTCCGTTGATTCGCCGTTTAGAGGCGGTTTCCAGTTCCATCCGGTAGCGCCACCAGTGATACGCACCGGGAGCGATAACCACACCCTCGGCGATCTCAAACGCCGATTCCAGATACTCCCCCTGGGGCATGATATTCAATTCGAAGCGATCCCCGCTTTCCAGCAGAAAATGAATGGGAGCCGTAAACACGCTGTAACTTTCCCAGTGATGGTGCAAATCGGTGATGTAACGGAGGCTGGATTCAACAAAAAACTGGCGAACGGCCTTCCAGCGGGGACGGGGCATATAGTCGATGCCCAGCCGGTACGAATAGATCCCCGGCCGGGGAACGAAACCCAGCGAGGGCCGAAAATTTTCTCCGATCCGTTTGACAGTGAACGAAATATCCCACAAATCGTTCGGATAATCGATCTTGAACCCCAAGGCCCCATCGTTGCCGGGCCGCTCCGGGTGATGGCTACGAAGCACCCAGAAACCGCTCAGAAAGTTTTTGTCTCCTCGAAAAGACGACGTTTTATAGACAAAATCCACTCCCCCCAACCAGACGGGAGCAATACCCAGGGGATCGCCAAAGGTGCCGATGATTCCGGCAGAAGATTCGGCCCCGACGTTCTGTTTAATCCGGAAGGCCCCCATCGTAGCCGCGGGAAGCCATGGGGAGAGCGGGCCGGTGCGAGTGATCAGGGCCCCGACATTGGTGTTGGCGATCCGTCCATTTAACTTCGTTCCCCAGAGGATAGGCACCTTGTGCCCTCTATACAATCCAATGCGGCGACTGAAGAAAGGAATGATTTCACGCCCCAAACCGATGCCGAAGCGGAACACCTCTGCACCCTCCAGGAAAAAAGCCCGTTTCTCCGGAAAAAATAACGGAAAACGGGTCAGATTGGTGCGACGGGCATCCACTTCGGTTTCCGCGAAGTCGGTATTCAGGGTGAATTGCGCGTTCATGTCCGGAGTCATTTTTTGAAGAATGTCCAGACTGACATCGGGTTCAATGGTAGGGCGCTGATGCCGGGCATTTTGCAGACAATGGATCCCCGAAAGCTTTACCGTTGTTCCCCATCCCGCTTGAAAACGGGGCAGATCGGTGATGCGCCCGGCATGAACCACCTGTGTCAGCCGATAATCCCTTCGAGCGCCCGTCCAGCGGTCCACCTCCAGCAGGCGCTGAATCTTCCGCTCGATGTTAAACCCCCATTCCGTTTGACCCGCCGCATAGGTCAGGGTATGGATGGGAATGACGATCTCGGCGGACCACCCATCGCCGGTGATCTGCGTCCGAGCATCCCATACACCATCCCAATTCCGGTCTTCACCTTCCCCGAAACGGGTCACCAGGGCATCGTAACGAGTACCGGCGGGATTGACCGCGAAAATAAAACCCGTTCGATGATCCAGATTCGTATCAAAGACAAATTTAATCCGATCCTCATCGGACAAATACGCATCGCGGATCGTGGAAGATACCACCATCCGCTCCGGTTCGGGATCGTAGCAGCGGATACCCAGATAGAGGGCTTTCGTGTTTGCCAGGATTTTGACGGTGGTGGCAAAAGTGGCGGGTTGGCCTTCCCGGGGCTCCACCATGGTTAGCCGCCGGATGGCCTCAGCCTGTTCCCAAACCGGCTCGTCCAACCACCCATCCAGGCGGATGGTTTGCTCACGCAACCGGTAGACCGACAGCGTTTGGGCGGTGGCAAAGGTAACGAACAGCAATCCACCAACCAGCAGCTGCACCCCGTGCTTCATGCCTCACCCACCTCCTTGTGAAAGGTATTACGTATCGGCGGGGAAAACAACGGCAGTAAAATTTTCTTTTATGCCGGGCGCTAAACACCCGTAGCGCCTCCCGAGGGGTCCCGGAGCAGCGGGCCTTCAACCACCGCCACGGAGGATACCCCTCCCTCCCACCGTCCCGATGCCCATCGGGACGCCTTTAACAATCCACCCATGATCCGTCTGATCCCTGTGCCCCTGCTCCGCCACCAGCGACTCCGGCTCCGCAGCTCCAATACCTTTTCATCTCAATAAAAAAGGGGCTTTTGTGCAGCCCCTGCCTTGTCTGGGCGCTCCCAAGGGGATTCGAACCCCTGTTGCCGGCGTGAAAGGCCGGAGTCCTAGGCCTCTAGACGATGGGAGCGTATAAATGTCTACCTCTCTACATCAAAAAAGCGTTGCATCCTTTGATGCAGCGCCCAATATATCAATCCAAACATGAAAAAAAAATAAAAAAATTTTTTGGGTGAGTGAGGGGACTTGAACCCCCGACCCCCAGGGCCACAACCTGGTGCTCTAACCGACTGAGCTACACTCACCGTATTTC
>WFTQ01000073.1 GCA_015485355.1 bacterium | reverse complement strand
ATCCGGCAGCAGCTTTTTAATGATCGATTGTACCGTGGAGGGGGAATGATTCGTCGATTTCATCCAAATGTCCTCATCCTTTGTTTGATTGCAATATAAAATGTTTTCTCAAATTAGGAAATAATCGGATGAAAATTTTCCCCCCCGGCCGAGCATTCAGCGGGGTAGAGCGGCCGATTCATTGAAATCCCACAGGAATCCCTTTTCCATGCCCGAAACGGCGATGGGTCAGCGGTTTTCAAAAAATTCACAAATGGCAAAACGTGACTCAACTCCCGAAAAAACTGAATTTTTATTTTAACTTGCCGAACCAAGGAAATAACAACAGAGACACAGGGATGCTGCTTCAGGTAGAGGAACAAGACCGCCGCCGGCTCGTTGGCAGACGGTATGAGGATTATTTGCGGAACGACATCGTCATCGAACTTTCCGCGGAGGAAAAGACCTGGCGAATCGTTTTTCTGGATCCGCGGTATCAAAGCCTTCTGAATCGGCGCCGGAAAGTGCGACGTTTCCAGGATCGCTTACCTATCCCCCCCGATACCGGTTTTATACCTCACACATCATTTTTCCTCATGGAGGTGGATAACGAGGAACCCCTTCCGGAAACGTTGATTCCCGAAAAGGAGGGTCGGTAAAGGGCAGCGACTTCGGCATGCTCCTGTCGATCCGTGTGAGAAGGCGAATGGCCGCTGCCAGGCTTTTAAGGGTAAGGAACGGTCTTCGGGAAGAAGGAGCCCACCTTGCAGGCGCAACGCCGTAGCACCGGAATGTGCCCTCGATGCGGAATCGGCGGAGAGATCGCTTCCTCACCACGCCGGGAAATCTGCACAGCCTTCCGGATGGGCGTGAGTGATATCGCCGCTCGATAGGGTGCCGGCCGAGTCCACCCCGATCCGGTCACCGGGTCCTCATCCCTTCCCTGGTTGGAGCAAAGGTTCGTACCCTGCAATCGGGGTGATGGAAGTGCGGGAACGATCGCGCACCGCACCCCGTCCGTACAAGGGCCCGAAGATCGAAACCTGCTTTTGCTTTCTTCAACGGCCATTTTTTTTGCGTTGCCGGCCTGAAATCCGGGGCGAAAAAAGCTTCCCCATCGGGTAGACCCGGAACCGAGGGATCGGTCTCAGCAACGGAGGGACCGTATGGCCATTTTGCCACTGATTACCGCGCTTTCGATGGTGGCGGGAAAGTGAGTCTGTATCCAATCTCCGGCTAAAACCAGGTTCGAAATCCGGGTCCGGCTCCGGGGGCGGACGCTATCGGCCCGAGGCGTTTGTATAATGGTCGCCCGCTTCTCTTTGATGATTTTATATTGCTTCAGGTGCAAATCCCGGTCCAGGTCCAGGCCCAGGCATCGTTGAAACACGTTTCGGAGTTGTTCCATGATTGCTTCGGCGCTGCAGGCGGCCAGTCGGGAGGCCGCACTGCTTACAACGGCATATCCCTGAAAACCGGTTCGGTGGAACACCCAGGGCAAATGAACGAGCCAGTGGAAGGGCGAATCGACGAATGCAATGGGCAAAGGGTGTTCGATGGGCCGTTGGGTCCAGATGTTGATCGTGACAATGGGTGAGAAACGAAATACTTGCAGGGCGTTCCAGACATCGGCCAACCGATCGGCATGGGGTTTTAGCAACGGCTGAAGCGCATCCGGAGGCAAGGCCAGTACCAGCGCCGGGGTTTCGAATACTTTTCCCTGAGGACCGACCACGGCCTTTACCCGATCGTTTTCGATGATCAGACGCCGGATTTGCGTACGGATATACACGCTGCCCCCGTGCTTCAGGATGTATTTCCGGGCAGGCTCACCGAAAATTTGACTCAAATCCTTTTGCGGAAAACCCAGTCCACTACGTTTGTTGGAACTCAGAAAACCCATTCGGAACGCATTTCGCAACAAACGGGCGCTGGCTTCTTCCATGGGAGTGTTCAGAACGGCCAGAGACAACGGCTGCCAGAGGATCATCTTCAGGGTTGAATGGGGCCGAGGCGGGCGTATCCAATCTTCCACCGTCAACGAAGCCCGCTGTGGGGGTTTTTGTTGAAAAATGCGCAGACCGTTCTGAATCAGTCCCAGCTTTTCTTTCCAGGATATTTCTGGACGAACCAGCAAGGGAAGCAGAAAATGGAAAGGCGGGGGGATGTTGTATGCCCGGAAGGCGATGCTTTGTCCCTCGGGAAAAATAAAGTGAATAAACAAACGTTTTTGGAAAGCTATAAGGGAAAGGGTGCCCAGTTTTTGAAGGAGTTGAAGGGTATGGTGGTAGCTGGCGGATAGCAGGTGTTGGCCATGGTCGATAGGTGCTTTAACGTCCCGGGCGTATAGTGACCGTGCCCGACCACCCAGACTATGGCTTTTTTCCAGAACGATGGGACGCATCCCACACTCCAACGCCTCCAGGGCGGCGGATATGCCTGCCAGTCCCCCTCCCACAATGATGACTTCTTTCGACATCCTAACCCAACAACTTGATTCGCGAAACGGTTCGCAGGGTAATCATCACCTTTCCGGCACTGGTAATGCGAATCCGCTCGTCAAACACATTGAAATGGACCTGTTCCATTTTTTTTAGCAGTGCCCAGTAAATGGCACGCATAATTTCTGCCACCAGCATGTTTTTGCGGTCGGAAGGGGGGAGGAACTCGGTGGCCATCCGATAAAAATGCCGCGCCCTCCGGGCCTCAAACTGCATCAGACGATAAAAATTCGCCGTATACCGGGAACGATAGATGTCCTGATCACTTACGTGAAACTGCTGCCGATCGCTATGGGGAAGATAAATCCGTCCCATCCGGGCGTCTTTCTTCACATCCCGGAGTATATTGGTCAATTGCAGGGCGATTCCCAGGTGTTCGGCGTATTTTCGGGTGGAGGGATCCCGAAAGCCGAAAATCTGAATACTCATCAATCCAACCACAGAGGCCACCCGGTAACAATAGAGCTTGAGATCTTCGAAGGTGCGGTATTGAAAATTGTATAAATCCATCCGCACGCCCTCGATCAGTTCCAGAAAATAGTCTAAGGGAATGCGAAAGTGCTCCGCTACCTGACGCAATGCCGAAAAATACGAGGATACATTGCGGGTAAAACAGCGTTTCAGTTCTCCCTCCCACCGGTTCAATCTTCGGATGCGGGCCTCCACGGGTTCGTCCATCCGATCGGCGATGTCGTCCGTCTGCCGACAAAAGGCATACAGAGTGTAGATGGCCTTGCGTTTTTCTCTGGGCAAAAAGAGAAAGGAATACAGAAAGTTGCTTTTGCTTTTTTTCGTGATCACCTCGGGATTTACCAACTGAATATCGTGCATGGAAGTCTTCCTTAATGGGTCCAGGTTTGCAGAAAGATACGGATCCAGTCCCGGCGATTCAGCCTCGGGCGTCGAGAAAGGACGTCAAAATTCTGCTTTTCTATTTTTTTTAATAGGGTCACCCCACCTGCGACGGTCAATTGCAGCTCTTTTCGGAGCCGCCCGCGGACCCGAGCCAGAAGGGGCCGTCCTTTCCGAAACATATCGGTGGTGATGTGGACCAGTTCCGACATCATGGATCGAAAGGCCGGGGTGCATGTCAATGACCGTAAATCCCGTTCATCCACGCCATAGGCCTTTCGTAAAGAGTGGGGAATATACATTCTGCCGGCGGGAATGTCAATCCGAACATCCTGCCAGAAATTCGTGAATTGCAGGGCGGTGCAGATCGCGTCTGAATAGGAAAACAGGGCCGGGTCTCGGTAGCCGAACAGAAGCAAAATCAAGCGTCCGATGGGATGGGCGGAATAGCGGCAATAATGCAAAGCCTCTTGCAGGGTACGAAACTCTGTTCCGCGAACATCCATGAAAAACGCCGTGAGCAGATCGTCCAGCAGCGATAGGGGAAGCCGAAATCGCCGAATGGTATCGAACAAGGCCAGAAAGATGGGACTCTCCGTCCGGCGGGCATCGGGATAAGCGTGGAGCGATCGCCGCCACCGCTCCAGAGCTTCGGCATCCCGGTGGACGTCGGCCAGATCATCCGCATGGCGGGCAAAGGCATAAATGGCACAAATGGGATTTCTCAACCGGGCGGGAACAATGATGGATGCGACCGGAAAGTTTTCGGCATGGTTGAAAGTTATCCGCCTGCAATAGGTGTAGGCGCTTTGGAGCGCGCTGTTGGACATCGATTTTGCCGTCTTTTTTGACGGAAATATACTGTTCTAACCAGAGAAAACCATGAAAAAATGAAATTGGTGCACGGGGTTTACCCTGGGGTCAGGGTTTCCAGGCGTTTTTCCAGCCAGAGGGTCAACAGGGAGGAGGGGATTTTTTCCAGGCAGTTCCCGTGGGGACACCGGGCCGGTTGACACAGTTTGCAAGGGGAGACGTCGGGAGTGAGCACCCAATTCATTTGATGGTAAGGCCCCCATCGCCGCGGGGAACAGGAAACCGCCGGGCAATAGAATGCCAGTACCGGAATGCCGAACGCGTTAGCGATATGGAGTGGCCCGGTGCTGGAGGAGAGAAACAGGCGGGCGCCTGCGATGCAGGCGATCAATTCTTTCAGCGATAATTTGCCGATGAGGTCGTATACTCGCATGGTGTCGATGCCGGTGAGAATCTGATCGCCCAATATTTTTTCTTCCGGGGAACCGGTGAGGAAGACGACCATGGTGGTTTTGTCCAGCAATTCCCTTAACAGATGTTGATACTGCTTCACGCTCAGATTCGGGGCGGACCCCCCGTTGCCGGGATGCAAGATCGCGTAATCGCCCCCAATGCCCAGCCGTTGGAGAAATTCTTCCCGCCAGGTGGCCATGCTCCGGGGTATCTGGAAATGAAAAGCGATTTCCCCGGGCCGATGCTCCACAAATTTTTCCAGCAGGCCCAGATTGTATTCCAGTTCGTGTTTAATACTATGCTTGCGGTGCTCGTAGACCTTCCAGTTGATAAACAGGGGAGCGTACCAGCGGAATCCCATTGCCACTCGTCGGGGGATGCCCGCCTGAAAAAGACTCCAGGCCAGGGGAAAAGTCGGATAAAATAAAAAAGCGATGTCAAAATGCCAGGATTGAAGTTCTCCGGCCAGGGCCAGGTGCCCCTTCCATCCCCGATGTTTACCCTCAGGATCATAAACCAACACGTGGTCGATATCCCGATGGTACTCCAGTATGGCGGCCGTGTAACGACGGGCCATAAAGACAATTTCCGCCTGGGGGTATTCCCGTTTCAGGATACTGGCCATCGGGGCGGTCAACACCACGTCCCCGATGCGGTCGGTACGGATCAAAAGAATGCGCTGCAGGTCGATTTTCATCGGCAATCCCGTTGTCTATACAATTCCCACAATTTCAAATAACGCACAACAAAATTCAGGGCGTCGAACACACAGGCGAAAAAACCGGGCAATCCGTCGCGAAATCCCATTTTTAAACCGTAACGGCGTAAGAATCGCAGTATGGGTATCCAAAACAGATACTTGAAACCATTCCACCAGGAAACGGCGATCCCCTGACGATACATGTAATCGGCCTCAAAGGAGGTGTAGAAATCGAATTTTTTCAGGAATTGCGAAATGTTCCGGTATGGGAAGTGCAGCATATCGTTTTGCAGGCGTCCAATCCGGCCCTGTACTCGCAGTTTTTCGTGAACGTGCTGTTGAGGGAAGCTCGCATATCCTTTTCGGAAGAGCCGCAATTGCACATCGGGGTATTGACTGCCGAAGCGCAACCATCGGCCGAAATAATGATTTCGACGATTGAGCTGAAAGGCGTGAAACGGTTCCGGTGCCAGAATGACCCGACGGATTTCCCGGGCCAACTCCGGAGGGATGCGTTCATCGGGGTCCAGGTAAAAAATCCATTCCCCCCGGGCCTGTTCCATGGCGTAGGCTTTATTGATATTTAAATTTGCAAGATTGGGACGACAAAAGCAGCGGCAGTTCCATCGCCGGGCGATCTCCAGGGAATTGTCCCGGCTCTCACAATCCACGTAAACCACCTCATCGGCCCACTCCAGGGTGGGCAGCAGCTCCTGAAGATGTTCGGCCTCGTTGTGGCCGATGATGGTGATCGACAGTTTCATGATAGGTCTAACACCCGGTGGTAAATTTCCAGAGTCTGCTTGGCCAGTACGGATAGGCTGAACTTCTGTTCCGCCATTTTTCGGGCGTGGCGTCTCATCCGCTTACGCAACGCCGCTTGCCGGGCCAGGAAAACCATTTTTTGGGCCATGGCCTCGGGATCTTGCCGGGGTACCACAAAACCGTTCTGTCCGTCCACAATCAATTCCGGCAAGACATTCACATCGGTTACGATCTGAGGGACACCCATGGCCATATATTCTACCGCAATGCGACACACCGCTTCGGAACCTCGGGAAGCCACCACCCCGATGTCCAGCGCCCGGATGACATCCCGCACATCATTCTGTTTATCCAGGAAGGTGACCCGGGAGGCCACACCCAGTTCCTCGGCAAGGCGCTGCAATCCCGCCACAGAGATTTCTACTTCCTCACCGCTGATCAGAAATCGGGCTTCGGGCACCAGTCGGGCCGCCTGGGCCGCTGCTCGAAGAAAGGTATACGGGTCTTTGACCGGGGATAACCGCCCGATCATCCCGATCACGATCTCCCCGCCGCTGGGATGCAACCGCCGGCGGAGCGAGAGACTACCCGTCCGGGGAGTGAAAAAGCGGGTATCGACGGCACTGTAAATAATGACACTACGATCCGAAAAGACAGGCCACATCCGTTGATAGCGTTCATAGCTTGCTTTACAACTAAAAATAAAGAAATCGGTAACGGCTCCATGCAACCAGCGATTGAACGGATTGCGCCGTGGCGAACGCACGTCGGAAACTGTACGGACGAGGGGGATGGCCAGACCATAGCGCCGTTTAACCAGCGCGGCATACAAGTGATCTTCCGGACGATGGGCATGGAACAGATCGACCGATCGGCCGGCCGCATAGTGGTAAATCCGCCGTAAGTTCTGCAGGGCAACCCAGGGGTTCAGGCTTTCCAAATCCACCGCTCCGTAAGTCGGCAACCGCCGCTGCCTGGCTTTCCGAATGGGCGGACTGGCCTCCCGACCGATCACCGTCACCCGATGCCCCTGTTCCTGTAAAGCCTGGGATAAACTGACCGCATAGTAAGCGCCGGCATTCCACCACCGAACCGAAATCATTTGCAAACTGTGTATCGATTGCCGATTGCTCATAAGAAACAAATTTAATCCCGGAGAAAAGCGAAACAAACCCCGGCGATTTTTTGATCCCTTGGGGGAAGGAGCCTCAAGCGCTTATTTTAGGGTCAGGTAACGATCCCTGGGGGCATGAGCCTCCCGCTGGAGAAGAACGATTCCACAATGTTCGCAGCGCCACAGAGGGGAGTGGCCGCAGCAACCCGGAACATAGCGCATGTCGGCCCGACAAACGGGGCAGCGTCTCTGAACAATATCCCCGGAATTTTCTCCGATCAACGTTTCCGGTTCTGCCATAGTCTTTTATTGGGATTGGATGCCCCATCGGCCGGAGTGTTACAAGGCGGAGGAAAAATTGGTGCCCGGCCCGATAAGCCGGGCGAAGGGGGTTTCGGGTTTCCTGGGGCTTCAGAACCTTCCCACCTCTCAAGAAAGGAGCCTTTCAATGATGGCGCGGCAAAAATGGGGAAGATCGTGAGGATGCCGACTGGAGATGAGATTTCCGTCCACCACAACGGGTTCATCCACGTATTGGGCTCCCGCATTGATGACATCGTCCTTGATGGCAAAAAAACAGGTCATCTTTTTTCCCACCACGATTTCTGCGGAAATGGCCAGCCAGGGGCCATGGCAAATGGTGGCAATCAAGGTGCCTTTCTGGAATTGCTGTTGAACAAAGCGGACCATCTCGGGGTAACGCCGCAAATAATCCGGTGCATAACCGCCGGGGATGATCAGGACATCCCAGGATTGCACACCCGCTTCATGCACGGTCATATCGGCTGGGGCGGGGTAGCCGTGTTTGCTGGAATACGTTGTCCTTTCCATACCGATCAGTTGAACTTCCGCCCCCTCTTCTTCCAGCCGAATTTTGGGATACCATAATTCCAGGTCTTCATACAATCTGTCGACCAAAATCGCCGCTCGTTTACCGGTTAGCTTCATAACCACCTCTCCATTTGGGATTCCATTGAATGAACGCTGAATCCCCTGTTTTGGTTTTCCTGAAAACTCCCTGAGAAAATCAAGAACGCAGGGTTACCGGGGAAAACCGTTGAATGGTCTTGATCCCCGTAAGGGACGTGGGTTCGGTTCGTTGAGGGAAAGGGTGGCGGGGGATAGGAAGCGATCCCGGTGTTCCCTCGGCAGATTGGAAGAATTTGATGAAGCGGTTTGTTTTGAAGCAAAATATTCGCAATTTTGCCAGGGTGGAGAAGCCGAAGATAAAACGTTGCGAATGTTTTTGCAGGACGTCGTTTTATCCTTAAATTTAACCGACGAAATCATGGGATGGATCAATGACCCCAATTTTCAGCATGACCGGCTTTGCTACCGGACGGATTCAGCACAATAGTGTGGAGATTGCCTGCGAAATTCGTTCTTTAAACGCCCGATATCTGGAAATTTTTACCCGTTTACCTCAGGTTCTGCGAGAGCTGGAGGATCCGATTAAAGAGCGGGTCCGCCGTTACGTCCATCGGGGGAAAATTAGCGTCAGTATGAATCTGTCCTCCGTTACCCCGGTGCTTCAAAATCTATCCGTGGATCCAGGGACCATTCAAACCTATACCCACTTACTGGATCAAATTCGTAAGATTGCGGGTATTCAGGAACCGCTTCGTTTAGAGCATCTGCTGTTTTTTAAAGATGTTATTTCATTTGAAGAGGAGGCAGAGGTCGATGAGGAATTCAAACAGGTGATTTTTCGACTGGTGGAGAACCTACTGGAGCAATTGAACGGTGTAAGGGCCAAGGAGGGGAAAAATTTGCATCGCGATCTGGAGAAGCGCTTAGAAGCCATGGCTCGTCTGGTAGGCGAAATTCGCCGATATGCCCGGGAAAATCCTACCATCGAATTTCAGCGGTTGTACCAGCGGTTGCTTTCCTTAATCGAAGAGCAGAAGGTGGACCGCGATCGCCTGGAACAGGAAGTCGCTATTATCAGCGATCGGGTGGACGTCACCGAAGAACTGGTGCGGTTGGATAGTCACATGAAACTATTCCGGCAGTACCTGGAAAAGGGCTCGCCCATTGGTAAAAAATTGAACTTTCTTCTGCAGGAAATGCATCGGGAGGCCAATACCATCGCCTCGAAACAAACCATGATCGAGATCAGTCATCGGGTGGTGGCGTTAAAAGACGAGATTGAGCGGCTTCGGGAGCAGGTGCAGAATATTGAATGATGACGCTTGAACACGCAATCAATATAGGGGTATAATCGCTTGGAATCCGGCAAGCCTCAGCTGGTTGTCATTTCCGCCCCCTCGGGCGCGGGTAAAACGACCATCTGCAAAAAACTGGCGGAACGCAATCCCGACTTTCGCATGTCCATTTCGGCCACTACGCGCCCGCCACGAAAAACGGAACGCAACGGGGTGGATTACTATTTCATTACTCGGGATGAATTTCAAAAACGGGCGATAAACGGTGATTTTCTGGAATACGAGAATGTTCACGGGCATTTTTATGGAACGCCGCGCCAGAATGTGGAAGCATTATTGAAACAGGGATTCACCGTTTTGTTTGATATCGACGTGAACGGGGCCGTTAAAATCAAAAAGCAATTCCCGGAGGCCATCCTCATATTCGTTCGGCCGCCCTCCCTGGAGGAGCTGAAGAACCGATTGCGGGCGCGCCAAACCGAAGACCCCCAGGAAATTGAACGGCGATTGCAGCGGTTGCCGGAGGAATATGCGAAATCGGTATTATTCGATTACGTCATCGTTAACGACGACTTGATGGCCACCGTGGCCCAGATCGAGGATATCGTGCGTCAACATCAGCGGAAAGAGCGGGGTCATGTTTCCCACTAAACTGTTCCGAAACAAAAAGAGCCTGATAGCGGTTACCGGTGGTATCGCCGCCTACAAGGTGTGCGAGGTGATCCGCTACCTGGTGACGCAAGGCAGTGACGTTCGGGTGATGATGACCCGATCGGCCTGCGAGTTTATGACCCCGCTCACCCTGGAAACGCTTTCTCGGCATCCGGTATATCGGGAGTTGTTTCCCCGCAATGGGTATGCCGCCCCACAGCATGTGCATCTGGCGGACTGGGCGGAGCTGGGTGCCGTCATTCCGGCGACGGCCAATATCCTGGGCAAGTTTAGCGCGGGCATCGCCGATGATTTTGTCTCTTCTACCTTGTTGGCTCTACATTGTCCCCTGCTGTTCGCCCCGGCCATGAATGACCGGATGTGGGAGAATCCGTTTGTGCAGGCCAACTTGAAACGCATTCGCGAGGCGGGATATGAGATTTGTCCGCCCGAGTATGGCTTTTTGGCCGAGGGATATGAGGGCATGGGGCGTTTGGCCCGTCTGGAATATTTAATTCAGGCCCTGTACCGCACTGCGCATCCTGCCCGGCAATCCCTGAAGGGAAAAACCGTCGTGGTAACCGCCGGTCCCACCCGGGAGGCCTTGGATCCGGTGCGTTTCTTCAGTAATTATTCCACGGGAAAAATGGGTGTCGCCCTGGCCTGGGAGGCATTTGCCCGCGGGGCCAGGGTGGTGCTTATCCACGGCCCGATACAACTGACCACCCCTTACGGCATGGAAACCGTCGGCGTGGAGAGCGCCCGGCAGATGTTCGAAGCGGTAATGGATCGGATGAAAGAGGCGGACTGGATCATTGGTGCCGCTGCGGTGGCGGACTTCCGACCCGCTCAGCAGGCGACGGAAAAAATCAAGAAAACGGCCCATAAAACGATTCTGGAACTGGAGGCCAATCCCGATATCTTAGCCACGGTGGCACGTTCCCGACGCCCGGAGCAAATCGTCATCGGCTTTGCCGTGGAAACGACGGAAGGGAAACGGCACGCGCTGAAAAAACTCCGAGAAAAATCGCTGGATATGGTGGTGCTTAACAATCCCCTGGAATCGGGGGCCGGTTTTGCGGGAGATACCAATCGGGTAACCCTGTTCCATAGAAACGGGCGGCAATTGGAACTGGAGCTGATGTTTAAACTGGATGTGGCGCGGAAAATCTTTGATTTTGTACTTGAACCGAACCGATAATTTGTGTTGATTGAATAGGATCGGCGGGAAGCCGGAGGGGGCCTTGTTCCACAATGGCGCAACCGGTGGAAACCTGCGTTCCGGAACCGCGGTGGCGATAGTGGATCCGCAATGAAGGGAGCAGCCCCTTTTCCCGGCGGAAGAGAACAGCAGGAGGAGGTCGTGGCGGCCTGGTAAGCCCCATCCAAACCGAAAAGGTGAAGCATGGCGAAAACGCAGGAAAAACCGGACATTCTTAAGGAAATTGAAGCATTTTGGGAATGGTACACGGATTTGTTCGGAAATCTGTGGTATGTAAAGGAAGACGCTCTGGAAGTTCCCTCTGGGGTCGCCTCCTCGCCGCCGGAAGCCTCTCCCCGAAAGCCTCGTTCCGTACCAGCAGAAAGGAAAACGCCTTTGACGCCTTTGCAACAGTTTTATCAGGATATTAACGATTGCCGGAAGTGCCCGTTGGGCCGCACCCGAACCCGATTCGTGTTTGGCGTGGGGAACGAGCAGGCCGATATCATGTTTGTCGGAGAAGCGCCGGGTCGCGATGAAGACCTGCAGGGGGAGCCTTTTGTGGGCCGGGCCGGCCAATTGCTGAACCGGATGCTGGAACACATTCACCTAAAGCGCAGCGACGTGTACATCGCGAATATTCTCAAATGCCGTCCCCCCAACAATCGGGATCCTCAACCCGAAGAGGTGCGGGCGTGTATTCCTTATTTGCACCGGCAGATCGAGCTGATTCAGCCCCGGGTGTTGGTGGCATTGGGACGAGTGGCGGCTCAAAACCTGTTGAACACCAAACAGTCCCTTTCCCAATTACGGGGAAAAGTAATGGAATACCGGAGCATACCCCTGATCATCACATACCATCCGGCGGCCGTTTTGCGAAACATGAATTTGCTGGACGTGGCCCTGGAAGATTTCCGCTTTATCGCCCATTTTGTCAAAGAAGTGATTCAGAAACCTTAACCCTTTGTTGGAAGAAGCGCTATGGCAGGAAAAAAAAGTAAGAAGAAAAATGACCGGGAGATGCTGGAACTGGGGGGGCGTGTGCCGCCCCAGGCGGTGGACGTGGAGCGCTACGTCTTGGGCGCCATGCTGCTGGAGAAGGAAGCGGTGGGCATCGCCATCGAAGTGATTGATGAAACCGCCTTTTATCGAGAGGCCCATCGTAAGATTTATGAGGCCATTATTTCCCTATATCGGCGCAATGAGGCGGTGGATTTGATCACCGTCGAAAACGAGCTGGAAAAGCGGGGGGAGTTGGAGGAAATCGGCGGAGCCTATTACTTGACCGAATTGGTGGCCCTGGTGCCCTCGGCGGCCAATATCGAATATCATTTAAAAATTATCCGGGAAAAGGCCATCCTGCGAAAATTGATCCTGGCCTGTACCGGTATTTTAAAGGAAGCCTACGAAGAGCAGGAAGAGGCTGAAGAGGTTCTGGCCCATGCGCAACAGGAGATTTTTGACCTCTTAAGGGCCCAGAAGCAAAGGAGTTACGCCAGTCTGGAAGACATTTTAAAAGAGACCATTTCGGAAATCGAAAAAAAGCATCATACCGAGCATACCGGCGTCATCGGTGTTCCTTCGGGTTTTCATGCGCTGGACGACATTACCGCCGGGTTTCAGAAGGGCGATTTGATCATTCTTGCCGGCCGTCCTTCCATGGGGAAAACGGCCTTTGCATTAAACCTGGCTCGGAACGCCGCTCTGGACCATAACGTGCCGGTGGGTTTTTTCAGCCTGGAAATGAGCGACATGCAACTGGTTCAACGGTTAATTTGTGCCGAGGCGCTTATCGATTCCCAGAGGTTGCGTACCGGGCGATTGACCGAGAAGGAATGGACCCGACTTTCGCGTTATTCGGGTAAACTGGCGGACGCCCCCATGTACATCGATGATACCCCCGGACTGGATATCATGCGCTTAAGCGCCCGTGCGCGCCGCATGGCCCTGGAAAAAAACATCGGCCTGCTGATTATCGACTATCTTCAATTGATGGAAGCGCCTAAAGGGTTTAACAGTCGCCAGGAAGAGATTGCCTATATTTCCCGGTCCCTGAAAAACCTGGCCAAACAGCTGGGGGTTCCGATCATCGCCCTCTCTCAACTTTCCCGTGCGGTGGAAAATCGGCCCGATAAACGGCCCAATTTGGCCGACCTGCGGGAGTCGGGGGCCATCGAACAGGATGCCGACCTGGTGATGTTTGTATACCGCGAAGAGTTCTACTTGCGGCCCCATAAAGACACCGAGCGCCTGAAGGCGGTGGAAAATCAAGCCGAAATCATCATCGGTAAACACCGAAACGGCCCCACGGGGGTCGTCCACTTAAGCTTCCTGAAGCAATACGGAAAATTTTCCGACATGCCCAAACAGGAGGAAGAACCCACCTTTATCTCCGAAGCCCCTTTTTAACCGAATATGCGGGAGGAAACGATGAATCACGCTAAACTTCGAGACAATCTTGTGGAACTGATTCGCCGGACCAGTGCCCATCTGCCTCCGGATGTGGAGAACGTGATTCAATTGAACCGATCCCTGGAAAAAAAGGATTCCATGGCGGCGATGGCGCTGGACATTATCATGAAAAACATCGGTCTGGCGAAAAAGAATTCATTACCTATTTGTCAGGATACCGGGACGATTACGTTTTACGTAAAAGCGCCGGTGGGAATGAACCAGCTGCAATTCCGCCGCGCGGCCGAAGACGCCGTGGTGGCGGCCACGGAAAAAGGATACCTGCGTCAGAATTCCGTCGATTCGCTGACCGGGAAAAATACCGGTAACAACCTGGGAAAAGGCAGTCCGGTTGTTTATTTTGAACAATGGGAAAAAGATGTCGTGGATATTCGGCTGATATTGAAGGGCGGTGGCTGCGAAAACATGAGTACCCAGTATGCCTTGCCCACGGTAATCGATGGCCGTCGGGCCGATCGAAATCTGGATGGGGTGCGACTCTGCATTATGGATGCCATCGTCCGGGCGCAGGGGAAAGGATGTGCACCGGGATTTCTGGGAGTATGTATCGGTGGCGACCGGGCCTCGGGGTATTCCCACGCGAAAAAGCAACTCCTTCGGGAGGTCGACGACGTCAACCCCATACCGGAGCTGGCCCGGTTGGAAGAAAGCATCCTCCGGGATGCCAATGAACTGGACGTGGGTCCCATGGGGTTCGGTGGCAAATTCACCATCGGCGGTTGCAAGATCGATTATTTGAATCGCCTGCCGGCCTCCTTTTATGTCAGCGTCTCTTACATGTGTTGGGCCTTCCGGCGTCGCGGGATGGTGCTGGACATGGAAGGCAACCTCAAAGAGTGGCTCTATCACCATCCCGGAGAATTTGAGGTCGATTACACCCGTTTCCCTGAACCCGAAATTGCCGCCGAAACGGCACGGGTATTGAATCTTCCCGTGTCGGAAGAAGCGATTCGTTCCCTGAAAGTCGGGGATGTGGTCTTGTTGAACGGTCCACTGTTTACGGGTAGAGATGCGGTGCACAAATACCTGTTCGATGGTGGGGAACTGGACATCCTGAAAGGCGGAGTGATTTACCATTGTGGACCGGTGGTGGTGCGGGAAGGGGAGACCCACCGTGTCGTTGCGGCCGGACCAACCACTTCCATTCGGGAAGAACCTTATCAACACGAGATTATCCGCCGCTTTCGGATCCGGGCCGTCATCGGCAAGGGTGGCATGGGCGACCGTACCCTGGAGGCCTGTCGCAAATATGGATGCGTCTATTTGCATGCCATCGGGGGTGCCGCTCAGATTTATGCCAGAACCATTATTCGCGTTCATGGGGTGTACCTGGAACAGTTTGGGAGCCCCGAAGCGGTTTGGCATTTTGAAGTACGCCGTTTTCCTGCCGTGGTGACCATGGACAGCCATGGCCGGTCGCTTCATCAATCGGTGGCCGCACATTCTCGTCAACAATTTTTGGAGAAATTGAAAGAGTGAGCCGATGCCCCCGTCGACATTAAAAATGGATGAACTGCGTAACCTGTTCCGTCTGCTGGATGATGAGAGTCCCGAGATTCAGAAGGTGGTGCAAACGGAGCTGCACCGGAATATTCTGGAAATTTTGCTCAACAAATTCCGATTAATGGATCAGTTACCTGACCGGGAAGCGGCCGCCCTGGATAGTATTTTACGGGGCTCTCACGAAGAATTCATCTTTTCGGCCTTCCAGCAATTGACCCGCAATGCCCTGGAGGATATCGATCTGGAAAGGGGGGTGTTGCTGATTGCTTACTGGAACGATTCCACCGTGGATTGCCATCAGATTCGTTCCCAGCTGGACCAGATAGCCGCCGATGTGCGCGCGTTGATGCCGGGCTCGGGACACCCACTGGCTTATCTGGACCATGTCAATTACGTGCTGTTCAGCCAATACCGTTTTACGGGAAATTCCCGCGATTATTACAATCCCGAGAATTCTTTCATCGATCGGGTGATGAAGACCCGCAAGGGCATTCCGATCACCCTGGCCGTCATTTACCTTTTGGTTGCCCGCCGGTTATCCATGCCCATCTACGGCGTTTCCATGCCGGCTCATTTTATTTTGAAATTCAACAATGGGGAAGACGAAATCTTTTTCGATCCTTACTACGAAGGCAAGGTGTATTCCCGACAAGAATGTTACAACTTTTTAATCAGCGCCCGGCACGAAGATCCGGAAAAAGTGCTGGCCGGGTGCGATCACTATGAAATCGTCAAACGGATTTTGCGCAATCTGCGGCTGGTTTATTCATCCTACTATTTTGAGCCGGAGAAAATTCACTTCATCGAACAACTGTTGAGTTTGTTGGACGTCCGCGGTGCCATCGATTAGTTCTCTGACAACCGGACCGTACCGTTCGGCCGAAAGCAAGAGACCGGCCAAAGCCGCCCGGTGGCTTTGGCGGAATGCCCATGATTGGAGAGGGTGAAGGCCGCGGGGCAGTGACAGGACTATTGTGCCGGCGACCCGACGCCGATAGGGGTTTTACTTTATCCACAAAATAAAGGAGGTGTAACGAATGGCAAATCCAATGAACCGAATTCGGTGGCGAAGGTGGTTTCCATTATCAGGAGTGTTTCTATTGTTCTGGTTTCTGACAGCAAGCGCCCAGGATGGGGGGCTGGAAGCATCCCTTCAGGAGTTGTCGGAAGATGCGGCACGGCGGTATGTGGCGCCGCTGTCTTCCGCCTTCGGTTCGAATTTAAACGGGGGTTGGTTTCATAGAGCTCCGGAAGCCGAAATGAAAGGTTTCCATCTGGAGTTCGGGCTGGTGGCGATGGGAACGTTTTTCCCGGATGCCAGTCGCTCGTTTTCCACATCGGGAGAATTTATCTTCAGTGTGAACGAAGCGAGTCAATTGGTATCTGGAGCCGACCCTGCCGTTCAGAACGAGCTGATCCATCTTCTGACCACTCAACCCTCGCGGGTGACGATTTCCGGGCCTACGGTGATCGGCAGCTCCACAGATCGGATTACCATCGACTTTCCTGGGGGAAGCTACAACACATCCATGGGGGAAGTCACTTTGCCTGCCAATCAGGTGGAATTGCCCATCGGTGGAGTCGCGGGATTGTCCGAAATGACCACCCTGCCGCTGGGGGCTTTTCAACTGACCATCGGGACCCTGGCCGGCTCCCAATTTACTCTGCGGTTTCTGCCTTCCATCGCCCTGGAAGAGGATCTGGGAACCTTTCGATATTTCGGGTATGGCGTTCAACACAACCCCTTTGTCTGGTTCGATGAGAATCCCCTGCCGTTCGATCTGGCCGTAAGCTTTTATACTCAAAAAATGGAAGTCGGAAAGTTGTTCGTTGCCAATGCCACCGCTTTTGGCATCAATGCCGGCAAGCGCATCGGTTGGGGAGTCTTAAATCTAACCCCCTATGCCGGATACATGCTGGAAAGAAGCCGCATGGACGTTTCCTACCAATACATCGTCAGCACCCCTGCCGGACCGATGGAGCAGAATATTACCTTCGGGCTGGAAGGCGAAAATCGGAATCGAATCATTTTGGGACTCAGTTTGCGGCTGTTGCTGGTCAATCTGAACCTCGATTATAACATCAGCCGGTACAACTCGATTACTCTGGGTGTCAACATCATTATTTAAAGGTGTCCGGTATACGAACCGGTTGTGTGCCTCCGAGGAAAGCCCCCGGATATCGGGGGCTTTCGGGTTAAAGAAATTTACCGATTTGAAATCGTTCAAATATCCTTGTAAATTGAGCCCCATGGAGGAATGGTTGAAAACCGTTTTCCGGTATTGCCCCTTTCGCCCGGGCAAGGGATACATGAGGGAGTGGGTCGGTCTAAACCGAGGGAATGAACCGAGGATAAAATTGCGGTCCCGCACAAAGGGAAAGGATTAAATTCAATTAACCTGCGAAACGGAATGGAATTCTTCACCAATCATAATGGTGAGGCACCGTCGTTGACCTATCAGCTCTTTCTGGGGGTAACCATTTTACTGCTGATCGCCCTGATCTCTTTCCTCCACTATTCCACCCCGACCAATAAGTGGCAGTTTCATATCATTTACATGCAAAGTTATTTTATTCCGATTCTGGTCGGTGCTCTTCAGTTCGGGGTAAAAGGGGGACTGGGTTCGGCCG
Source organism: bacterium (assembly GCA_015485355.1). Classification (GTDB taxonomy): domain Bacteria; phylum Calditrichota; class Calditrichia; order RBG-13-44-9; family J042; genus JAADJD01. Next base: position 18,538 of record WFTQ01000073.1, on the reverse strand, counting down.
TCATCATCAGCCTGATCTATTTTCCCCACATCATGTTACAATGGGGAGGGATCAATGAAAACAATTTGTTACGCTTTATTCAGATCGTGCTGTTTAATGTGATAGGCTACTTCACCGGGGTGAAGGCGGAGCGGGAACAGGAGGAAAAACGGCGTTATCAGGAGGTGGCGCTTCAATTGCAGCAGTCGTTTCGTAAAATCCAGGAGCAGGCGGCGAAATTGGCCGAATTGGAAGAGCAGTTGCGAACAACGGATCGTCTGGCCATTGTGGGAGAACTTTCCGCCAGCCTGGCCCACGAGGTACGCAATCCCCTGGGCGCCATCCAGGGAGCGGTGGAAATTTTGCGGGATGAAGTTCCCAAAGACCCGAACACGGAAAAGTTTTTTGAAATCTTGCTTCAAGAAACCCGGCGGTTAAGCGACGTGGTGGAAAATTATCTGGGTTTGGCCCGCAAGGAAAAACACATCCTCAGCCGATTCGATGTTCGAGAGGTTCTACAAACTTCTATGATCCTGTTCGAAAAGAGTGCCCGGAAGGCGGGCATTGAACTGGAACTGGATTTACCGGATTACCCCATCACGATTTACGGAGATGCCATTCAGTTGCAGCAGATCATGCTGAATCTATTGCTGAATGCCCGAGAGGCCATGCCCCATGGCGGCCGCATCGAAATCGTCTGTCGATTGGTCAGCGATGAGGATCGCCCGGAAAAGCCTTCCCCTCCGGGAAAACCCGCCACCCTTATTCCGGAATGGGAATGGGTTCAGATCCAGGTGAGAGATACCGGAATGGGCATTCCGGCGGAAAACCTGAACCGTATTTTCGATCCTTTCTTTACCACCAAAGCCAGGGGAACCGGATTGGGATTAGCCATTGTGAAACGCATTGTGGAGAAAAACGGGTGGCAAATTGCTGTGGACAGTGCCCCGGGTAAGGGGACCACCTTTAACCTTCGTATACCCAAAACCATAAAACAGGTTCAAGCATGAGCGGCGGTAATCGTTTGTTATTAATTGATGATGATATCAATCTTTGCAAGGTAGTGGGGTACCAGCTGGAAAAACAGGGATTTCAGGTGAGTATCGCCCACAGCGGGCGGGAGGGATTGAAACTTTTCCAGAGCCGACCTTTCGATATTGTGCTCACCGATGTACAGATGCCCGATCTTTCGGGTATTGATGTCCTGAAGCAAATTCGGGAGAAAAACGATCAGGTGATCGTCATCATCATCACCGCATATGGCAGTCTGGATAGTGCGATCAAGGCCTGCCAGCTGGGGGCGGATGACTACCTGACCAAACCTTTCAGCCAAGAGCAGCTGCGTTTTGTAATTGGCAAGGCCCAGCGGTTGCGGGAGCTCCAGCAGGAGAACATTCAGTTAAAAGAAGAGCTGATCGATCAGCATGGGTTCAACAATTTAATTTCCCGTAGTCCCAAGATGGAAGCCGTTTTAAAAATGGCCATACGGGTGGCCGCCAGCGATGCAACCGTGCTCATCCTCGGCGAAAGCGGTACAGGAAAAGAATTACTGGCCCGGGCCATCCACTACAACTCTCCCCGCCGGGAAAAACCCCTTATTACCGTGAATTGTCCTTCCATTCCCGACAATCTGCTGGAGAGCGAACTCTTCGGTCATGTGAAAGGGGCTTTTACCGGCGCCATTAAAGATCGCAAGGGTAAATTTGAGCTGGCAAACGGGGGAACCATATTTCTGGACGAAATCGGGGATCTCAAATTTGATCTGCAGGCCAAATTACTGCGGGTACTGCAGGAACAGGAGTTCGAGCCGGTGGGCAGCTCCGAAAAAGTGCACGTGGATGTACGCATTATCGCGGCAACCAATAAAAATCTGGAACAGCTGGTAAAAGAAGGCCGTTTCCGGGAAGACCTGTATTATCGGTTAAGCGTCTTTCCCATCACCATTCCTCCCCTGCGGGAAAGAAAAGAAGAAATTCCCGTACTGTTTGAACATTTTTTAACAAAACACGGACAGGGGAAGATGTTCCGTGTGGAGCCGGAGGTGTTGGACGTGCTGATGCGCTATGATTGGCCGGGCAATGTACGCGAGCTGGAAAACATTGCCGAACGCGCGGTGATTCTGGCCCAGGATAACCGCATTGGTACGGACTGTTTGCCGCCCCGTTTGCTGAACCGCGAGAAGGCATCCCGCCTTTCCGGCGAGGCCTTTCTGCAAGAAGAAGACCTTTCCCTGGAGCAGATTGAGCGCAAGGTTATTGAAGAGGCGTTACGTCGGGCGGGCGGCAACCGCTCCAAGGCCGCACGTTTGTTAAACATTCCCCGCCACGTGCTGCTGTACCGGTTGAAAAAGCTGGGAATGGAATAGCGTTTCCAAGGTTCCCCAATGCATCCACCCGGAAATACCCTCCATGGATCCGTCGAATATCCCGGGTTTTTTGACAAAATGCGAAGAACACGGGACCTCATCAAAACATCGGTCTCTGTAGAATATTCTACAGACTCCATGTAGAATATGCCACATTATGGAGCAACTTATAGCCGGAGACCGGCAAGGGAGAATACGGGTCTCGGCGCTGGGCTCTTTAACAATTGGTCGTTTTTCAGGGTTTTCGTTTCTTCATAAAAACCCCTTCGATTTTATGGCACGGCAGTTGTTAAATAAGCGGGCTAAAAGATTTAGGAGGAATCGGTGAATCAAAGGAAACTCACCATAAGGATTATTGGATGGGTGTTAGTAACCCTGGGAATGCTGGGGGGCATTCTGTTTTTTCCGGTTCAGTTGGGGAATGATTATACCTGTTTGTATCATCGTCTGGTCTATTCAGACCATCCCGGTACCCATCATTACCATGCCGATGAAACCACCGTTCCCGCTATCGGGAAGTCTCAATCACCGGGAATCGTCGATGCAAAAAGTGACCGGGTTCAGGAAATGGATCAACATTCGGAGCCGCTGAAATTTTATTTACGAAAATTCGCCCCCTTCTGGTGGGCCAGTCTGTTTATCATTTTTATCGGTTACATCGTTTTTACCCGAGGCATCGGAAAAAAGAAACGCCGGAACCGAATTTCCAGGCCCACGGATCCTGGACAAACCGCTAAACTATAGAGGAGGCAGTTGAACCGATGAGAAATGTTTATGCGCTTTTCTTCTTCGTGCTAATACTAACCGGGTCTGTTCTCGCTCAGAGTGCGACCGATACATTGCGACTTTCCGATCTGTTGCAGGAGCTTCAGGAAGAAAACCCAAGAGTAAAAGCCCTGTTGCATCAGTGGAAGGCTCAGGAGGCGGCCGTCGCTCCCGCAGGGGCCCTGCCCGATCCGCAGATTGGTATTAATTTTCTGAATTTACCGGTGAATAGCTTTGCCTTCGACCAGGAAGCCATGACGGGTAAGCAAATTTCCTTTATGCAGTACTTTCCCTTCCCCGGAAAACTGGGCTTAAAGGAAAATATCGCCCGGGATGATGCCCAGATAGCCCACGAACAATATCAGGAAGGGTTGAATCAATTGCGTATGCTGGTCAAACAAACCTATTACGACATCTATTATATCGATAAGGCGATCGAAATCACCCAGAAAAATGCAGACATTTTGGTGCAGTTCATCAAGATAGCGGAAACCAAATACACGGTTGGCAGGGGCTTACAACAGGATGTGTTGCGGGCCCAGGTGGAACATTCCCGGATGACCGATAAGATCATATCCTTGCAAAACCGTCGGGAAGTACTGGTGGCCCGATTGAACTATTTGCTGAGCCGCCCCCCGGCCTCGCCGGTTTGGCAAACCGCTCGCTTAACGGAATTGCCTTTTCCCCTGAAGCTGGAAGACTTGCGGGAACTGGCGGTGGCCAACCGCCCTTTATTGAAAGCCTGGCGGTTTAGGGTGGAGAAACAACAAAAGGCCGTGCGACTGGCCAAAAAGGAATATTTACCGGATTTTAAAGTAGCCGTTGCTTACACCCAGCGGGATGCGCTGCGCACCGGGGGAAAAGGAGTGGATTTCATTTCCGGCCTGTTTACCATTAAAGTACCGTTGTACTTCTGGAAGAAACAACGCAAAGTGGTGGAACAACGCCAATATCAGCAGATCTCGGCCCAACAGGAATATGAGAATTTGAGAAATCAAGTGCTCTCGGAAGTTGAAAGCACCTGGTCCACCCTGGAAAAGAGCTGGCAATTGATCGATTTGTACCGCACCGGAATTATCCCTCAGGCCACCCAATCTTTGAATTCGGCCATTGCAGGGTACCAGACGGATAAGGTGGACTTTCTGACATTGCTGAACAATCAGATTACCCTCTACAACTACGAAATGGATTATCATCGTATTCTGAGTGCCTATTACAAAAGCATCGCCCGAATGGAGTACGTCGTCGGGCAGGACATTTTAACTTATTAATTCTACGACAAATGAGAAAAAAATATAAGGGGTTACACACATGAAAAATCGACGCACTATCCTTGGAATTGCGATTGCTGCGCTGATTGTGCTGATTGCAGTGGGTGGTTACTTCATGTTCTCCGATACCGATACCGGTGTGGAAACGGAACAATCCGCCGAGGGGCAGTTATGGACCTGCGGGATGCACCCGGAAGTGATTCTGGATGAACCGGGCAATTGTCCGATTTGCGGAATGAAACTGGTGCCTGTCAAAGGTACCGGTGCCGCCGAAGAAGCCATGGGCGACATGGAACACGAGGCCATGGCCGCGGATGATCAGCCGAAAGAGAAAAAACCCAAAAAGGAACGCAAAATCCTTTATTGGCGGGCGCCCATGGATCCCACGGAGATTTATGATCGCCCGGGTAAATCGAAAATGGGAATGGACCTGATCCCCGTGTATGAAGATGAAGCGGAACTGGGGGCCGGTGGCACGGTGCGTATCGATCCGGTGACAGTGCAGAACATGGGTATCCGGATAACCCGGGTGAAAAAACGGGATTTCCATAAAGTCATCCGTACCGTGGGATACATCGAATATAACGAAAAGACCCTCTACACCGTTTCGCCGAAAATTTCTGGCTGGATTGAGCGCCTGTATGTGGATTTTACCGGCAAGATGGTATTTCCCGGGCAGCCTTTATTGGAAATTTATTCGCCGGAGCTGGTGACCACCCAGGAAGAATACCTTCTGGCGTTGAATAACCTTAAACTGGTCAATAAAACCTCGTTTCAATCGATTCGGGACGGTGCGGAGTCTCTACTAAAGGCCTCTCTGAAGCGACTGAAGTATTGGGACATCCCCGATACCGAGATTCGCCGCCTGGAGGAGACCGGGGAAGTTCGAAAAACGCTGCAGCTGCAAGCGCCCGCAAGAGGAGTGGTCATTCATAAGAATGCGGTGGAGGGCTCCTACGTCAAGGAAGGCCAACCGCTGTATCAGATCGCCGATCTATCCACAGTATGGGTATATGCCACGGTATATGACCACGAACTCCCCTGGATCGAGTTGGGTCAGGAAGCGACCATGGAATTGTCTTACCTACCCGGAAAAACATTTAATGGTCGGATTATTTACATCTATCCTTACCTGGACAAGAAGGCCCGGGATGTAAAAATTCGAATGGAATTTGAAAACCCCCGATTGGAGTTGCGTCCCGGGATGTATGCCAATGTGCTTATCAAGGGCAAGACGATTCCCGATGCTCTGGTGATTCCGACCGAGGCGGTGATTCGTTCGGGAGTGCGGAACATAGTATTTGTTGTCCGAGAGCCGGGAAAATTCGAACCGCGGCAGGTCAAGATCGGCGAGGAAGGCGAAGACGGGATGCTGCGGATACTGGCCGGGCTGTTACCCGGCGAAAAGATCGTGGTGTCGGCCCAGTTCATGCTGGATAGCGAAAGCCGATTGCAAGAAGCCATTCAGAAGATGTTGAAAGAACGAATGAAAAAGCGACAGGCACCGTCCGGCCCGGAAAAACCGTCGGGCGATAGGGAAGATATGGACCATTCAGGGCAATCCAACGAACATGCGCATTAATGGACGAAAAGCAATGGGGAAACTGCATAACGAGAAGATGGAGAGCGACATATGTTAGAAAAGATTATCGAGGCTTCGGTAAATAATCGATTCCTGATCATCCTGTTCACTGTGATCATTGCTCTGGGTGGTATTTACACCATGTTAAAGACACCGGTGGATGCCATCCCGGACTTGAGTGATGTACAGGTAATCATTTTTACCGAATATCCTGGTCAGGCACCGCAAGTGGTGGAAGATCAGGTAACCTACCCCTTAACCAGTGCCATGTTGGCGGTTCCTTACGCCAAAGTGGTGCGTGGATACTCATTCTTTGGGCTGTCGTTTGTTTACATCATTTTTGAAGACGGTACCGACTTATATTGGGCTCGTAGCCGGGTATTGGAGTATCTGAATTATGTGTCGAAAAACCTGCCGCCGGGGGTTACACCTTCGCTGGGACCGGACGCTACCGGTGTCGGCTGGGTGTATGAATACGTTCTGGACGGTGGAGATCAGTATGACCTGCAGCAGTTACGGTCCATACAGGATTGGTATTTGCGCTATGAGTTGATGAGCGTGCCCGGTGTGGCCGAAGTGGCCAGCATCGGTGGATATGTGAAACAGTATCAAGTTGAGGTCGATCCCAATAAATTACTGGCCTACAACATCCCCTTAAGCAAAGTGAAAATGGCCATCAAACGGAGCAATAACGACGTTGGTGGTCGACTGGTGGAAATGGGGGAAACCGAATTCATGGTTCGTGGACTGGGCTATATACAATCCATCGAAGACGTGGAAAATATTCCCGTAGGCGTGGACGAAAACGGTACCCCCATTTTGATTAAGAATATTGCCAACGTTCACATCGGGCCGGAACTCCGACGCGGGTTAACCGACTGGAACGGTGAGGGCGAAATCGTCGGCGGTATTGTCGTCATGCGCTGGGGAGAAAATGCCCTGAAGACGATCCATGCCGTCAAAGAAAAGCTGAAAGAACTGGAAAAGGGTTTGCCCGAAGGGGTGAAAATTATTCCCGCCTACGACCGCTCCGGGCTCATTGAGCGGGCCATCGATAACCTGAAAGAAAAGCTGATTGAAGAAAGCATTGTTGTCGCGCTGGTAACCATCATCTTTCTGCTGCACTTTCGCAGTTCCTTCGTGGCCATTTTTACACTTCCCATGGGCATTCTGATGGCTTTTCTGGTCATGTACTATCAGGGCATTAACGCCAATATCATGTCCCTGGGCGGTATCGCCATCGCTATCGGGGCCATGGTCGATGCGGCTATCGTTATGATCGAAAATGCCCATAAGCATATCGAACGCTATGGGGGTAAAAAAGACCACTGGCAATTGATTATCGATTCCTCCAAAGAAGTAGGACCGGCCCTGTTTTACTCGCTATTGATTATTACCCTTTCCTTTCTGCCGGTCTTTGCCCTTCAGGCACAGGAAGGACGTCTCTTTAAACCCCTGGCTTACACCAAAACCTATGCCATGGCCGCAGCGGCCCTGTTATCCATTACCATCGTTCCGGTGTTGATGGGTTACTTCATTCGGGGCAAGATTATGCCCGAAGAAAAAAACCCCATTAATCGTTTTCTGATTCGCGTGTACCGCCCGATCATTCACCTGGTGTTGCGGTTTAAATGGACCACCATTTTCGTTGCCATCATCATCCTCCTGATATCGATCTGGCCGGTAGAGCATATTGGTTCGGAGTTTATGCCCCCCCTCAACGAAGGCGATTTGCTCTATATGCCGACCACGGACCCGGGGATCAGTATCACCAAGGCCAAGGAAATTTTACAACAGACGGATAAGATCATCAAGAGCTTTCCGGAGGTCAACAGTGTGTTTGGAAAGATCGGCCGTGCAGAAACGGCCACCGACCCGGCACCCCTATCCATGATTGAAACCACCATAACCCTGAAACCCAAGGAGGAATGGCGACCGGGCATGACCATGGATAAGCTGGTGGAAGAACTGGACAAAGCCATCCAGTTTCCCGGATTGACCAATGCCTGGACGATGCCGATTAAAACCCGCATAGACATGCTTTCCACAGGTATCAAAACCCCCATTGGTATTAAGCTGATGGGTCCCGATCTGGAGGTACTGTCGGACCTGGGACGGCGGATTGAAACGGTGATTCGAGAAGTTCCGGGCACCCTCAGCGTTTTTGCGGACAAGACCGTGGGCGGCAATTATCTGGATTTCAAAATCAAACGAGAAGAGGCGGCCCGCTACGGCCTGACCGTGGGAGACGTCCAGGATGTGATTATGTCTGCCATTGGCGGAATGAATGTCACCTTCACGGTCGAAGGGCTGGAACGTTATCCGGTGAATGTGCGATATTCCCGGGAATTGCGGGATAACATCGAAGCGTTGAAACGGGTGTTGATTCCCACGCCCACAGGGGCGCAAATCCCCCTCAACTATGTGGCCGAACTGGAAATTAAAAAGGGTCCTCCGGTGATTAAAAGCGAAAATGCGCGGAAAACGGCCTGGTTATATGTGGATATTCGAGACATTGATGTGGGGACTTACGTGAAAAATGCCAAAAAAGCCGTAGAAGAGCAAATCGACTTTCCCGAAGGTTACAGCATCGTCTGGAGTGGTCAGTACGAATATATGGAACGCGCTCAGCAACGCTTGCGGGTGGTCATCCCGATAACCCTGATGATCATCTTTCTGTTACTGTATTTTAACTTCAAAAATGTTCAGGAAAGTCTGATCGTCATGCTTTCTCTACCGTTCTCTCTGGTGGGTGGCATCTGGTTCATGTACATTCTGGATTACAACTTCAGCGTAGCAGTGGGGGTGGGCTTTATCGCCCTGGCAGGAGTGGCGGCGGAAACCGGTGTGGTTATGTTAATTTATCTGGACCATGCCTACAAAAACCGCAAACTGCACGGACGGTTGCGATCCCTGAAAGATTTATACGATGCCATCATCGAAGGAGCGGTGGAACGTGTGCGGCCTAAAATGATGACCGTGACCGCCATTATGGCCGGTCTCCTGCCCATTTTGTGGGGCACCGGTACCGGCTCTCAGGTGATGAAGCGGATTGCCGCGCCGATGGTGGGAGGAATGGTAACCTCCACGGTTCTGACGCTGGTGGTCATTCCCGCAATCTATTATCTCTGGAAAAGCCGGGAAGTGAAGCGGATTATAGCGGAATTGCAAGAAAACAACGATGAAAGCAATCCCGGTGAGGAAACACGGCACTAATCCCTGGGGAGGAGGCTCCCTATGAGCATCCTCCCCACAACAGGAGGAAATAAAGATCATGATTCCGGTACTTTTTAAAGTCGGGCCCCTGGAAATCGGCAGTTATGGCGTAATGATGGCTATGGCGTTTCTCATAACTGCCCTGGTGTTAGCCCGCGAATTGCGCCTGCACGATTTGCCCGCAGAATGGGCATATGAGCTGGTGCTATGGGCGGCGCTGGGTGGTATCATCGGGGCCCGACTGTATTTCATCCTGGAACATTTTCCGGAATTCCTGAACAACCCCCTGGGAATGATTGTTAACCGGGGCGGTTTGACCTGGTATGGTGGGTTCTTCTTGGGGAGTGCTGCCGTATTGTGGAAAATATCCCGACTTCCCATCCCCACTCTGGAAATGGCGGACCGTATCGCCCCGCTGATTCTGCTGGGTTACGCCATTGGACGAATCGGTTGTTTATTGGCCGGCGACGGCGACTACGGGGTCCCCTCAGACTTACCCTGGGCGATGGCTTTCCCCAATGGATTGGTTCCCACGGATGTGCCCGTCCATCCGACACCGCTATACGAAACGATCCTGTCCGGACTGTTCTTCCTGATCCTGTGGCGCTTCCGTCGCATTGCCACCCGAGGATGGATGGTAAGCGGATTGTTCATTTTTTATGGATTGGAACGATTCGTTGTGGAATTTTGGCGGCGCACCCCGGACGTATGGGCCGGTCTCACCATGGCCCAGCTTATCAGCCTGGGCTTGATGATGTCGGGCGTGCTCCTGGGTGTCTACACCTGGCAGACGGCCCGGCTCAAACGGCAAAAAGAATTACAGCAATGGATGAATGATCACACGTTAAAAACAAACTCCGCAAGGTAAAGGTAGGAGAAATCAATGAAAGAGATCAAGGCCTACGTGCGTGTCGAGAAGGCAGAAGAAGTGCTGCGAGCACTGGACGAAGCGGGCATCGACGGGGTAACCCTGATCGATGTGATGGGTATGGGAGCCATGGCGGATCCGCAAAACACCAAATATTCCATCGAATACGTGGAGAAATACTCGCGCATTTCCAAGCTGGAAGTGGTGTGTCGAGACGAAAACGTCCATACGGTGGTGGAGACGATTCGTAAAGCGGCCTACACCGGTTTAAAAGGCGACGGCATGATTTACGTCTCACCTGTGGATATGGTCGTGAAGATCCGTACCGGTGCCCAGGGCGAAGCCGCGCTGTAGGGTTGGACGATGGGAGTCCCCTAAGGGATGCGATCGTCCCACGGTACCAATCAAAACAAAGGAGGCCGTTATGAAACGGTGGATGCAGGAGATAGGTATTCGCATTGTATGGGGTATGGCGCTGTTCATTTTTGCCGGTGCCGTTTCCGCCCAACAACATATGGGAGGCATGCAATCCATGCAGCACCAACAGAGCCGGGGAATGGAAAGCATGCAAAATATGATGCAGCATATGCAGCAGATGATGCTCCGCATGCAAGGCATGATGCAGGGAAACCAGAACCTGCAACATATGCAGGGGCAGCAGGGCATGATGCATGGCCAGATGTCGGGAGGTCGGCAGGGAAACCCTATGGGAGGGATGATGCAACAGATGAGCGAAATGGGACAAACCATGCAGGCAATGATGCAACAGATGAATGCCATGATGCAAAATGCCGACATGATGAAGGATCCTCAGATGAAGCAACACATGGAGCAGATGCAACAACACATGCAGGACATGATGAAAGCGATGGAAGGAATGCTCCAGGACATGGAACAAATGCATCGAGGTGGTGGCAAGCAGTCTGAGAAGAAGTAGCGAACGCCTCATCAACCGCATCCGGGGGGAAGCCGAAAGGGTTCTCCCCGGGTGTTAAACAGAAGGAGAAGCGACCATGAAAACGGTAATTCCCATTCTGATAGTGCTTCTGGCGGTTGTGGTCTGGTTACCGGTGATGAATACACCGGTCGCTGTGGTGGCTCAATCCAGTCAATGGGTGGCCCCCGCCTGGGCCGATACGTTGATCAATCCGGTCAAGAACAATCCCGGTGCAACCGAAGCCGGCAAGAAAATTTTCAATCAGCTGTGCGCTATATGCCACGGCAATTCCGGAAAAGGTGATGGCGTTGCTGGAATGGCATTGAATCCCCGACCGGCCAATCTAATTTCCAAGGCGGTACAGAAGCAAAGCGATGGCGCGTTATACTGGAAGATCACCACCGGTCGGCCCCCGATGGCATCCTATCGGGAATCCCTGACGGAGGAGCAGCGCTGGCAAGTGGTGAACTTCATACGGCAATTGGCTGAAAAGACTAAATAAACCCGGGATAAACGATTTAGGAAGGAGCGGAAAGATGAAACGATGGGGTTCTACGATTGTGCTGGTGGTATTAATGGGAGTTTTGGTAGGATTTCCGGTTTACGCCCAAACAGGGAGTACCGTTGAACAGGAAGTAAAGGCACTGAAACCAGGCCTGAGCCGTTTTTTGCTGCGAGGTTATGCCCATTCGGGTTTTGAAAGTTATGAGAAAGAAAACAGTTTTGTGGGTGGGAGTTTCAATCCCATTTTCCTCTGGCAACAATCCGACCGCCTGCTGTTTGAAGGCGAGTTGGAAGTGGCCCTGGAAGACGGGACGACCACGTTGGGATTGGAATATGCCAACATGTCCTACATTATAAACAAGCGCATGATTGTGCGTGTTGGGAAATTTTTGATTCCCTTTGGCATATTTGCCGAGCGCCTGCATCCCCGTTGGATTAATCGCCTGCCCTCCAATCCCTTGGGGTTTAACCACGGGGAGCAGGTTGGCCCGGCAGCGGCCTTGGGTGCAGAAATTCGGGGTGGGGCGCCGTTGGGTACGGCTAAGATCAATTACTCGGTCTACATCATCAATGGTCCCAGCCTGAACGATGGCAGCGAAACCCCCGAAGCGGCCGGGATGCTCCATTTCGATAATTACGAGGACAACAACACCAACAAGGCCGTTGGTGGGCGTTTTGGTTTTCTGCCTTTTTCCAGTTCCGCATTGGAGCTGGGGGTCTCGGCCCAATACGCCAAGGTAGGAAACGAAAACTCCCGCTATCGGGATGTGGCCGCCCGCCTGTTTGCCCTGGACTTGTCCCTGGTAAAAACGGTGCCGGCGGTAAGAGGCATCGTGGATGTTAAAGCGCAATACAGTCTTACCCAGGTCGACGACGCCTCTTACATCAATCCGGACAAGCCCGAAACGATGTATACTTTCAAGAACGAAAATGCGGCCTATTTCATCCAGGGAACCTTTAAGCCGGCATTTGTGGCGAACACGTTTTTCCAGAAGCTGGAGTTTGCCGGTCGTTACTCGGCGATGACCCTGGCTGAAGGCGCCGCCTGGGGAGGGCAAAAAAATCAATGGGCCGTGAGCTTAAATTACTGGCTGGACTGGCGGACGGTGGTCAAATTTTCCTATCAGTATACCGACGCTCCCGGCGCGGAAGCCGAAGCGGTGGAACATGAGGAGGAAGGCACGCCGTTGGGGGGTGCTTTTCTGATCCACTGGTCGTTTGGATTCTAAATGGTGGTATCAAACGATAAGGAGAACATTATGTATAAACGCAATTTGGCGATAGCAGTGTTAATGCTTGCGGTTGTTGTGGGCCTGACCCTTCTGGTTGCGTGTTCGTCTAACAAACCGTTGATTGCGGAAAAAAGCGGAGCCCAGCTATGGGGCGAAAATTGTGTGCGCTGTCATAACGCCCCGTCCCCTCCTGCGTTTAACGATTACCAGTGGGAGACCATCGCCATTCATATGCGGGTAAGAGCATCCCTGACTGACGAAGAGGTGCAGAAAATCGTCGAATTTTTAAAAATGGCCAACTAATTTCCAGAATCCGCTATGAACTTGGGTAAGATCAACACACTGTTCCCTGTCGCCCTGATGCTTCTCCTGTCCCTTGGGAGTACCGGTCTTCCGGCCCCAAATGGGAAATGGTCGGTGTTCGGTTATCTGTCCTATTACAACGGAAAGTACTACTTAACCGAGACCACCCGCAGCCTTTACGTGGCGGGGGGTCTCCGCTATCGAACACCAGACTGGAATCTATCGGTAAGCATTCCCTGGGTTATTCAAAACTCCAATCTGGTTCAACAGACCGGGAATGTATTGTATCCCATCGGGCCCGATGACGAAACCCGTTCCCATATGGATGGAGACGGTATGGGTATGAGCATGGGCCATGGTGGGTGGGGCCGACACATGAATTACCAGGCTCCCACCGCACACTATATCAGTGGCATGGGAGATACCTATGGATATTTCAGCTATCGCCTTTATGGTGGTGGTCCATCGGGATATGCTGTATATGCAAATTTACAACTAAAAGCGCCCACTGCCAGTGCAGCCCGTGGGTTCGGTACCGGCGAATGGGATTATGGAGGGAGTTTTTCCTTTCAAAACATATTCTCCCCGCATTGGGGCGCCGCAGTGGAACTGGGTTTTCTGGATATTGGGGATCCCGATTCCCTTATATTTCAAAATCCTATTTTTGGCAGTTTGACGATAAATTATCTGGCAACGAATCAATTATCGTTCACGGCTTATTATCTCTGGTATACCCAGATTCAGGAGAATGTGGAACCACCCCGATATGTCAACCTTGGGATGTATTATCGCCTATCAGACGATCTGACGGCCCTGGTTGTGGTAGGAAGGGGGATAACCCGCAGTAGTGCGGCATTTAACCTGTATACCAGTATTGAAGTCACATTATAACGAAGGAGGTCACGAATGTTTGATATCACTTTATGGCATCCGAAGGTGGTGCATTTTCCAATCGCCCTGGTGTTGGTGGCGTTTGTGTTCGACATCCTGGGAGTGATAAAAAAGAACCCCTTGTATTATAGATTCGCCTGGATCAACCTGGTCCTGGCATTCTTTGCCTCGATCGTGGCGATCGGGACCGGTCTTCTGGCGGCCAACAATGTGCCTCATAACGACCTGGCACACGAGACCATGGAAACCCACGAAAACCTGGGATACGTGATTGGGGGAATACTGGCCGTCCTGACTTTCTGGCGTTTCCGATTAAAAGGGAATTTTCCAGAAAAAGGGAAATGGGTTTACTTACTGGTTATGCTGATCGGGGTGAGTACCGTGGTTGTCAGTAGTGATCTGGGTGGCAAAATGGTATACGAGTTTGGTGTGGCCGTAAAAGCCGTTCCTCAGGGGGAATCTGAAGGACATTCCCATGACGGTGAAGGCCATTCCCATGGCAACGGCAACGATACGCAGCCGATGGAGTCCCCTGAACACGATAACGGAAAAGATCACCATGAGGGTGAATCGCAGGAAACCCCTTCTGAAGGGGAAACCCCGGCGGCTGCCGGGCAAAAGAAGGGAAAAGAGGTGCACAAACATGACGATGGTTCCGTGCATGAACATTAAAACGAGGCCCCAATGAAACGGAACGAGTCGCTCATGACGATATATCGCAACATTTCGGTCTCTGACATTAAGCCGTCTCATCAACCGCTGCCGGGGTGTGATAGCCGGATGCTATCCGCCCCGTGGCGAAAAAGCGTTTTACCGAAGCGCCATCAGGCGACGCCCAAGGGCATCTATCGGGTAACCCGAACCCGTTTTCACCATCTAATGATAAGGTACAGAAGGCGTGAGACTTAGGCGAAACCGTCACGTTTTATCCGGGTAAACGGGTAAAGGGTTAACCAAAACATAAAGGAGAGATACAATGAGTTACTACTTTGCGCGTCAGTTCGACGCCGATTTTGATGAAATGATTCAACGGGTCACCGCAGCCTTGAAGGAAGAAGGATTTGGTATTCTCACAGAGATTGATGTTCAAGAAACGTTGAAAAAGAAATTGGAGGTCGATTTTCGGCGCTACCGGATTCTGGGGGCCTGCAACCCGCCTTATGCGTACCAGGCCCTTCAGGCGGAGGATAAAATCGGCACCATGCTTCCTTGCAATGTGGTGGTGCAGGAACTGGAGAATGGTAAGATTGAAGTGGCGGCGGTCGATCCGGTGGCATCCATGAAGGCCATCGACAATCCGAAACTGGGGGCCATTGCCGGCGAGATTCGGGCGAAGTTAAAAAAGATCATCGATTCACTATAATGAAAAGCTTCTTTTTAGCCCTTCACACTCTCCCTCCCTCCCTGACCAGGACAGGTGCTCGGGCTCCCGCCCGGGTGCCTGTTCCTAATTTTAAGGTGACCGAGGGAGATAAACATCGAGGTAGTTACAATGATGGGTAGCGACTGGTTTGGCGGACATATGGGATTGGCCTGGTTGTTCTGGATTTTGGTTATTGGTATCATCGTCTGGGGAATCAGTTTGATCATGCGGTCCCAGGGCTCTCAGGAACCCCGTCCCAAAAAAGAATCCCCACTGGAAATTTTAAAGCAACGTTATGCCCGCGGTGAAATCACTCGCGAAGAGTATCAACAGATGAAAGCCGATCTGGGCGACGATACCTAACCGGGACGAAAGAGCGGAACAACTTTTCTCCGGCGGTCAATTCCCCTGGTCGATAATAGGAAGAACCTGACCATTGCTTTGAACGGTATTGAACCATAGCGGTGCAGGCGGTCAATCCTTCACCGGACGACACCCCGGTGAAAAAAGAAAAATGGGAATAATCGCAATTGGAGACCTGCATATGATTCATCATAGATTCTCCATTCGGGGAGGGGGAAAGAGGCATTTTGTCGCTTTCTTGGTGATCAACTTCTGGTTGGGACTATGGATTTGGTCCTGTCAGAAACCAGAGCCCCCCGGGGCGGAGAAGGATCCCCATCCACCGGAGGTACGGATCATCGATCCGGTCGATGGCGCCGTGTGGACCCAGAGCGACACCATCCGCATAGAGGCCAGCGATGATGAACGAATTGAACGAGTGGTGTTGTTCATCGATGGGCAAATCGTTATGGAATTCACCCATAGCCCCTACGCCTACCTATGGCATGTTGGATATTGGGCCGACGATCTAACGCACGAGCTTCGTGCCACAGCATATGACACCGACAACAACGAGTCCACCTCGGATCCCATCCGTGTAACCATTCCAAAACGCGCTGCTTTTCGACCTCGCATCTTTCGTCCGACCCCGGATACTCTTTTTAAAAATCCGGGAGAAATTCAATTCCGCTGGTCGAGTCTTCCCGACGTAGCCAATTACGAACTTCAGATGGATCGGAGCGAAAACTTCAGCAATCCTCAGACTTTTTTTCCCCAATCCTATCGGTATACCCTGACCGATATTCAGGAAGGGCGCTTCTATTGGCGGGTGCGAGGGAAAAATCATGTGGGGAAATATAGTGAATGGAGTGAGGTGATCGGTTTCAGCATCCTGTTTGTGGTCACCGCCCGATTCTCGGACATCGAAGAAAAAGTATTCGCCCGAAGCTGTGCCCTTGCCAACTGCCACACGGGGGATTTCCCCGCCCAGGGGTTGAATTTAAGTCCGGGATTGGCTTATCAGAATCTGGTCAACGTTCCCAGTTTCGAAGTGCCCTCCTGGATGCTGGTCGAGCCCTATCGAAGTGATCGGAGTTATTTGATCACTAAGATCGAAGGCGGCGATTCCTTGAAAGGGGGATTAATGCCTTTAAACGGTCCCCGGCTCCACCAGGAAGTGATCGATTCCATCCGCGCCTGGATTGATCAAGGCGCCCTGGATAATTAAGAATCGCAACGCTTGCCTCCGGCGACGATTGATCCGTTTCTTTGCGGAGAAGCATCAAACCAAACCATTCCAGGGAACGTGGCGGGATGGGCCTTATCCGATCGGTTCCCGGAACGCCGGAAAATCACCCCTTCTCGGTCTTGGGTGTCCCGGCACACAGCTTCCTCCACAATTACAATGCTGGCATGAATTTTGAACCATACCTTGTCGGAGGCGAAGTGCTCCTTCGCTTCCGGGCTTAGCCATACCAGGAGGGATCGTCATGAAAGCCGTTAAGGCCTATATCCGTTGCGAAAAAGCGGAGGAGGTGGTTAACGCCTTAATCGAGAAAGAGATCCGCAGCCTGACGTTGATCAATGTCATGGGCATGGGATTATTGGCCGATCCCCATACGGCCAAATATTCGATGGAATGTGTGGAGCAGTATTCCAAAATAGCCAAGCTGGAAATCGTCTGTTCCGATGAGCGGGTTCATGCGATTGTCGAAACCATTCGCACCGCCGCCTATACCGGGTTAAAAGGAGATGGCATGATTTACGTGACCCCGGTGGAGATGGCGGTAAAAATCCGGAGTGGTGCCATCGGCGAAGAAGCCGTCTAACTGATGGAAGTCCGGGGGATTGTAGAATTTTCTTCATTTGAAAATTTGTTCTTTGTAGATTATTATTCAGCCGGACCCAAGCGAGGAAAGACAAGGTTGAATATAAAGGATTTGGATCGGATACACGATCATGAAATTCGTGGCATTGATTTTGAAGCCTTTTCGATAGAGAAAACAGTAACCATTAGGGGATCGCGATGGATCGGGAAGTGGGCCAGGTGGTAAAGGTAGGGGAAAGGGAAATGGAAATTCTCATCCAGGCTCCCGCGGGATGCGAGGCGTGTTCGGCCCGAGGCGTTTGTCATGCCGGTAACGAGACGGCCGGTTTCCGCATCATTACCCTGCCGCGCATCAACGGAGTAAAACCCGGCCAGCAGGTTGTTTTAACCTTTCGGCAATCGTCCAGTCTGATCGCCGCCATGATTGTCTTCGTGGTGCCCATTGTGTTTGCTCTGGCTGGATTCCTGATAGCCACCAACCTTTTCCCCTCCTCGGAGCTATACGGGGCCATCGGCTTAATTGGAGGACTTTTCCTATCCGGTATCTTTATTTACTTTTTAAATCAAAATCTGAGTCGTTCCAGTTTCTTTTTGCCCCGGGTAGAAGTCAACCGGCATTCCCCGGAATCCCATAACGAATCCCGCGGGGACAACGGACTTCCACCCATTCACCCAAATTAACTGAGGAGGGAACAGCCATGGTCAAGGACCTCGTATGCGGTATGATGGTGGATAAGAAAAATCCACCGGCACAGACCCTGTATAAAGGTGAAATGTATTACTTTTGCAGCATGGATTGTAAAGTAAAGTTCAGTGAAAATCCGGAGAAATATATTGCATCCAAACAGCAGGAAGAGAAGAAAGGCAAATCCATCTGAGAAATGGATGGACCCGTCACATCCCGAGAGTCTGTAGGCAATGAGGGGAATCGAAAGGGAAAAGGGGATAGCGAATGATTTGTCCAAATTGTGGAAAAATAAACGATAACGACGCCCGGTTTTGCAATTACTGTGGCGTAAGTCTTAAGAAAAAACAACAGAACATTTGCCCAAATTGCGGGGAAGAAAATTTACCGGAAGCGCGTTATTGTGT
>WFTQ01000072.1 GCA_015485355.1 bacterium | reverse complement strand
ATATAAAGAACTTAAAAAACGCTTCTAATGCCTCCCCCCCCGCCGCCAACCCCTGGTGTTATCCCCCGGCAATTCACCCATTTATGCAACTAATCAAACATATAGTTTAAGGCTCAAAATTAACCATGGAATATTCATTTCACAATAAAAATTATGAAAAAATTCCGGACAAACAAGTCATATTTATCGAACGGGTTGAGAAATCATCCATTTAGGAGCTCAGCCGCCCTCGTAATTTCAGAAACAAATAGGCCCCCAACAATCCCCCCAAACCATCGGCCAGCACATCGATTCCATCGGCATGGCGTCCTGGAACAAACCACTGATGCAGTTCATCAGAAACACCATACAGGAAAGTGATCAAAACCGTCATCCTGAACCACCTCCGCCTCAGCAATGCATATCGTGTCTGGTGGTAGAGGGCCCTGGCAACCAGGAAGCCCAATGCCCCGTACTCCAACAGATGAATCCACTTGTCCTGATAAGCCACCCCCAGAGGTGGGGGCGTTGCATAAGGAATCGACGAAACGATAAAAATAAGGATTGCATACAGAAACGCCGGTAGTTGGTAATATAGCAAGGAGGATCTGAGGGCGCTATTGATCCTTTCCTGTTGTTCTTTTTTACCCTTTTTCAATCCGCAATCCCTGGTTCTGGTTACCGTCAGCATTGGTCGGTCGATTCAACGCACCTGCCCATTTCACCCGGTCTGTTGCTTAAGGGCAAACCCGGTCATCCTGCGGGCCCAGGATTATCCCGGAGGTGCGTTCCCAGCCTTCCCCACGGAGGGCCGATGACCCTCTTTATTGAAACATGCGGGAAGATATTGTAAACACCCAACGCAAATCCAGCGCCGATTCCCCCGCTGGGTATTGATTACTCCACAGGGGCAATTCCAGAGTAATACCAGAAAAGCTCAGATATCGTAGCCATACCGGAATCCGAAAATACCCCAGTTGTATCCCCGCCTCCATGGCGGCGTCTTGCCATTGAAAGGGGTTTTCTCTGACCTGAGCCCATCGTCCAAACAGATGCACCCGCACGTTGGGTAAGATGGGTAAATTTTCTCCCCACACGGCGAAAGGGTTCCAGAATTCCAATTGCCCCCCGACGGCCAACAAACCGGTGCTGGAAAACGCCCTCTTTCGGGGATTTCTTAAAGCGCTGTGGATATCTCCCCCACCAGGGAAATACACCCATCCCTTGCGTTCCCACGACCCCGGAATAGTACCCCGGGAACGATAGAACGGGCTGGCGAATCGCCGATAGGGAGAGGCCTGGGCCAGGAAAAATCGATGCTGGAGGGGTACCTCTCCCCAGGCCTTACCCAAACGGAGCAGTAGGGCGGCGTCCAAATCCAGAAAGAAAGGAAAGCGCTGTTTGATGTCGAATTCCAGTTTCTGAAAGGCGAAGTCACTTCCCAGGGTTGAAGAGCGCAAAGTCAGCCGCAGACGGTTGGCATACAACTTCCAGCGCCAGCGTAAAAAGCGGGTCTGTCGCCACTCCACAAAAAAGCTGCTCTCGTCGCCTTCCGACCAGGAATCAGCCGGGACCATCCCCTGAGAGCGGGACGTCCCTGGTGAGCGGACCTCCGGTTCATCAACATTCACGTATCGAGCATCGGTCAGGGTCTGCCACTCCCATCCAAAAGACAACCGCCGGTACAGTTTTCGGGGAACCTCCTTGGCGTTTTGAAAAAAGAGGGCGGCCCCCGCCCGACCATCGGTATGGTAAAATTGAACATGATAGGTAAAATCATTGTTGCCGGTGCGCACCGGTGAAGACCAGTTCACCATCAGCGAAGGCCGCAGGCTCCGAATCCCCCAGAGAAATTCGGAGTTGTGAACATAATAAGGATATAAGAAATTGCCCACGGTTCGCCATCCCAGGCGAATGCCATCCACTTCATTATAGAAGGCATAAGGGAAAACCGTCACGGTGTAGGCATCCAGGTGCGGGGCCCGGTATTGTCGCCGCATCCAATACCAGCGAATGGGCGGCAATTTTCGACTGGAATTGTTGAAGGGGTTGTAATCCATGTTGGTCCAACCGGATTCGATTTCTACAAATTTCACTTTTTCGGGGAAACGAATATCCACCCGGTATTTTCGATTGGCCATATGCCATGCGGGCAGATCATAGGGTTGATGCTTCCCCCGCAGCCACCCGGCTACCGGAATGCGGTAGCGATACCGTCGGCCATCCGATAGTTCCACTCGCAACCAGATGGGCATGGCTGCGGGCTCCTTCCTCTGCAAACGCACCGTAATCTGATACATTAAAGAATCCCCCCACATCCTCCAGTGTCCCGAAACATCGTCCAGCTGATAATCGCAGCGCCAGGTGGAATTCAGCCATTCTTCCCAGAACCAGTCCAGCTCCATACCGGTGCTTTGCTCAAAACTCACAAACAAGTCTTGCGGATAGGGATGCCGGAAACGCCAGCGCTGGTAGTACTCTCGAACCGCCTGAAAGAACAGCGAATCCCCGAGCATTTCCTTCAGCGCAAACAACACCGCCGCCGTTTTATCGTAATACGGCACATAGGGGTTATTCTGGAAATAATCGAAATGCGTGTTAATGGGCTCTTCCTTTCCCTGCAAGGAATATTCGAAATATGACCGGAACAAATTCCGGCGGGCGCTCTTACGGTACCCCAACAATCGCCGCCACAGCGAGGCGGCCGGACGATGGGAGAGGTTGTCCTCGCTGCCCCAGATGTGTTCTGTGGCCAGGATTTCGAAAAACGTGGTGAACCCTTCGTCCATCCAGCCATAACGGGTCTGATTATTGGCCAGCATACCGTAAAACCACTGGTGGGCGATTTCATGAATCACCACGATGGAAAGGAATCGGATATCGGTAATCAAATCGTTGATGATGACCAGATTGGGATATTCGATCCCGCCGGCGCGAATGAACCCATCGACAATGGACAGGTTCGGATAAGGATAAGGACCAATCTTTTCCGTAAAAAACCGGAAGGCCCGCACCCCGGCTTCAACGGCTTCCCGCCATTTTTCCAAGCGATACGCCAGCACGTAAAAGTCCAGATTGACCCCGTCGACCTGACGACGCACCCGAACAAATTCGGGATCGGCGCTCCAGGCAAAATCGTGCACCCGTCGAGCCCGAAAATGATAGGTCACGGTCACGGTATCCATTTCGTCATAATTCAATAGGGGAAAGG
Organism: bacterium; assembly: GCA_015485355.1. Lineage (GTDB taxonomy): Bacteria > Calditrichota > Calditrichia > RBG-13-44-9 > J042 > JAADJD01. The sequence goes on along the minus strand of WFTQ01000072.1, from coordinate 78,644 downwards.
AACGATCCGGATAGTCCAGCGAATCGGGCAAGACCTCGGGATTCATCAATTCCCCGGTCGCTGTCACCACCAGATACGATGGTACCGTGATGCGGACATCGTAATCGCCCCATTCATGGTAAAATTCCCCGTCCATATGCTGTTCGGTATGCCAGCCCAGATGATCGTACACCGCGGGAATGGGATACCAATTGCCCACATCGTAATGGTCTCCGGAATACCCATACCGGGATTGCGATGGGGGTAAAACGGAAACAAAATCGATATACAGTTCCAGGCTGTCGCCCGGAAGAAGGGGAAATGGTTGCAGCGGTAGATGCAAAATGGTATGGTCCACGGAAAAATCCAACAAGGTACTATCGGCCAGGCGAATTTCCAGCACTTCGGTGTAGGCCGACGTGCGACCCCGGTTGGATGGAAAATAAGAATCGGAACGATATTTATTAAAATATAAATGAAAATAGAGTTCCCGAAGGGTATCGGGAGAATGATTCACGTACAACAGGCGCTGCTTGCCTTCCAGACGGACCAGTTCGGGATCCAGCCGAACATCTATATCGTATTTAACATATTGTTGGAAATAAGCCGCGGCCCAGGCGGGCCCTACCAGCATCCCCAACATTATCCCGTATCGCCACCAGTGCATCATCCCTTCCCTTTTCGGTTATGTTTCACGACCAGGGTTTGCGCATGGGTCAGCGCCAGCGCCCCATACTTATCCTGCAACTCATCCATAATCTTTTCCAGGCGCAATTTCTTTTCGTTTTCTATATCCCACATGCTAAGCTGCACCCCTTGTTCATCCACCAGTTGACTCACCCCAATGCCGATCAATCGTACCGGATGGGGCAATTCCCGAAATCCGATCAACAGTTGACGCCCCACGGCATAGATTTCTTCTGTTAAGTGCGTGTGATGGGTGAGGGTGTGACTTCGGGTATAGGTGCTGAAATCGGCAAACCGTAGCTTAAGCCGAATGGTTTTTCCTTTGAGGCCGTATTTCCTCAGGCGGCGCCCCACCTTTTCCGAAAGGTTCAGCAGGACATTTTCCAGCATTTCGGGCCGGGTTTCATCCGTCTCGAAGGTGATTTCATGGCTGACGGACTTAATATCGTCCTCCGGCTGCACGGCGCGATTGTCTTCCCCCCGGGCCATGCGGTAGAGGTGTTCCCCCATCCGCCCCAATGTTTGCCGCAACACTTGCCGGGGAAACCGCCGCAACTGCCCAATCGTCTCGATACCCAGGCGGTGCAACTGGCGGTATGTTTTTTCTCCCACGCCCCAGATTTTGCGTACGGGTAGAGGATCCAGAAAGGATGGTACTTTTTCCGGGGGGACAATCGTCAGCCCATCCGGTTTCCGAAAATCCGACGCCATTTTAGCCACGGATTTGGAAGGGGCCACGCCTATGGAGGCCGTCAGGCGGGTTTCCTGGAAAATGCGTCGCTTCACTTCCAGGGCCAGAGGCTCGATATCACCAAAAAGGTGAACACTCCGTGTGACATCCAGAAACGCCTCGTCGATGCTAACGGCCTGAATGTAAGGCGTAAAATCGGTTAAAAGGGTCATAATGCGACGGGAATATTCGGCATACACTTCCCCATGGGGCCGGACGTAGATGCCCTGAGGGCATAGGCGATACGCCTGGGAAATGGGCATAGCCGAGTGAATCCCATAGCGTCGGGCTTCATAAGAGGCCGTCGATACCACCCCTCTGCCCCGGCCGCCACGGGGATCGGCCCCTACGATCACGGGTTTCCCTTTCCACTCCGGATGCAATAACTGCTCTACCGCCGCAAAAAAGGCGTCCATGTCCACATGAACGATGACTCTGGGCCAGTTGCTCCCCATTACAACCCTATGGTCGATATGATAATGATCGTTATAATAATCGCCACCGCCAGATTTCTCTGTAACGATTTTTTCCGTTCCTCCTGCCCCGCTTCGGCGGATAAACTAGTTTCCCGGAATTTCCCCGTGGGAACCCGGAGACTCCCCTCCAACTTGATCGGATACAGACGACCGTCGTTGTTCCGAATCGGGTATTCAAAGGACACGGCGAACTCCCCCACCACATTCTGTCCCCGCGCCGTTTCCTGCAAACGGAACACCCCCTTCAGGTTACGGCTGTATTTACGGGTCGACTCCAGCAACCCTTGGTGCTTGATGAAGACGGTACTGTCCAATCCCCTAAATTCCAACGTCCGAGCCACAGAATCTCCCAGAATGATAAACATGTCGTAGAAATCGTCTTCCAGTGTCTTCGCCTGAGCAATGAGCCGAAGAATCATTCGATTTCCCTGGATCAATTGCGGATAGTATAGGTATGCCACACTGTCCCCATTCTGGACCACCACCGTGGTGTCGTACCGAATATCCACCTGGCGGTATAACAGAGCCTGTACAATGTTATATACCCGGACCGGTTGTTGATCGATCTGCAGTTTGACTTCTCCAAAGGAAATGGTTTCGGCTATTCCGGCCTGCCATGAACCCAGCCCCATCCAAAGCACCAACCACCCAAACGAAAAACGCACCATGATTGCTCCGAAAGGTATCCGTACGCATGGTTTTGTTTATTTCCAACAAATGCAACGACAATACTTTCTCGACAGGCGGATCGTTTCAACAACTCAGGATTGATCGCTTTGCGGGTTATTCTTTACGCTCCAGTTTTTCCCGTATCTGCTGGACCCGATGTTCGATATCCGTATCCAGTTGTATTGTATTATCCAGATATAATGTATAATACTTCAGTGCCGTTGCCAAATTGTTTTCTTGCTCAAACACCCTTCCCAGGTATTTGTACACTTCCCAATGCCGGGGATTCAGGGTACGGGCCTTTTCCAAATAGGTCCTGGCCCGCTCATACTGATCCTGCTGGATAAAAAAGCGACCCAATTCCAGTAGCAGGGGGACGTGGGTACTGTCGATCGCCAGGGCCAATTCCAGTTGTTCCCTTGCCGCATGGGGCTTGTGAAACCGCATAAAATAACGGGCCCGGTAAACATACACCGAAACGTCGTCGGGATTGAGCTGCAACACCCGGTTGAGATAACTCAATCCCCGATCGTACTCCCCGGAACGAAACAGAGCCATTCCCAGATACCGCAACGCCTCCACGTCCCGGGGACTTTCCTTCACGTAGCGGGATAAAGCGGCAATCGCCCGGGCATCATTTTTCAGGCAGTAATGGGCAATGCCCCACCATTTCCAGTATTCCAGCGGCGGTACGGCGGTTTTTCGGGAATAGTTGGCCAGTGCCTCCCTGGCCAGCACCGCGCGCCCCGATAGTACCTGGGCCTTGCCCAGTTTTAACCACAAATCCACGGAATCCGGATATTCCGGGATGCTTTTCTTCAAATAATAGGCGGCCTTTGCGAATTGTTTTTGTTGCAGGTACAGGGTTCCCAGCTTTAACCAGACTTCCGGATTGTAACTCCTGTACCTCAGGCACTGTTCGAACGCCGCCACCGCGGAATCGGGTCTGTTCAGCATTTGTAGAATATGACCCCGCACGCAATAAAATTGGCTGTAATTGGGACGCAGCAAAATGGCCGAATCCAATTGCACCAGAGCCTTTTCCAATTCTCCGGCTTTCAGGGCTTCCAGAGATTGGTAATAATAGGTAAACGCCGGGGGACGATCATCAATCACCCGATTTTCTTTCAGACCCGTTTGACAGGAAAGGAGTAGAACCATCCCAATCCCATAGGCAGCCGATTTCATCAATTCATTCATGATCCCCATCCCTTTCATACGGCCTCGCCCGAATCCTTCAGACACCTCCACCGCAGCAAATATACCGACAATTCACTGGTTAAGCAAAATCCGGAAATTCCGCCCGGTTCGCCGTTGGTTCTATGTTCGAATGCATGCCTGTGGGGTCATGCGCCCTCGATCCCCGTGTTATCCCCCGGCCTGTACAGCTCTTCGTAAAATGCTTCGAAATCCAATCCCGCCCACATGCCCAACATCCCGGCGATCACCTGCGACCAGTGGGCTGCCAGGGGAAGGCTCCAAATTTGCAACCCTTCCGTCATCAAGGCCAGAAACAACCCTCCTACCAGCAACGTTTTGACGGAGTACTGTTTGCCCCAAAAAAATCGGGAAAAAAATCCCAGGGGAAAAAAGAGAGTGGCCGCCTCCATGAATCGCACCACGGTCAACATGCGATCTTTCCGCAGCAACCAGGCGAAAGGATCCAGAAAATATCGCCAGTTGGCCGTTACATCCGCCTGCCCCCAATTGAGGATCGGGAGAATAAATAAGTGGTAAAGGATCAGTCCCCCATACACCGGAAGGAGTTTTTTGAAAAAAGAGTGATCCCGCATGAATGGCAGGACCGCGGGTTCTGTTTTCCTCCCATGTTTTCTCATTTGATAGGCAACAAACAGCTGCGCCGACCAGGCAGCCCATACATCCAGCAGGGAATGGCGCCGATCGGGCACACTGAACTGAACCATTTCCAGAAAAACAGGCAAGAGTATTAAGAATAACCATGCTTTCTTTGTTCCGGTACCCCGGCCGGAACCAGAGCTCCATCCCCTGATAAAGAAATACCCCACCTGGGCATACATCAAAAACAATACCAGAAATTCCGAGGGAAACAGGAGATTCAGCTGCCAGGGATCGGCCATAAACCGTCGGATTTGCCGGTAAAGCACGTGGGTGTTCAGGCCGAAATCGAACGGGGCCAGCTGGATCAATATCAGCATGCCCAGAAGCGACACCGCCATAATGTTATCCGGTCGGGATTCAAACCATTGCCGCAGCATGCGCCGGATCCGGGGGAGCAGCGTGGGAGCCAGTAAATAAAACCCGATCGCCCCCAGGCAGGTCCCCACGGTGTTGTTAAACACATCCGACACGGAGGGATGCCGATTGTAAGTAAAAATTTGCAGGCTTTCCACCGCCGTGCTGACTACCAGTCCCTGAAAGAAAATCCGGATAAAGTCCGGGGACCGCAGCGGACGCAGGGAACGCAATTGCCGGCTCACGGCCAGGAAAAATCCCAGAGGGATAAACAGCATAACGTTTACCAGGATATCCGAGCCGGAATAAAAACCTTGATGAAACAGGTATAGGCGCCATTCAATCCGAGAAAGCTTTTTTAGAATATATTGGGGATCTTTGGCGAAACGGAAGGGAACCAGGGTGGTATACAGGATGAAAAAGGTATACACACTTACCAGAAAACGATCCCAGTTTGTTTGGAGCCAGCGATATTTTTTACCCATACAACGCGTCCGATTCAAAATAGTATCGGTTTTCTGCGGATTGCTATTCCCGAACGCCGGGGATTCCCTCTCCCACTTCCAGCGTATTTTTTCGGCTTTCTCCAACACCGCTTGACTGTTGGGTATCCGGAAAGGCAAAGCATGCCCTTTGGACAGCGGTCATTCCAGCTTTTTCAGCCGTTTCCAGAATTCCGCCAGGGCGACTTCCCGGCGCCGTTGCCGGTAATTTTCCGGCTCCGGACCCTGATAATCATCGATGTACCAGTGCACCACCTCTCTCAGCCACTCCCTCACCGGAGTGGGGTTAAACTTGATCTCCTCCATCGCCAATGAGGGATCCAGATAAGAAACCCATTGCCCGCTAAAAGGCGAAACATCCGGCGTAACCCCATGTTCCAGCATGATCCGGGTAGGAATTTCGTAGAGGACAAGGGACTTCTCCAACATGCGGGCCGCCAGGTTCAGAAACTCGGACAGGCGCAGAACCTCCCTCGACGCCAGGTTGTAGACCTTCCCCCGAGTATGCTCGACTTCCAGCACATTGATTATCGCATTCACCACATCCTGCACGTAAACATGGCGGACGATACGATCGCCTCCCTCAGGAAGGATGACAGGATGTCCATCCAGAATTCGGATCAAATAGCTATACAATCGCAGGGTATAATCCCGGGGTCCATGGATGATGGGGCAGCGAAAACGCACCGCAGGAAATTTATAGGCTTTATAGGCGTCTTCCAGCAGGTCTTCGCAGGCCCGTTTTTTCACCCCATATTCATAGGCCTGTTCCTCGCCGGGAGGACATTCCATCAGGGGACGGTAATAATCTTCCTCCCGGGAAGGTTGCCGTTGATCCCGGGTGACTAAGTACACCTGACCGGTACTGATGAAAATATATTGTCCCACATGTTCTCGAAACGTTTTTATGGCCACTTCCACATCTTCGGGATCGTAGCCGATGACGTCGATGACCACATCGAAGCGTTCCCGGCGAAACATTTCATAGAATTTTTTATAGTCCTTTCGATCGCCGCGAACCCGCCGGACATGATCCCCAAACTCATCCGGCGTCCGACCGCGAGTAAACATAGTCACCTCCACCCCCTCATCCAGCAGCCGCCTGACAATGTGGTACCCTAAAAAACGGGTGCCTCCAATGACCAGTGCTCGCATTCCCCTTCCTCCATGATTAAAACCTTCGCCAAAAAATACCTGTCAATTTCAAAACAAGTTCCCCGATCAACACCTCTGCCGGGGCGGTTGGGTTTGCTGTCAAACGGGGCGCCATCGGTTTCTTCCGATCCCTGCCGGCGCGGTGCAGGAAACCATGCGACGGCGGCCCCATCCCGGTGATCCGCCGACGCCGATCCCCATGCCCGGGGGTAATCGCCCGTTAAAACGCCTCCGCCCACATTCTTGACCCGCTCCAGGAATGAAGACACTGAAGGTCGGCACAACCCACCCTTCTATCCGGTTCACCTTTTTTACATTACTATCGAGCTTTCCCTGCGGGTCATGATTCCTTTTTCTTTAGAAAAGCGGCGCCCTTCGAGCGACCGGACCCTCCACCGATCAAAGCGCCTTCAATAAAAAAAGCCACTCCCTACCTAAAGAGTGGCTTGAAATAGCGATGGTCCAAACGCATTTCAGGACTTATTCTCGGCCGGGTCTTCCGCCTTTTCCGAGGAAACGTCTTGGGACTTTGGAGAAGATTTTGCCGGGGCGGCCTCTTGGGGTTCACCCCCGGCTTTACTGCTCTTCACTTTTCGATCCTTCCGAGGCTCACTTTCGAGTCCGGATTTTTCCGTTTTGCCCTTAGCGGCTTGCTGTTTCGAATCTTCCTGGACTTCACCTGCAGCCTCCGCGTCAGTCTCCTTTTGGTCCCTGCCCTTTTTCTTTACCGTTTTTTTTACCTTACCTTTTTTCGGTTCCTCCTCCAGCAGTTCGGGGACCGCTTCCACCAATTCTTCCATGGTTGTCGCGCCCAGAGAATGCTGGGCCATATAGGCATCCACCTCCGCTTTCTCCTTGCCCTTCAGATATTCGGTGACCGAAAGAACAATCCGCTTATTTTCTTTATCGAACTCGATCACTTTTAACGGTAATCCGTCGCCCACTTTAAAATGGTCTGCCGCCCGCTTGATGTTCGGCTTACCCAGATGATTTAAAGGAACAAAAGCGTCCACTCCCAGCGGCAGCGTTACAATAACGCCCTTATCGATCAGGCGGGAAATCTTCCCTGTGGTTTCGGTGCCCACTTTGTAGGCATCCTCGAAGGTGTCCCAGGGATTGGGCTCCACCTGTTTATGCCCCAGGGCGATCCGGCGCTCTTCTTTATTGATATCAAGAATGACCACATCGATTTCCTGTCCTTTGCGGACCACTTCGCTGGGATGACGAATCTTCTTGGTCCAGGACAAGTCCGAAATATGCACCAGTCCATCCACACCTTCCTCCAGTTCCACAAAAGCGCCAAAGGGGGTCAAATTCCGCACAATGCCCCGATGTTTACTGCCCACAGGATATTTCTCTTCGATGTTTTCCCAGGGATCCGGGGTCAGCTGTTTCAGCCCCAGGGAGATTTTTCGTTCCTCGGGCTCAATGCTCAACACCACCGCTTCTATCTGATCACCCACTTTGAGAATTTGGGAAGGGTTTTTGATGTGCTGAGACCAACTCATTTCGGAAACATGTATCAATCCCTCAATGCCCTTATCCAACTCCACAAAGGCACCATAATCGGTCAAACTCACAACGGTTCCCTTCACCTTGGAACCGATGGGAAATCGTTCCTCCACCTTGTCCCAGGGATGCGGTTCCAGCTGCTTGAGCCCCAGCGAAATTCTCTGTTTGTTTTCATCGAAATCCAGAATCATCACATCGATTTCCTGATCCAATTTCACCACTTCGCTGGGATGATTGACCCGTCCCCAGGACAAATCGGTAATATGCAGCAGTCCGTCCACCCCTCCCAGATCGATAAACACACCAAAATCGGTGATATTCTTAACCACTCCCCGCCTAACCTGACCTTTTTCCAGGGTCCGCAGAATCTCTTCCCGTTTGCTTTCCAGCTCTTTTTCGATAATCACCCGGCGCGATACGACGATATTCTTACGCTGTTCGTTGACTTTCACAATCTTCAGGGGTAAGGTCTGCCCGACAAACGCGTCGAAGTCCCGGATGGGTTTAACATCCACCTGGGAGCCCGGTAAAAAGGCATCGACACCACCCAGGTCCACCACGAAACCGCCCTTAATCCGGCGGGTAATGCGACCTTCGATGATTTCATCGTTTTCATGTTTTTTCATCAGCCGCTCCCAGGCGCGCATGAAGTACACCTTGCGCCGGGAAACGATGATATTTCCCTCGGGGTCTTCCGGCGCTTCCAGATAAAGCTCCACCTCGTCACCGACCTTAAAATCGTCAATATCAATAAACTCTTCCCGCGCAAGAACCCCTTCGCTCTTAAAACCCACATCCACAATCACATGGGTGTCGGAAATATCCAGAATAACACCGGTAACAATGTCTTCTTCTTTTATTTTTTCAAAACTTTTCTCATAGAGTCGAAGCAACTCCGGATCCTTTGGTTCCGCCTCTTCCATCAACTTTTTCAAGTCTTCCAGCTTGATCACCTGCCCCGGTTGAATTTTGGTTTCCAGCACCGCATCGTTTTCGACCATGGATTCTGCCACGTTTTCCTTCTCCTTTTGCGATTGGTTAACATTATCGGTCATGCATGAATACCTCCTTTCTATCAAGGATATTCCCTCATCGGGATTTTGAAGCCGCTTAATTTAACAGATTTGCTATTTTAATCAAATAAAAAATTAATTTTAAAGCATAAAAATGGTTGATGCCCCCCCAACGTCGCCTCCCAAGCTTGATGGAAATCCCGGTTCAGAGACCCCGGATCAACCCCGGCCGATATCGCAAAGAACCCTTTCCCCGGCGGATGATATTCAAATCGCGCTAACGCCGGGGTAAATGGCACGCCCACGCCTACACCATGGGTGCTGTTATGTTTCCATGAAGATCGATTGGGCTCAGGCAAACGCATTTAAAAGGGGATAACGGGCCAGCGAATGCCATAAGTCGACTGCCGCAGGCGCAAGAGCTCCCGAACTTCTTCTCGCGGCAATTCCCTGACCGCTCCAACCTGTAAGGCCGCCCAATAGACCTTTGCCGCGTGCTCCAGAACTTCCAGTTTCAGGAAGGCTTCCGCCAGCGAGCTCCCCACCGTCAGGCTGCCGTGTCGATCCAGAAGCAGCACATCGGTCCGGCGAATCCAGGGTATAATGGAGCGGGGCACTTGCCCGGTAGAAGGGCGGGCATAAGGCACCTTGGGAACCTTTCCCAACAGCACCACATGTTCCGGCAACAAGGGCTTATCCAGACTATAACCGCTGATCATCAGGGCAATACAATACGGCGGATGGGCATGAATGGCCGCCTGCACTTCGGGACGTTGCCGATAGACTTCCAGATGCATGGCGACTTCGGTAGACACCCGTTTATCGCCGGCGATGATTTTTCCTTTGGTGTCAAGCGCAATGATATCGGCGGCGGTCAGTTCCCCTTTGCATACGCCGGATGCCGTAACCAGAATCTCTTCTGTTGAGGCCCGCAAACTAAGGTTTCCCTCCGCGGCCACAATATATCCCCGCCGATACATCCGCCGGCCGATGCGGATCATCTCCTGAATTGCCTGATCTCTCTTCATGGTTCGATCTCCCCGTTCGAAAGGCGAAAAATATTTTGTTTTCCGTCGAATTAAAACCTATTTTTCAAGTGAAACACAGAAAAGAAGACAACATCCAGAAATCCGATACATTCAGAACAAAACAGGGGAATGGTTTTCCATGAATGAAATGATTGCTTTATTGCGTCAACGTAAAACACCGCATCCGTTAAAACCTCATCCTGTTCCGGGACTGCTGGGGGGCATGGGGCCGGAGAGCACTCTGGATTTCTACCGCCGCATTTTTGAAATCAGCCTCGCCCAGGGCGCCCGAAGGGATCAGGACCACCTCCAGGTGCTAATATCCATTCTGCCCCAAACACCCGATCGGACCGCCGCCATTCTGGGGGAAGGGGAAAACCCACTGCCCTATTTAATGGAGTCCGCCAGTCGATTGGAACTGGCGGGGGCAGACTTTTTAGTGCTCATTTGCAATACCGCCCACTATTACCTGAACGACCTGCGCCAGCGCTGCAATTTACCCATACTGAGTTTCGAAGAAGAAACGCTCCACCATCTGCAAACCCACCATAAGGGCCCCAAAAAGATCGGGCTGCTGGCCACCCGGGGCACCTACCATGCGGGCATTTATCAACGTCAGTTGGAGACCGGGGGGTTTTCGGTCCTGCTTCCTGAAAAAGACCTCGAACGCTTGATGGAAGCCCTTTACGGGCCCCGGGGCATTAAAAGCATTGGATTGAATGCGGAGGCGCGAAGAACCATCGAGCACATCGCCCGCACGATGGTGGAACAGGGAGCCGACCTGTTGTTATTGGCCTGTACCGAGATCAGCCTGGCCCTTCGGGAAAGCCGCCTGGATGTCTCCATCGTAGACGCCGCAGAGGTTACCGCCCGGCGAGTGGTCGAAATCGCCACCACCGCCTGGAAGGAATGAAGGGATATTTTAAGGCGAAAAAAACGGGGCATTCCAACTCGGGTCCGCCCGTACCGGCCTTTCCCGGCCGATGGGAGACCCCACCACCGCCCTTATCAATCCCGGACCCGGGGCATAGGACTTTTCGATTCCGGGAGTCGCCTTTCGCCGGGCGTTCGGCTTCGAACCCCTAAGCGACAAATCCCGATCCGGAAGATCGGTCTCCCTCCCGCCATGAGCCACCCACCTGACTGCATTCCCCCCGTTGACGCGCCGAGGTAAGGCGGATGTTCGAAAGGAGACATCCAACACGCTTATCCCGTGCCGGAGGATCCGGTGGGTCCAGACATCGGAAGGTAATTTTACCTCCTGCTTTGGATCTCCCCTGGAATTTACTATATTTTTCCGTTCTGTGGATCCGATGCAGGAGCATCCTGCTCCGGGAATCCACCGATGAACCCATGTGGCGATCCGGGCGGGTTTACCGGCAATCACTGACATGAAAAAATTAATCCAGCACATCAACCGATTGAACGAGGTGATCGGTCAAACGGTCTCCTGGCTGACCACGTTGCTGGTCTTGGTGGTGTGTTACGACGTGTTTACCCGCTATCTATTGAAAAAAAGCAGTGTGGCGATACAGGAACTGGAATGGCACATTTTTGCGACCATTTTTCTTCTGGCGGCCGCGTTTGCGCTTAAACACGACCGCCACGTGCGGGTGGACGTTGTTTATGCCCGGTTGTCGCCTTACGCTCAGGCCTGGATTAATTTTCTGGGCACGCTTCTCTTTTTAATCCCCTTTGCGCTCCTGGTCATCTGGGCTTCTTACACTTTTGTGGAAACCTCCTTTCGTCTGCGCGAAACCTCGCCCGATCCGGGGGGATTACCGGCTCGATATGTGCTAAAGGCTTTTATTCCCCTGGGATTTGTGCTGGTTTTTTTGCAGGGAGTCGCCCTGGCCTGGCGGTCCTGGCAACAAATTCAACGGCACAAAGGAGTCCGCTGATGCAGGAGTGGTTACCCCTGTTGTTATTTCTCACCCTGTTTCTATTGTTGATGCTGGGATTCCCGGTGGCTTTTACCCTGGGCGGTGTTTCTCTGCTTTTCGGTTTGATTGGTTTTGGGGCGGATTTTTTCCAGCTGTTGCCCATGCGCATCTGGGGGGTCATGACCAACTATGTCTTGATCGCCGTTCCTCTGTTCATTTATATGGGGGTGATGTTAGAAAAATCGGGGTTGGCCGAACAATTGTTGGAAACCATGGCCTTGTTATTCGGGAAACTGCGTGGGGGATTGGCCGTTTCCGTAATTGTGGTCGGGGCCATGTTAGCGGCTTCTACGGGCATCGTCGGTGCCACGGTCGTAACCATGGGTTTACTGAGTCTGCCCACCATGCTCAAACGGGGCTATTCTCCGGAACTGGCCACCGGTACCATTGCCGCTTCGGGCACCCTGGGGCAAATCATTCCCCCCAGCATCGTCCTGGTACTTCTCGGCAGCATTCTGAATGTGTCTGTGGGCGACATGTTCATGGGGGCGATTTTTCCGGGCGCGGCACTGGTTTTCTTGTATATTGCGTGGGTGATATTGCTCAGCGTGTTGAAGCCGGACCTGGCCCCGCCCATGCCCGCCGCCGAACGGGCCGCCTTCCGAAAAGAGAAGATGTGGCGCCGGATTCTGATGTCTTTCCTGATGCCACTGGTTCTGGTGGTTGCGGTGCTGGGCAGCATCTTTGCGGGTATCGCTTCCCCCACCGAAGCCGCAGCCGTGGGGGCCCTTGGGGCCACCCTGCTCACGATCGTCCAACAACGATTCTCCTTCCTCACCCTCAAAGCCGTTATGGTGGAAACCACCCACCTGACGACCATGGTCTTTACCATCCTGGTAGGGGCCACCGCCTTTGGACTGGTTTTCCGGGGTCTGGAGGGGGACCGTATTCTGACGGACTTGATCCTGGAATCCGATCTGAATCCTCATACGTTTCTGGCTCTGGTCATGGTTCTGGTCTTCCTGGCAGGATTTTTTATCGATTTCATTGAAATCACCTTCATCATCGTGCCGGTGGTGGCGCCGATCTTCGCCAAAATGGGGGTGGATCTGTTATGGGTGGGGATATTGTTGGGAATGAATCTGCAAACTTCCTTCCTCACGCCGCCGTTTGGATTTTCATTGTTTTACCTCAAGGGAGTGGCTCCCGCTTCCATCAGGACGGGGCATATTTATCGAGGCATCATTCCTTACATCATCATCCAGTTGATTGTGCTGGCAGCGGTGATTTTATGGCCCCAGCTGGCCCTCTGGCTTCCCCATCACCTGGGCCGTTGACAGGCGGTCCAACGGCGAATTGGCGCCGAACCGCTTCAGCGCACAATTCTGGGTCGCCGATTAAAGAATCCCTCGGCCGGCAGAATGCGCACCTCTTCGCGGGAGGACGGCCAGATCCCGGCAATCGGGGTGTCGCAGCGTGGGCAACGACCCTCCCCGGTGATCTGATAATCCAAAATAATGTAGCCGTATCGCTCGATAAGCAATTCGTTACACCGGGGGCAGTAGGTGTTCTCGTAGGCTCCCACCTGACCGGGAAGATTACCGGCATAGACGTAATGCAGGCCTTCCGCCTTCCCGATTTCGGCCGCCCGGATCAGTTGCCGGGCCGTGGTATTCTGGGGATCGGTCATTCGATAATCCCTGTGGAAGGCCGTGACGTGCCAGGGAATGTCGGGAGAAACCGACTTGATGAAACGCGCCGCTTCGCGCAATTCGGCCTCCGAATCATTAAACCCCGGCACCACCAGGGTAACCACTTCGACCCAGAAGCCCATGTCGTGTGCCATCCGAATCCCATTCAGCACATTTTCCAGCACGCCGCCCAGTTTGCGGTAATTGCGATCCCTCATGGTCTTTAAATCCACTTTGAATCCCTGGGTGTAGGGACGGATATATTCCAGCACTTCGCGGGTGGCATTGCCATTGGATACATAAAGGCAGGTTAAGTGATGTTTGTTGGCCTCCCGGAAGATCGCCACCGCCCATTCCGAGGTGATCAAGGGTTCGTTGTAGGAGCTGGCCACGTTGCGAGCCCCGTACTTCAGGGCCAATTCAATCATTTTTTCCGGCGAGATTTCCACCGGAGAACGGCCTGCGTTGGCATCCCGCAAGGCCTGGGAAATATCCCAGTTCTGGCAGTAAGAACAATGCAGATCGCAACCCAGCATGCCAAAGGTCAGGGTATCCGATCCCGGATGCACATGAAAGAAAGGCTTTTTTTCGGTAGGATCGCTTTGCAGGGCCGCCACATATCCCCAGGGTACAAACAAGCGTCCCTTTAAATTGAAACGAATTTGACAAATCCCCCGCGCGCCGGGCTTTATCCGGCAACGATGGCCACAGGCATAGCACTCTACCCTATCGGCTTCCAGGCGTCGGTAGAGTTCCCCCTCGCGAATCATCCGATCCAGCACCTCGCTCAGGGCCACATCGCCCGCCAGTGGTTTCCGCAGAGCGGGCAATTCCTTCATCAAATCCATCTCCTCGGGGGAACCAGAGAGGTTACGGGTATCATCGGTCATGATACCTCCCTTCATCTATATTCGGAAAGCCGTAACAATCAACGGGTCTTGTGGATCAAACCAACTTTTTAATGATGCAACCTCGAAAAAGTTCGTTAATCCGGGGCCCTGTGCCTCTGTCATTGCGATTGGGCGATCCCGATGACCCCGCAGGCCAATCGTGCACCCGCAGCACCCGTGGGCTGGGAGGTTAAATCATCTTCCTTTTCATGGACAATGACGGCATGCCCCACAATCGAATGGGGACCGTCCAGGTTCAAAAAGGGATAGACCCGTTCCAGATAGGCCTCGCCCTTTTCATCGGCCTCCAGGTTTCCCAGATCCCCCAGGTGGTGTTTCGCTGCAGTCGGAGAACCATGCGGCATATGGGTGGGATTCAAATGCCCTCCGGCCGACTTGGCCTGGGGATCGCTGCAATCCCCAAATTCATGAATATGAAAGCCGTGCTTGCCCGGAGACAACCCGGTAACTTCGGCCACCACCCTGACTCCCTCTTCCTCTTGAGTAAACCACACCATCCCGCGAACCGTATTTCCCTCTGTAGGATGCAATACCGCTACAGCCCGACTAACCCCGGCACCAGCAACACTTTTTTCCGCTTCCTCCCGGGCGCATCCGCTCAAAAAAATCAATACACCCAGCAATACCACCACTCCTGTATATCCCATTACGCGCATATTGACCTCCCGGCAATTTTGTAATCATTCCATGGTTAATGTGAATTTAGGGAGGGCACGATTCAGATTCAACCCACAGGAAAAATATCCTGTTTCTTTCTCAGGGCCCGGCTTCTCCGATTCAGCACCGTAACTTGGCTTTTTCATCCCGATGTCGTATTTTAAGATTCAAAAACGGAGGGCATACTGATGGAACAAATTCCCCTTCCCCTTCGCATTCTGATCGTTTGCGCCCTGTGCCTGGCCGTCGTCTGGGGAATTGTTCAATTGATTCAGTGGTTATTCTGAAAACGATCAGTCCATCCTTCCAGAAAAGCAACGGGTCCTATCAACCGGGCAAGCGGTGCAGGGGAACTTCTGTAGTGGTGATTTGTTGACCTCGGGATTCAATCCTCCTCCCTCCATTGTTCCGGGAAATCAGTATAGTTTACCGTCATCCACACGCTGGATGCGGGCGCCTAACTGTTGTAGTTTTTCTTCGATGCGTTCATATCCCCGATCGATGTGATAGACCCTCAGGACCTCGCTCCGGCCCGCAGCCGCCAACGCCGCCAGCACCAGCGAAGCACTGGCCCTTAAGTCGGTACTCATAACCGGTGCACCCTTTAATTGGGAAACACCTCGAACAAAGGCAGAATTATTTTTCAGAATAATATCGGCACCCAGACGCTGCAATTCCGGGACATGGGTAAAGCGATCCGGGTAAATGGTATCGGTAACCACGCTGCTGCCCCGTGCCAGAGACATTAAGGCAATCCACTGAGCCTGCATATCGGTAGGATATCCGGGATAGACGGCCGTCGTGACGTGGGTAGGCCGAATCTCTCCGGCGGCTTTGAGGGATATGGATTCTTCCGTCACATGCAACTCTGCTCCGGCCTCCTGCAATTTAGCCAGTACTTCCTGAAGATGCCCAGGTCGGCAGCGGGTAAGGGTGACGGTTCCACCCGTAATCAGCCCGGCCACCAGAAAGGTGCCGGCTTCGATTCGATCCGGGATGATGGTGTAATCGGCAGGATGCAATTCCGTCACCCCCTGAATCTGAATGGTCTTGCTCCCCAACCCCTGAATACGGGCGCCCATTTGCTGCAAAAAATGTCCCAGATCAACGATTTCGGGTTCCTCGGCGGCATTTTCGATGATTGTCGTACCTTCGGCCAAGGTGGCAGCCATCATAATGTTTCCTGTGGCACCTACCGAGGCAACATCCAGATAAATGTGCGCGCCGGTCAGCTCCCTGGCCCGGGCGACAATGTATCCCCTGTCCAGTTCCAGACGCCCCCCCAGTTTTTCCATGCCGCGCAGGTGCAAATCCACGGGTCGGGGGCCCCAGGCACAACCACCAGGAAGGGAAACCCTGGCCCGTTTCCACCGCGCCAACAAGGGACCCAGCACATACATAGACGCCCGCATGGTTTTTACCAGTTCGTAGGGGGCTTCGGGAAAATCGGCATGCCGGGTGTCAATCTGCAAGGCATGATCGCCGAACTCCACCTTGGCCCCGATTATGCGCAACAGGTGGGCCATGGTACGCACATCCCGCAAACGAGGCACGTTCTTAATGCGATACACTCCCGGGGCCAGCAGGGTAGCCGCCATGATAGGCAAAGCCGCATTTTTGGAGCCGCTGATGGTCACCGTGCCCCGTAGAGGCACCCCACCATCGATGATAAACTTGTCCATATTCCGACCTCGTTTCCCCTGCCCAAAGCGGAGGCAATTTACGAAAATTCTTTCTACAATAACAGTGTGGGTTGAAAACCTGGTAACGGCAGGAAGGCTTTCATCGGATATCCGCCGCGAACCCCCCCTCCTTTTCGTTCGGTCTCCCCTTCTTTTCCCATCCTCAATCAAAAGGGATTCCTACCGATAACTAAAACGTCACCGTGGTTCGGAAAGGGAGTATCGGTATGATCGCCACTACAGAATTGTTCGCTACAGCCGTCCAGTTGCACCGGATGGGAATGCCAGAAAAGGCCGCCCGGCTTTGTCAACAAATCGTTCAACAAGATGCCCAACACCATCCGGCTTGGCATTTGCTCGGGGAGATTTGCTACCAACAACGACGCTTTCCCGAAGCCCTCCAATTTCTTCAGAAAGCGCTTCAGATTCAGCCCGGTGCCGCCGTTCTTTTCACCCTTGGGAACGTTTGGAACGCCTTAGGGCAACCGCAAAACGCCGTTTCCTGTTTCCAAGCAGCCTGTCAATATCAACCGGGCTTTGTGGAAGCCTGGATCAATTTAGGAATACTATTCTTTCTTCAGGAGAGGTATCGGGAATCTCTGGATGCGCTCAAAGAAGCGCTCCGCCTTCAGCCGGATCAGGCAGCGGCCCATTTTTATGCCGGGAACAACTATTACCAGCTGCGGGACTATCCCAAGGCCCTGCGGCATTACCAGGAAGTCCTTCGGATTGCGCCCGATTTTCCCGATCCAGATTTTTACTTCCAATTCGGCAATACGCTGAAAATGTTAAAGAAATACGACCAGGCATTGCCCCATTATCAAAAGGCGATTCAATTACGACCGACAATGGTGGTCGCCTATAATAATCTGGGAAGCACTCTTACGGAGATGGGTAAACGCCGGGAGGGCATCGATTGTTATCGCACCTGTTTGAAGATCGATCCCTCGCATGTGGAGACCCATTTTAATCTGGCCAACGCGTTGAAAGAGGAGGGACAAATTGACGAGGCCGTCCGTCACTATCAAAGGGCCATCCAGCTGGATCCGGGTTGTTACCAGGCCCATTATAATTTAGGAAAAGTCCTTACCGACCAGGGACGTTTGGAGGAGGGCTTGCGCCATTTTCTTCGGGCGTTGCAGCTTCAACCGGCAATGGCCGCGGCCCGGATCAACGCAGCTTACCTATACCAGGAGCTTGGAGAAGCCGAAAAGGCCCTGGATTTTTTAGAAGAAGGGTTGCACCGGCAT
Source organism: bacterium (assembly GCA_015485355.1). GTDB lineage: Bacteria > Calditrichota > Calditrichia > RBG-13-44-9 > J042 > JAADJD01. Next base: position 60,604 of record WFTQ01000072.1, on the reverse strand, counting down.
CGCCAACATGTCGAAATGCGCTGGAATCGCTCCATTCTGTTATTATTGCTGGGGCGGTACGCCGAGGCCTGGGACGATTACGAAATGCGCTGGAAACGGGGTTCCTTAAAGCCAAGAACCTTCACCCAACCCGTGTGGACAGGGGAGCCCTTGCCCGAAGGGACCTTACTGGTTTATTGCGAACAGGGAATGGGCGATGCAATCCAGTTTGTCCGTTTCCTGCCTCGGGTACGTCGGCGTGTGGGCCGATTGGTTCTGGAGTGCCCCGCTGCCCTGAAGACGCTGCTGGCCACCATTCCCGAAATTGATGAACCGGTGACTTTCGGCGAGCCTTTGCCCCATTTCGACCGTCAGATCGCCCTGTTAAGTCTGCCCCGAATTTTCCGGACTTCACTGGAAACCATTCCCAACCGGGTGCCATATTTAGGAGTCCCCCCGGAAAAGCGGGCGTTCATGGAAGCGAATCTTCCGCTTTCTTCTACGACACTGAACGTAGGCCTGGTGTGGCGGGGCAATCCCCGGCATCCGAAAAACCGGGATCGTTCCTGCCCCCTGGACCATTTCGCTCCGCTGGCCTCGCTGCCGGGCCTTCGACTGTACAGCCTGCAAAAGGAAACGGAACAAGGGGAATTGGAACGGGTTTTTCCCGGGGGAGAAGTGACGGACGTGGCTCCTCTCTTAAACGACTTCGCCGACACCGCTGCCGCCATCTCCCTTCTGGATCTGGTCATCAGCGTCGATACCTCTGTGGCCCACCTGGCCGGAGCCCTCGGGAAACCGGTATGGATTCTACTGGCTTATGCGCCGGACTGGCGCTGGCTGTTGCATCGGGAAGACAGCCCCTGGTACCCTACGGCCCGCCTTTTCCGCCAGCCCGGACGCGGCGACTGGAACACGGTGATCCAGAAGCTCCAGAAACAGTTGCAAACCTTACTCCAAATTCGTCCAACGCCCACACAACTTTCCGCCCGATGAACCATAGAAGTGCACGCGGCCCGGTATCCAACCCTCCGAAATTCTTCGACCGTCTTCATCACCCCATTGAACGCCCCATCGAATAGACTTCCGGCCGTTACGAGCCCGGGAAAAGCTTACGGGAACTCCGCGGGTGAACCACCCCGACATTGCGCTGGCAAGGGAACGCTCCCCCATAACAGGAGGGAGGAAACCGGGGACATCGGCCGATCCTCTCCCATCCCTTCGGTTCCAGAATGGAGGTCTTTTATTTTCGTTCGGGAACAGGGAGGCCGGTTTATTCCTCGGGATTGGCCTCCTCAATCAACTGGCGGGCACTGGCCAGAGCGGTTTCGGTGACCCGTTCTCCACTGATGAGCTTGGCAATCTCGCTGATACGGTTTTCGTCGCTTAGGCGCACCACCCGGGTAAACGTGCGCTGGCCGTCGACGTATTTTTCCACAACAAAATGAGTCTTTCCGTGGGAAGCGATTTGCGGCAGATGGGTTATACAGATGACCTGATGACTGCGGGCCAGTTGTTGAATGCTCCGGCCCACGGCACGAGCAATGCGACCCGAAACCCCCACATCGATCTCATCAAAAATCAGGGTGGGAATCCGGTCAATCTCCACCAGGATGCTTTTTAAAGCCAGCATAATGCGGGAGATTTCTCCCCCGGAGGCGATTTTATTCAGCGGTTTAAAATCTTCGCCGGGATTGGGAGAAATATGAAATTCGACGTGCTCCAGTCCCAGCTCATCGGCATCGTATCGCTTTCCCTCCACCTCCAGCAGTCCCGAGGGATTTTCCTGCCAGTGAATTTGCACCCGGAAGCGGGTACGGGGCATCCCTAAGAGCGCCAGCTGCTGTTGAACCTGCTGTTCCATTTCCCGGGCCACCTGGTGCCGGCGCCGGGACAATTGAAGGGCCTCTTCCCGATACTGCTGCAGTGCTCGCTGGTACTCCTTTTGCACCCGTTCAATCTCAAAAACGAAATTCTCCCGCAGGGCCAGACGGCTCTGGATGGTGTCTCGATAGCTTAAAACCTCTTCAATGGTGGGGCCATATTTTTTCTGCAACAGGCGAATCTGGTTCAGGCGGGCTTCGATTTCTTCCAGCCGATTGGGATCAAATTCCAGGGTATTCTGAAATGCTTCGATGCTCCGGGCGGTCTCTTCCAATACAATCCGGGCGGAACGAAATTCCTGGTGTAAACCGGCCAAATCCCGCGAATACCCACCCAGTTCCTGCAACCCCCGATCCACCTCGCCCATCATCTCCAATACGCTCAGGGTTTCCCCATTGAATATTTGCAGCAACCGGCCGGCAATTTCATAAAGTTTCTCGCTATTCATCAGCAGGCGTCGTTCTGCTTCCAGCTGTTCCTGTTCCCCGGGCACTAACCGGGCCGATTCGATTTCCTGCAGCTGAAAGGCATACAGCTCGTGCTTTTCTTCCAGCTCCCGTTGCTTACGCCGCAATTCTTCCAGCCGGGATTGAAGCTCCTTTAACCGCGCGTACTTCCGGCCGAGCTCTTGCAGCACGGGCTGGAGCTTTCCGTAAGCATCCAGGTAATATCGGTGGGTATCTCGCCGCAACAGGCTTTGATGTTCGTGCTGGCCATGGATATCCACCAGATCGTCGCCCAGCTCCGCAAGGGTGGAAACGGTTACGGGAGAATCGTTGATAAACGCCCGGGTGGCCCCGCGAACAGAGATTTCCCGCCGCAAAAACAACTCCTCCTGTACCGGCAACCCCTTTTGAGCCAGAAACGCTTTTACCGCCGGTAGATGGGAAATACCGAACACGGCTTCCACAACGGCTTTTTCGGCACCGGTGCGCACAATTTCGGTGTACACGCGTCCGCCCAACACCGCAGCAACGGCACCCACCAGAATGGACTTCCCGGCACCGGTTTCACCGGTCACAATATTGAGGCCCGGCTCAAACTCTACGGATAGATCCTCGGCCAGGGCAAATTGTCGGAGGTGAAGATATTTCAACATGAGTATTTAACCATCTCGTCCGTAATCGATGCAGAATTTAAGGCCTGCCGGCTACGAAATTCAAGGTGATTCTTTGATCGACACAAATTGAAAGGTTCCCTTCGAACGGTGTTTTGGATGACGAGCGGTATTGCCGCCCCGGCCGATGCCGAACGGGACAGTTTGCTGCCCGATTTAGAAGCGTACCGGGAGAATTACCAGAAAATTCGCCGGGTTCTGGTGGCAAAATGATCGCTGGGGGCTCCGGCATGGGGGGATGTCTGGTTCGGAGGGCAAACACACAATCCCTGGGACCCGGAACAGGGCAGCAGCGGGTCATCGGCAGGATCCGCCGCGGCCGTCTCTGCAGGATTTGTCTCCTTCGCCATCGGTACCGAAACCTGGGGATCCATCGTTTCCCCTTCCACCCGATGCGGCGTTACCGGATTGCGCCTCACCTTCGGAAGGTAAGCCGTTACGGGGCCATGGCCCTAAGCTGGAGTATGGACAAAATCGGACCGATTGCCCGCTCCGCAGAAGACTGCGCCATGGTCTTCAACGCCATTCGGGGACCCGATGGATTGGATCAAACGGTGGTAGACCTGCCGTTCAACTATACCCCCGACATCGATCTGTCCACCTTTCGCATCGGCTATCTGACCTCCGCCTCCGAGCAGGACACCCTTAACCGAAAACAAAATCAGGCGGTACTGAAAACGCTGCAAAAGCTGGGAGCTCAATGGATTCCGGTGGAAATACCGAGACTTCCCGGCTATCCTCTGGCTTTGATCCTTACCGCGGAAGCCGCTGCAGCTTTCGACGAACTGACCCGCTCCAACAGGGACACCCTGTTGGTCCGCCAAATTCGGAATACCTGGCCCAATGTTTTCCGTGCCGCCCGTTTTATCCCCGCAGTGGAATACCTTCAGGCCAATCGCGTGCGCTACCGTCTCATTCAGGAAATGAGAAAGGTCTTTCAAACCGTGGACGTGTATGTAACCCCTTCATTCGGCCCCAATCTATTGCTGACCAATTTGACCGGACATCCCTGCGTGGCGGTACCCAACGGGTTCGATGCCACCGGACACCCCACCAGCCTCAGCTTTATCGGCGATGTATACGATGAAGCAACGGTGCTGGCGGTTGCGAAAAAATTTCAGGATGCCACCGATTTTCATAAAAAGCATCCACCATTATTTTATCCAGAAAAACAGTCCCTGTCCGTAGATCGTGCTCAACCGGGGCAACCGATGGGTTGCGGGACCATCCCTACCCCGGTATCTGCAGGGACAACTTCCTGATCGAATCATCGGCTTCCAATTAAACCGCGGTTTGGGGATGCTTCGCTCTCCATCCCGGCGGCAATAACGATCGCTGCTTATCGAAGACACCGCGACAACGTTTTCATAAACCATGACAATTGCTATTGTTTATCACGCCCAATCCGCCTATATTTTCAATGAATCGGTATCGTTTCGTCGCCTACTTGATCAAAACGTTGTGTATGAATCGAACATTCACCGGAGGGCATTGGTCATGACTCGCATCCTAATCCTCATTATCTTCGCAGCGGGTGTTCTTTATTCCGACGATATTTACTTAAAAAACGGCACGATAATTAAGAACGTCAAAATCATCAAGCAAGGCCGGGAATGGACGGTTTTTCAAACTCCTGAAGGAGAACAAAAAATCCGGACATTTTTAATCAGCAAAATCGTTAAGAGCGATTATCATTCTCAGCAACAAACAGAAATTCGATCTTTAAGGAAAGCGGAAACGGCGAAAACGGAAGCGGCGAAGTATCCCAACTTAAAACTGTTGCCATTATCATTAATGGGAATCGGATTGTTCATTGACTCGATTTTCGAAATTGATGAAATAAACGATCAAATTTCTTCTTTGAAACAAAGCCGGTATTCCGATCCCACATGGGCTTATCGTACCGATCAACACATCAATGAGTTAAAGCGCAAAAGAACGCGAAAAATCATGGTATCCGCAGCCATTTTAACCGCAACCGTTTTGAATACTGTGATCTCTTTAGAACGATTAGCCGTAAAACCTGCAACTAATGGAATTCAATTGTCATTACACTTTTGAGGCGGATTTCCGAATTCAACAAGGATTTTTCATCCACGCGCTCAACTCGATGATGATTTCCGCCCATCTACAATTTCATAAATGTTTTAACCGTTTGTACTGACTTAAAGGGTAGTTCTGTTAACGTGTCCCGAGAATTTCCGGGGCTCTCGCGCGCTTGACCCGGAACAAGGAACAAAATACAAAGCCCTGCTGCGGCATTCTTTTCCAGAAACCGGTTTCCTGACCGTTTGAGAAGCGGGGAGACCTCGCGATGCCTCTGAACGTCCCTGTTTCAAATCGCCCTTTCCGAAAAAACGGAAGTTTGGAAAAGGGATAGACCAGCCTTTCGGGGAACCGCCTCTCCGGACAACCGTTCCAAAGAGGCAGAAGCCACACATTACTCATCGGAGGACTGATCGGCGTTCCGACCCGTGCGGGACATTCCCGACGATTGGGCATTCCGATACGTCAATTCCGTTTCATAGAGGGGGTATTCTTTGCCGTTCACCAGGACAAAGGGATAGATAAAATAATTCAATTTGCGGGAGGAAACGGGCGGCACTAAGGGGATGTCTCTTCCCAGGGTGAAGGCGACCCGATCGGGGTCCAATCCCCCAAAAAGGAAATCCCGTCGATCGGGGTGTTTATGAGCTTCAGAGGCATCCACCGGAATCCAGCCTTTACCGGGAACAAAGAATTCGGCCCAACAGTGGTATCCATTGATTGTTCCTTCATCCGGCGTATGGGGGACGGGAAAGCCAATGATAAAACGTGCCGGTATGCCCGCCGCCCGGGCCATGCTGATGAACAGCGAGTGGAAATCCGTGCAATTTCCCTTTCGGACATCGCAGGCGTAAAGGGCGTCCCCCCGCCCCCAGCCTTCACCCGACTTATCGTAGGTCATGGTCTCGACCAGGTAATCATAAAACGCCCGGGCCTTTTGCAAGGGAGGTAAATCCCGGGGCGCCGCTTTGCGAACCTCCTCTAAAATGCGATCATTGACCGGCACCAGGCTATCGGGAGAAAGAAACTCCCGCCTTTCGGCCGCGGTCAGCTCTACAGCGCTTCCGCTGCCTTCCAACGCCCGAACGGTTTTCCGCGTCACGCGAAAACGCAATTCCACCTGCACGTTCTCGGGTATTTCCCCCCGCGCCCAAAAATACGCCATACGGTTACCGAACTGAGGATCCTCATCGATCCTATAAGGTAAATTCCCGCGAAGCGTTATCCGATCTATGGTCTGATACGCATTGTTCCGGGGGATCGGTACCCACAGATCCACACGCTGACTCTCCCCGGGAAGTTCGGGAATAGTCACCCGATAAGTAAACCAGAACGTCCGCCCATCTTCCGGATCGGAGGCATAGAACCGGCTCCCGGAAAGAAACAGCACCATTATCCAGAGCGGCAAAGAAAGACTCCCTTTATTCAGCTTCATACAGCTCTGTCCTTTCTTATCGTTTCCTTATCACGGTAGTGGAAAAATCATGGCTCCCCGCCCTCCGGGGCGTTTTCCATCAATCAAAGGGAATCTGACCCCACGGTTTGGGCCAGATTCCCTGACAAACCCCTGCCCCGCTCTGCTCTTATTCCACGGGCTTTCGCTTCCAGACCCCATCTGCCTGGTACCAGGTGTACCGAGGAACACCATTCTTTTTGTGGAGCATCACCTCGGTAAACGTCAACTCGTCCGCCGTTTTACCCTTCATGAAAATATCCAGATCGTACACCTGACCTTCCGGGGTTTTAAAATCGGCACAGGCGAAGTATACATCTTCCTCGATTTTTGCCAGGCGTTCCTTATGAACCTTGACCAGTTTCAGTTTCAACTCCTTTTTCTCTTCCGGATCGGTGAAAACGAAGTACCCATCGTGCTCCTTAGCCGCCTTATCGACATAAGCTTCTATGGCCTGGGCGAGAGTTTCTTCGGTTATCTTGCGTGCCTCGCCGGCGGGATGCTCTTGGGCCCCTTTCTTGGCGGGATGCTCTTGAGCTTCCTTTTTCGTGGGATGCTCCTGAGCCTTCTTCTTTGTGGGGTGCTCCTGACCGGTAGGATGTTCCTGGGCGAACAACATACCTCCATATATGCTGATCCCGACGATCATCAAGAGGGACACATACCATTGCTGAAAACGTTTCATAATAAGCCTCCTTTGGATATAAACCCGGGACATTTAGTAAATCCGCTAAAAAATAGGATATTCCCTGTAGAGGCGCAAGCCATTTTTCAGGTGCCCCCCTTTTATCTGATCATCCCGAATGGAGGAATCTCCTTCCCTTGGTCCAAAATCCGATTCGGCATCCCACCCTCCGCTTCCGCAAAGAGCATTACAAAAAACCATTTTTTTGACACGTTGAAAATCATTATTTTGTTTTTTCGAAAGGCTATTTTAAGAAGGGTTAGAGAAAGGATTGGTTATGAAGAGCAAAAGAGTGTGGATGGTATGGCTAAGCTTATTGCTTCCCACCCTTGCCGGCAGCGAATTCAGCATCCAAAAGCCGTATGAGGAGTTACCCGTGGGGATGTGCGGGATGCCCCAATTGCCCCCGATCAGTGCCGACCAATTTTTCCGCACCCTTCAACAAACGAATCCCGTCCAATACCAGCGGCTCCTGGAGGCCGAACAGTCTTTACGTCGGTTCAATCAAATGAATCTCACCCAGCAGAAGTTCTGGGCCTACGATATGAAAAAGGAGGGATTCTACCAGGTGACCGCCACCTTACGCAAAGCGGGGAATCTGACCAACATTTGGGTGGAGGATGACAGTTGGGAAAATGGTTATGTAACCCAGGACGAAGTGGATGCCATTTACGAGGCCCTGGAAATTCGCAGTGGTACCCAAAGTTTAAATCCCGACTTGGGTATTGTGGAAATCGACACCTTTCTATTCGGCCAACCCCCGAATAAGGATGGGGACGGAATCATCGATTTTCTGATCCTGGACATTCGGGACAGCTTCGACCCCGAGGAAAAAAATTCTCAATTCATTGCCGGCTATTTTCATCCCTGGGATCAAACCGACAATGCGACCAGCAATAAACGGGATCTGCTTTACCTGGATGCTTATCCGGGGATTTTTTTCAACGACCGTCGTTCCACCGACAAGGTACTCTCCACCACGGCCCACGAGCTCCAACACTTAATCCATTACCATTACGATCCCGATGAATCCACATGGGTAAACGAGGGGCTGTCGGAACTGGCCGGCGTTTACTGCGGATATGGACTGGATTTCCCTTACTTATACCTGAAAGATACCAACCGGGGGTTGATGAACTGGTCCGGTGATATCGCCGATTACGCTCGTGTGGGATTGTGGACCCTTTACACGGCGGAACAGTTTGGTGTGGAATTCATCCGCGCGTTGGTTCAGGAGAAAGCCAATGGAAGAAGCGGTTATCAAACCACTCTGGAGAAATTGGGATATTCTCTGAGCTTCGAGGAAGTATTTAAGAATTGGGCGATAGCTTTGTACGTCAACAACACCGCCATCGACACTCGCTATGGCTATTACCACACCCTGGCCGGTGGTTTAAGCGCCGACTTTCGGGAAACGGTCATCCAGTATCCCTATCAGACCTCTTTCGCCATTCAGAGTTACGCCCCGGTATATTTCCGTTTCCGCGGTGCAGACACCCTGTGGATCGACTTTGCCGGGGCAGCACCCGAGGGTTTCTGGGTGCATCGCAGCACGGCGCAGTTTACCCTGGAAGAACTGCGCAGCAATTCTCTGGAAATACCCGGCTTCAACCCCGAGGACCAGTTTGTTCTTCTGCTTACCAATACCAATGCAATGCAAGAAATCTCGTTTCAGGCCTTCGCTCCCTACTCCGTTCGGATGGTGGAGCTACAATACGACGATGGGGAGTTGAACTTTGGCTTGACCACTACCGGCATCGGGGCGAACAAATTTCTGACGCCGACGAACAATATGTCTTTGCGGCGGGTGAAATTTTACAACCTCCAGTCGGGCAATGCATACCGGGTTTACGTGTACGACGAAGGGATCGGTGGGCGACCGGGCCAGGAATTGTTGGCCCCCATGGATACGACGGTCCAAGCCGCACGGAGCTGGGTGGAGATGGAATTGCCTCAAGCCCTCCAATTGCCCCGGAAAAATCAAGCCTTTTTTGTCGGTTTGCAGGTAATCACACCGGATCGGGCCCTCCCCTATGATCATCAGGAAAGCGGAAACGGCCGCTCCTACCTGAACGTGGGCGGCGGATGGCGCAGGTTGTCTGACTTTCGCACCGGCGACGGCACCGCCCTTACAGGCTACTGGATGATCCGAGCCGTTCTGGAAGGCGGACTGATACCTTCCGGGGAACCGTCCGACTTCGACACCACCCTGGCGGAATTTAAAATCACCATCGCTCCCATCAGTGAATACAACTCCTATAATCCAGCGGGAGAAGAGATTCAATTTCAGGTGGAGCTGAATTCTTCGGGACGCCTGGAATTAATCCTTTATAATATCCTGGGTCAGAAGATCACCGAAATACGGAGGGATTTTCCCAACAAAGGACGCTACCTGATTCCCTGGAACGGAAGAAATCAATGGGGAAACATTGTTCCCAGCGGGATGTATTTTTATCGCGCCACCTTTTATTCCCGCGAGAGCGTCCGGGAATTGAGCCCCGCTACCGGGAAGGTCATTTTGCTAAAGTAACCCGTGGGTGCAACAATATTGTTGGATGGAAGAGGCATCCCAGGCGTGCAACACCCGAAACCCCAATGTTTCCGCCGTTTCAATGTTCTCCCGGGTATCATCGATAAACAAACACTCCGAAGGATCGGCGCGCAGAGTCTTCAACATGTACTCAAACACGTAGGGATCGGGTTTGCGGTGCTGCAATTCATACGATAAAAAGAAATAGTCGAAGAGGTGGAAAAAGGGGCATTTTTCCAGCGCCGTTTCCCAGTGCCAAGGATCGGTATTTGAACAAAGGGAAAGAACATGGCGACGGGCCAATCGCTCCACTAACTCGGGGATACCGGGCTTGGGCCCTCCAACCACCCGTTTCCAGATGTCCAGAAATTCATCAAATGCCATATCACATCGAAATTCCTCCATCAAATAATGATAAAATTTTGTTGGAGGAATGGAACCGGTCATAAAATCCAGATGGAGAGCAGAAAGATAGAACTGCTGGATTTTCTTTACCGGCTGCCGACACCGATGCGCAAAGGTGGTCATCACCTCCTCCGGGTGAATCTCCACCAGCACGTTCCCCAGGTCAAAAATGATGTGTCGAATCATCGTTCCTCATCCATCTTAGCGAGCATAGGCCCAGACACGACCCCCATCCATACTACGGAAAATCCAGGTAATCCAACCGGCACGCCCCGAGGCCGAAAAGGCAACCCGCCGGGCTGTTTCTTCCGGCCGTCCACCCGTCCCAGGAGATGGGCCGTTCGGTTACGCTCCGGAAACCGGGTGGATGCCGCTTCAACCATGGCGGACCGCAAATGCAATCGGGTAGGCACGACTCCGGGGTCCACGGCATTCACCCGGATGCCTTTTCCGGCCGACTGCAGCGCCATGCAGCGGATCAGCAGAGCCGCTCCCTCCGGCGGCCCCGGTGATCAACGCCACCTTACCATCCAAACGAATGGCCATACACTCCCTCTGTGCCACCACTTGAATCAAAAATAAAAACAACCCTTCGGTTTACACAAATATTTTGTTTTTTTAAAAACACCCATACCCATCCCCCGGCATTCTCAACCCCCATCAATCCTCCCGGGACTTTCAATGAGGCCTCCGTTTGTTTTTCTCCATCCATAAGTTTGTCCGATCCCCTACGGTTGCCCGGCCCTGCCGATCCGGACTTCATTCCCCGATACAGCCCCCACTCATCGTTCCTTTCACCGGTCCCCATCGCTTCCGGCCGCCATGTTCCCTCCAACCGATGCCTCCGGGGAAGATTTTCGCCGAAAGCATTTGATTTACCGGAACGGCAAAATTATTTTGTTACTTCGAAAATCGAGGAACGACACCGTGAGTGTTCTAACGGGACTGGATGTATTACAGCGTCGGTCATTCGACCCATTGAAAGGCAAAAAGGTCGCTCTACTGTGCAACCAGGCGTCGATTAACCGGGAGCTGATCCACATTACGGAAATCTTTTACCAGGCCGCACAGGAAGGCCTGTTTGATCTCCGGGCCGTTTTTGGTCCCCAACACGGACTATGGGGCCATACCCAGGACAATATGATCGAGTGGGAAGGCTACATCGATCCTTATTGGGGAGTTCCCGTGCATTCCCTATACGGCAAACACCGGAAGCCCACCCCCGAAATGTTAAGCGGACTGGACGTTCTGGTGATCGATTTGCAGGATGTGGGGGCTCGGTACTACACCTTTATCTGGACAATGGCTCTGGCGATGGAAGCCTGCCAGGAACAAAAGGTGGCGGTGGTGGTTCTGGACCGCCCCAATCCCATTGGAGGGCAACAGCTGGAGGGTCCCTTGCTGGACATGCATTTTCGCAGTTTTGTGGGGTTATATCCGATCCCCGTACGCCATGGCATGACCATTGCCGAGATCGCCCTCTTTTTGCACGATCAATTTTTAACGGAAGTGGATTTGACCCTCATCCCCATGGACGGCTGGCGGCGAAGCATGTATTTTGACCAGACCGGTCTTACCTGGGCCATGCCTTCTCCCAATGTTCCCATCTGGGAAACAACACGGGTTTATCCGGGCATGTGTCTGCTGGAGGCGACCAATCTATCGGAAGGGCGGGGTACGACCCGACCCTTCGAAATATTCGGAGCCCCTTGGATGGAGGGGCGCCGGTTTGCAAAAAAACTCAACAGCCTCGGTCTTCCCGGCATTGTCTTTCGCCCCATCGAATTCCAGCCCACGTTCCATAAATATCAGGGGAACGTCTGTGGGGGTTGCTTTATGCATGTGACCCACCCCGATCTGTTCCAGCCCTTCCTCACAACTCTGGCCATTTTACGGGAAACCCTTCAAATCCATGAAGCGCATTTTCAGTGGAAAGCACCGCCCTATGAGTATGAATACGAAAAACTACCCTTCGATATTCTGGTGGGCAACGACAGCATTCGCCGCCTACTGATGGAATCGGCTCCCCTGGAGGAGATCGAATCGTCATGGCAAAAGGATCTTCGGGAATTCGAACAACGCCGACAACAATGGTTGCTGTATTCCTGAGCGGCCCGAGAAGGAATCCGGGGTGCCATTCATGTTCGCGTAAGATTTCCCATCACAGCAGAACACCAAGGCATTACAGCCTGAACTCATTTTTTCGATCCGGAAACGGGGTGATAGGCCATAAAACGTTTCCGGAAGAATGGTCGATAATCCTCCAATTGAGACAGGGCAATGCCCCCAAAGATCAGGGCAATGCCAATCACCATCCGCAGATTAATGGCCTCTCCGTATAAAATCCAGTCGATGATCAGGGCGATCACCGGTGTGATGTAAATGATCAAGGATAAGGTAATAGCGCTGATATGTTGCAACAGCCAGTAATAGCCCACAAACGCAAAGGCCGATCCCACCGCACCCAGGTACAGCACGGCAACCATCACCCGGGGAGTCGGTTGAATCTGGCGCGTTTCCCCCTGCAACAATCCAATCAGGGCCAGAACCAGGATACCCCACAGCATTTGATGCAAGGTAAGAGGTACAGCCCGGTAATGGAGAAAATATTTCTTTACCAGTACGGTGGAAAGGGCCCCTCCGGCAGCACCCAAAATAATGGCTAAGGTTGCGAAAATGATCATGGTTTCGAAGCGGGTCTTAATCAACTGATCAAAAAAAATGAGCAGAACTCCCATAAAACCCAGAAAAATCCCCAGAAATTTTGACCAGAGAAAAGGTTCATTGCGAATGATAAAATTCGAAAAGATCCCCACAAAAATAGGAAACGTGGCAAAAAAAATGGCGGTAACTCCTGCGGATAAATACTGTTCTCCCCAGTATACCAGGCCGTAATCAAAGGTGTACATGAGGAAGGAAGTGATGAAGATTTTAAGAAAATCTTTGCGGGGAACTTTTAAGGAGATTTTTTTCAGCAGGGCGTATGCCGCCAACAGGCTGATGGCCACCATAAACCGGGCCGTGGCACCCAGGAATGGCGGAAGCCCTTCCAGAGAAATCTTAATCGCCAGCCACGTCGTACCCCATACCATGCTCAGCAATGTAAAAATCACAACGGCCAAAGCAGCTCCTTCATTTCCTTCTTATACGCTTCCACCGGCCATTGATGCTCTGGAGGCAAGACAATAAAAAGATGAACCCGCGGGTACAGAAGTTACCCATTGATTTATTGTTGAACCCCCACCAGGCCTCCCACCCGCTCGCTTTCTGAAGCAGGGTGCCCGGGCATCGATTCTTCAGGCAGACAGCGCTCGGCTCAATTTAGAGGCTTTTGCCAGGAATATCAAGAAAGGAGATGCAACTGAACCAGAATGCTCATCTGGAACATGTTGTTCGCGAAGACCCGGAATAACACAGCCGCCACCGCTTCTGTCACGCCCGGTCATCACTGGAGGGGGAAGCCTATGGAGAGGCATCCTACGGTGAGAGCCGGCCGGATGGACATAGCCGGGGGATAGTCGCCGCTTCTCTGTTCGGTACCTTGTCGATTGACATCAAGGGGGTGTTTCTGTTGAATCTGCTTCTGGGGTTGTCCGGAAAAACCGGATCATTCCTCTGGAATTCCGCTCCTTGTGACGCCCAGGCGTATCGGGAGCCAAGACCACCGTTTCCAACCGATTTCTCGAAACGGTGATGTCGCTTCAGGCGGTGGGAGACCATCGAAGCCATGCTCCAGGAGAGCGAATGCGGCCGTTTGATGATTCCGGAAACCGGGGATATCATCCGCCGTCATCCCTGATCCCCGGTGGCTTTGGGGAATCCGATGGCAGGGGGGACGGCCTGGGCGGCACGGGCAAGGAAAGGACCTTTCCGGGGGTTCTGGAGCCGGCCCTTAAAATCTTTTCCACCCGATCCAGAAAACGGACCACCTGTTCCGGAGACCAGGTACGAAATTCCTCATAGAAATGCCGATAGTCATCCCAATCCAAGTGAAACGCGCGAAAGACTTGGGCCATCAATTGGGTTTTCAGGGTATCGGGTACACGGGAAGACATCACTACCTGAATTTCGGCCACCACCGTATCCCAGGGAACCCCACGGTGCTGAGAAGGATTGGCAGCGGCCCGGGCGACGTCACCGGTAACCGGGCCCATTCCCAGCAGGACGGCAAAGAGGATATTGATCGTATAGGGTATCATAAACCCCTCTCAAAATGGAACCGGATTCCCCTATGGAAATTAGAATAATTTAACAGAAATTAAAAATGGTTCTTTGGAATTTGGTGAAGGTGCAAATGGGGAACCGATGCTTCGATATCCCAGAATTCCAACCGGCCCAGATAACTGCTTGCCTTATCTGAAGCAGGGTTTTATTTTATGCATTCAACAAAAGGTAAATGCCTTTATCAGAAAATGTACTGGAGGCCTTCCATGAAATTGGTCCGTATCCTTCCCCTCATCGGGCTTGTTCTATTGAGCGTACCCCTGCCTGCTCAATATTTTGGCAAGAACAAAGTTCAATATAAAACCTTCGAATGGTATTACATCCAGTCCAAACATTTCGATGTGTATTTTTACGAGGGTGGACTGGACATTGCCAAATTTACCGCAGAGGTGGCGGAGTCGGCTTATGTGCAGCTCAGCCGGGACTTCCGGTATCAAATCAAAGACCGCATTGTCTTTATTGTTTACAAATCGCATAACGACTGGCAGCAAACCAATGTCGTGATCGAATATCTGGAAGAAGGCATTGGTGGGGTCACCGAACTGTTTAAGAATCGCATTGTGGTACCTTTTGAGGGTTCGTACGAACAGTTTCGGCACGTCATTCACCACGAGCTGGTCCACGCGGTGATGAACGACATGCTCTACGGGGGCTCCATTCAATCCCTCATCCGAGAAGAGGTCACGCCCCCGCCCCTATGGTTTTCGGAAGGATTGGCGGAGTTTGAATCCCAGGGCTGGACCACCCGGCTGGATATGGTGGTGCGGGACGCCACTTTAAACGGCTACATGCCGCCGCTGGAATATTTACAATTCTTTTTAGTGTATCAGGGAGGTGCGTCGGTGTTCAAATTTATAGCGGAAACCTACGGACGGGAGAAAATAGGCGAATTGTTGAGCAAAATGCGGGGTCGAGTCAGTTTCGAGAAAGTGCTGCGAACCACGGTGGGGATGAATTATGAAGAATTCACCGAAAAATGGCATCGATACCTGCGGCGCCAGTACTGGCCCGAGGTGGCCAATCGCAAAGAACCGGTGGAATTCGCCAAACGGCTGACCAATCATAAAAAAGAAAGAAACTACCTGAACGTGAGCCCCGCCATCACCCCCAACGGAGATAAAATCGCCTTCATTTCCGACCGCAAGGGGTATCAAAACATCTATTTGCTTTCGGCCATCGAAGGGAAAATCATCAAGACCCTGGTCAAGGGGCAACGCTCCGAGAGTTTCGAAGAATTGCACTTTTTGCGTCCAGGAATGAGTTTTAGTCCCGACGGGCGCAAACTGGCTTTCACGGCCAAAAGCGGTCCCTGGGATGCCATTTACATTCTGGACATTAAAACCGATAACATCGAGAAATACATCATGAAACTGGACGGCGCTTTTACCACCTCTTGGAGTCCCGATGGCCGTTACATCGCCTTCGTCGGCAACAAGGACGGACAAAGCGACATTTATATATTCGACCTGGAAACCGAAGAGGTGATCCCGGTTACCAATGATCCCTTCACCGATGACCAACCCTCCTGGTCCCCCGACAGCCGCTACATCGCTTTCGTCTCCGACCGGAAACAGTACGTCACCGGAGTGGAACCACCGGAAGACTTCCGCATGAGTCAATTCGATTACGAGAAGAAAGACATTTACATTGTAGAAGTGGAAACCGGAAAAATGGAACGCATCACCGACACCGAATGGGAAGAACAAAATCCCATCTTCTCCCCGGACGGGAAAAAACTGGCCTATCTGGCCGACAAAAACGGCATCTTTAACGTATTTATCCGAAACCTGGAAGACAGTACCGATTTCGCCATTACCAACGTCATATCGGGAATTCTTCAGATCGGCTGGGACAAAAACGCCAATAAGATGGTTTTCACCTCCTTTTACGACGGGGGCTTCGATATTTATTTAATGAACACTCCCTTGGAACTTCCGCCCGTCGAAAAACTGGAGGACACCCAGTTCGTTAAAGACATGAAGAAAGAAACGCTGCCCGTATACGCCCGCAACTGGCAGCCCCCCGGAAGCGACAAACAAAAGCTACCCCGGAAAACGGTGAGCGCCACAAAATATGATTACAGCCGCTATGTGTTTACCAAAAACCGGGTCTTACTGCGCAAGCAGAAGAAAAAGGACGTCGAACTGCCGGTACAGGCCTATCAGGTCTCCCCCGGTCAATACAAAGTTCGTAAATATAAATTGAAATTTTCCCCGGATATCATCACCGGATCGGCCGGTTACAACACCTTTTTCGGAGTGCAAGGGTATACCACAATCGCCTTCAGTGACCTGCTGGGAGACCATAAAGTCATCATGAACATCAATCTGCTATCCGATCTAAAGAACAGCGATCTCAATCTCTTATATTTTTATCTAAAGCAGCGCATCAATTACGGCGTGGGGGGATTTCATCTGGTCTATTTCTTTTTTGGTCCCTACGGCCTGGTTCGCTACCGGAATTTTGGAGCCACCTTTCTGATGTCGTACCCTTTTAATCGTTTTAAGCGCCTGGATTTTTATAATTTATGGTACAACGTTTATCTGGAATACCTGGACTTACCCATCCCCACACAAAAGGTCAGCACCATGTTGCCCTCGCTTTCCTTTGTCCACGACAATGTGCTCTGGGGCTACACCGGACCCTGGGACGGCTCCCGTTACTCCATTACCGCCACTTACAGTCCCAAATACTCCCGATACAGCCGGGACTTCAAAACCCTGCAGGTGGATTACCGGAAGTATTTGATGATCAACCGGGATTACAGCTTCGCTTTTCGTCTGGCCGCCGGTGCCAGCTTCGGGGAGAACGCCCAACAATTTTTCCTGGGCGGCGTGGACAACTGGATCAACCGCAAATTCCGGGGAGGGTTGCGAATCCAACGCATCGACGATATCTTCTTCTCGGAGTTTGTAACCCCCTTGCGCGGCGCTTATTATTACGAACGCGTGGGCACCCGGTATTTTCTGGCAAACCTGGAGTTTCGCTTCCCCCTGATCGAATATCTGGCATTGGGTTTTCCCAAAATCCGCTTCTTTAACATTCGCGGAGTCATGTTCTACGATATCGGCAGTGCCTGGTATGGCAACCAAACATTCGAACCCACAACCGTCGACCCGTTTGGGAATCGCCGATTTAAGGATTTGATCAGTGGATACGGTATTGGCGCACGGGTGTTCTTTCTGTATTTTCTGCTCAGAATCGATGTGGCCTGGCGGTTCGATCTGCAAACCTCCAGCAAACCCCTGTGGTATTTTTCCCTGGGCGCCGACCTGTAGGAATGGTAAGGGCAACGGTTTTAACGGAAGAGGAGACTGCTATGACGCGCAGAGTTCTGAGAGGGATGATTCTGTTTTTCATGTTGGCTACGGCCATGGCCAAGGAACCCACCTTCCATCGATTCGGGGCGGGGATCATCATCGGAGAACCCACCGGAATCAGCCTGAAGTACTGGCAATCCCCTGGTCAGGCCCTGGCTGCCGCAGCCGCCTGGTCGTTTCAAGGAAAAGCCGCTGTTCATTTTCATGCGGACTACCTTTTTCACCGCGATGTTACCCGAGACGTTCGGCAGGGACGGCTGGCCTCTTATTTCGGGATGGGGTTGCGGACTAAATTCCGGGAGGGCATGCTATTGGGCATACGCATCCCCCTGGGAATCAATTATCAGTTTCCGACAGCCCCCCTGGAATTCTTCATCGAGTTTGTCCCCATCATGGAACTCATCCCGGCAACCGAATTGAACATTAACGGCGGGTTCGGACTGCGATATTATTTTTAGCCTCGTCCACCCGCCGGTATGGACTCACGATCCCGATTCCGCCACATGGAAAGCCAGGAACAAGATGAGCGTATCGTTGCGTATTTCCTTGTGCAAAACCGTTGAGGGCAACGGTTGCCAGGCCTGCAGGGAACCGAAATCCGGTTCCATGGGATGGGCCCGCCAGCGTTGCAAATACGCCGCCCAGCGTTGTGCATCCACAAAGGCGGCTTGTTCGGCCTGATATTGCGGTATAGGTCGACCGTTCCCGGGGTGTGGCATCAACGCCGCACCGGTGAGAAAGAGCGTATTCCAGGAAGGGCCGTACGCCAGGGCTACCAATTCGGCCCGGTAGGCCGTTTCCCGCGGCTGCCGACGGATCTGTTCCTGTAACTTTCGAATCTGTTCCCAGCGCTCCCGAGACAGCGACTGAAAGGTCACGTCGGCCCCTCCACCCGCAGCGGCTCCCATCTCCCTAACGGCCCGATGCTCCAGCTCACCCTCCCGGGGCCGTTCCTTCTGACAAGCCACCAGCACCAACACCAGCAACCCGATGATCCAAAAACACGAATGATTCACCCTCATACCCGCACTCCTTTGACAAAAATATGAAAAGAATTCTTCAGATTTGCAACTCCTTTGCCATGGGAAACTCGTGGCCGGCTCACCATTCCATTTCTCCGCTACCTTGACCTCGGGAACATCGATCCCGGGGCGCAGCGGAAGTCGCCCACCGCATGTTCGCCAGGCCCATCTTTCACCGGAAATCAACACAAAAGCCGATTTGCAATCACAACGGAAAACTCCTAATTTATAAAAAAACGGAAGACGATGGGAAAGTCTAAACAGATCTTCATTTGTCAGCATTGCAGCTACGAATCCGCGAAATGGCTGGGTAAATGTCCGGAATGCCGGCATTGGAATACCTTTGTGGAAGAGGCGGTCGAGAAGTCCCCGGCAGGGGCTTCCCGGAGTAGAGCCGATGCTTCCCCTCAGCCGCTTTCCCGGATTGAGATCGGTGAACAAAGCGAGCGGATTTTGACCGGAATTTCCGAACTGGATCGCGTGCTGGGCGGGGGAATTTTTCCCGCCTCCGTGATCCTGCTGGCGGGTGAACCGGGCATCGGTAAATCGACCTTGATGTTACAAATGTTGCTCAATCTGGCTTCCCGGGGTCAATCGGTAATCTATGTCAGCGGCGAAGAATCCCTGCAACAGGTCAAACTGCGCGCCCGTCGCCTGGGAAACGCCACCCAACCGCTGCTGGTGCTGGCGGAAACCCAACTGGAGGATATCCTGTACCACCTGGAACAGCTCCGTCCATCGGTGGCTGTGGTGGACTCCATTCAGGCCGTCTACACCACCGAACTGAGTGGGGCTCCGGGAAATGTCAGCCAGGTTCGGGAATGCGCAGCCCGGTTGTTCCAGTGTGCCAAAACCCAAAAATTCAGCCTTTTTCTGGTGGGTCACGTGACCAAAGAGGGCGCCATTGCCGGTCCAAAGGTACTGGAACATCTGGTGGACGCGGTGGTTACTTTCGAAAACACCCATCAGCCCTACCGGATCGTCCGGGCCACCAAGAATCGCTTCGGGGCCACCAACGAGCTGGGGGCTTTCGAAATGGGCAACAACGGCCTGGTGGAGGTGGCCAATCTTTCCGGACTTTTTCTCTCCCCGGAATGCTCGTCCCACACCGGCAACAGTGCGGTATGCACTTATGAGGGGAGCCGTCCCTTACTGGTGGAAGTTCAGGCCCTGGTCAGCCGTTCCCATTACGGGACTCCCCAGAGAACGGTCAGTGGTTTCGACTATCGCCGCCTGGCCCTGATCCTGGCCGTGATGGAACGATACCTGGGACTGGATTTTGGAATTCACGACGTATTCGTGAAAATAGCCGGGGGGTTTCGCATTGATGACCCGGCTCTGGACCTGGCGGTGGCCGCTGCATTGTACTCCAGCCGACAGGATTACCCCCTGGACGGCCATACCGTGTATCTGGGTGAACTGGGATTGGGAGGCGAAGTGCGACCCGTGGTTCACCTGGAGGCCCGCCTGCAAGAAATTCAAAAAATGGGATTTCAACGAGTGGTCCTCTCCGCTCATCAATGGCCTCCGGCCAATCGGAAAAACCCCTTTTCTTTGCAAATCAATCCCGTCAAGCAGATCAGCGGGGTGTTGCCGCCCGCAGCCTCTTCCGGCCGGCGATAAATCCAGAATCAAAAGCCGAAAAACCGTACCCCTTACGGATAAGCAGCCCCCGGGAAATTCCGGGCGCATGCAAATGGCGTAATGGATTCCCTGGATCGCTCATAAGGGCCGTTCCCCGGTTGGGCGGTTGATCTGGGCCTCCGGTACCAGTCTTATAGCGGCAGGAAAAGGCTCCCAAGGTTCCGCCCCTTTCTCCAATCGCCCTCATGCAAACGAGGTTTGCCCCCCAAGACCTCCGACGCCCCCATCAACTGCCCCGTGAACAGGCAGACTGCATGCACCTCCGTACTCCACCCCGCAAAGGAACGCGCCATTCTGCAGGAGTTTATACCACCCTTTCTTAAAATTTTACGATTCGGATGCCGCCGTTGGTGGTCTCCAGAAAAAACAAGGGGCCACCCCCATTGACACTGCCTCGCACTTTATGACCGGCCCATTTCCCCTGCACCGTCAAGGGGAAATCGGTATCGATGGAACCGTTGGTGGTGCGGGCGCGCACGTCAAAAGCGGTTTCCTCCGGCAAGTAAACCTTAATGCTTCCGTTGGTGGTGATCAATTCGTACTCTCCATCGGGATCGACTTTCTCAATGTGGGCTTCCACCGAACCGTTGGTGGTTTTGGCCATTACGACCCCCTTCACATTTTCGGCCGCGATTTTCCCATTGGTCGTTTTCAACATCAGGCGTCCGGAGACCTCCCGCACCTCAATCCGACCATTGGTTGTCTTGATCTTCAAATGGGTTTCCAAAGGCACCTTCAGGGTGTACTGTACATTCACATTGACGTGATTTCCAAAAAGCACATCCCAGATGCTGGTAAACCCGGTGTCGGGATAGCGTGTGTCGATGGTAATCCGATTGTCTTCCGCCTCGACCATGATTTCCACTGCTTCCATGGTTTCTTTTAGTTTTTTCTCGTTTCCACCCTTTACTTCAATACGAGCCTCGATCAGAACTTCGTCGTGCTCCCAGCCTTCTACCGTCACCGAGCCATTACGATTTTCCAGGACGATTTTCCCTCCGGGCGCAAAACTCAGTTTCTTTTTGTAGTACTCTTCCAGGGTTTTGGTAAAGACGTTTTGAAACATCCCCAATAACAACACACAAAGTCCTCCAATTATGATGCCTCGGGTTTTCATTATTGTTCTCCCGCGGTTTTGAGCCGATAAATGGTGATCCCATAATGGGAAGGGTCGTCCGGGGGATCGGCATTCCAGCTGCGATAAGCATGGGAATCGTCGGTCAGGTAATGGACCACATACTCACCGGCAGGGAGGGTGATTATGCGATCGACTTTTCGATTTTTTCGCGCCCCGCCCGCCCAGCGTGTTTCTTCGTAACTCATCTCCCAAACCACTTCTCCGGTTTGGCGGTTCTCGATCCACGCATAATCGTACATTTCCTCCCAGTCCCCTTCTCCTATCCCATAAATCCGCACCCGGGTAGGTCGATCCAGCGTCAGCATCGTTTTCCGATGTTCATTGTTGCGCACTTTTACCAGACGGACCAACACCGCGTCTTCCTCTTCGAGTGGGGGTACAGGCACTTCCACCACCGCGGCAGCGGATTCGTGAGGATCGGCAGGGAAAATGGTAATCCCCCACCGGGTGGGGTTATAGGGTGGACGGGCATTCCATTTGCGAAATGCGTGAGACCCATCGGTAATGAAATAAACCGTATAAGTTCCCGGTTGCAATAACACCACTTCGTCCACCGCCCGATTTTTGTCCGCTCCACCGGCATGGGTGGTGCGTGCATAGGTCATTTGCCATACCTTTTTTCCGGTGCGATCATCCACTATCCATCCGTAATCAAACATTTCGCCCTCTTCGCCCTCACCCACCGCCAGAATCCGAATTCGCATGGGTTGCTTCAACCGAAAACTGGATTCGACATATTCATCGTTTCCCAGACGGGTCAACTCGACGATGGGAGTAATGGCGGCCACATTTAACTTTTGCACCGCCTTGGGGTCAAAACGTCCCGGCAGCCCTTCGATGGTAATCCCCCAGTAAAACGGATCGCTGGGAGGATTCGCGTTCCAACGCTCCGGAGAATGCGAATCGTCGGTAATATAATACACCCAATAACTCCCCGGATTCAGAAAAAGCGTTTCCTTCCAGACCCGATTTTTAATGGCACCGCCGGCATGGTCACTGCTTTCTTCCACCATCTCCCAGATTTTGCGATCGTTATCGGCCGTAACGATCCAGCCGTAATCGAATTCCTCTCCGTGAAAGGCCTCCCCAATTCCATAAATCAGAAACTCTCCCCCTTTGGTTAAAGAAAAGCCCTGCTGTCGATAATCCGAATCTCCCAGATCGGTGATGGAAACCACGGCGGACTGTTGCCGCTGGCGAATGGCGTTGCGAACATACCCGGAGGAGAAGACCTCATCCACACCCTCGATGGACATTTTAAAGCGGGACTCCAAACGTTCCCAATCCTCATCGCCTCGAATGAGCATGTCCAAAAATTTTCCCAGACTGAAGAACCCATCGGATATCCAGCGCAGATAAGGTTTACGAGCAAAAAAGTAAGCTTCATAATCCCCGGCCGGTAATTTCATCTCCCCCTCGAACTTACGGCCGAAACGGCTCAAGGGATCTTCGCGGGAATTATCCACGGTCATTTTCCACACGACCTCGCGGGTATCGGCATTCAAGATCCACCCGTAAGCAAACATCCCCGAGGGATCGTACATCATTTTGCGCCGACGCTTTCCTGGATCCGGCACCCCCCCACCATATGCGGTTACCTGAATCGTTTTCATGGTCTTCAGATGGAAACCGCCGTATTTCAATTGCCCAAACCGAATATCCTCAAGCCGCAATGCCGCATGGGATTGCGCTGCCACCTCCTGGCAAACAACCAGCACCAAAAACACCAGAAAACCTATGTTGAATCCATTTTTCATCATTACTCCAAATTAAAACGGCCGACTGATCCGCACCGTTAGGACAACGTCCTTACGCCCCGCGCGAAAGGGCCGCGCCAGATTGATACGAAAATCGCCATCATGAGTGGCAATTGCAATACCCAGATCACTTTTTACGCGATCCCGATGAAGGTACTTCCAGCTCTCCTGGAGGGTCTGATCGGGGCCACCCATCCAGGCTACCCCGGCATCCGCAAATAGAATGAGGTAAAAATCGTCCATAAAGGAATGCCCCACCAGCTCCCCGGATACCACATACTCCAGGTTCGCCAGGACCATTTGGTTTCCCGGAAACATTTTAAAGGGATAGCCTCTCAGGGTACCAATTCCACCCAGTTCAAAATTTTTCTGAATGGGCAAATCGCCGCGAGAAGCACCCAATATAATGCGAGCGTTTACATTCTCTTCGGTGGATACACGGAAATAACCGCGCACCTCCAGGACATAGCGTTCAAACACGGTGGTATTGCTCCAGCGGGATGGAGCCACTTCCGCATCCAGGAGCACCTTCCAGCCTTTCCGGTGGTTATGGTACCCTTTGCGATTGTCCCACTCCAATCGCGCCCGTAGCGTCTGATACTTCCCTTCGTATTTCCCCAACCCGGGATTTTCGCGAAAGACTTTTTTACCCCCGAAGACAGACCAATTGGTTGCCTTGGACATGCTACGATAATCATCATCCCGAAACTCTACCCGAAGGGAGGCGTGGCTACCCAGACTCTGAGCCCAATATACCCGGTACCCCATCCGCCGGAAGTAGTCATGAAAATCTTCCCGCAAGAACAACGCCGCCAGAGTATTTTCCAGGTAAGGTGCACGCCACAAATCTTTGGTGTCGGTCAGGTCGTGAATATCAAAGCCCAGCTCCAGGCGGTAATCCCGGGGATCGATAAACCAGCGACGGATACCGAACGCATAACGCCAGGCCTTGCTTTTGAAACCATATCCACCAAAACCGTAGAGGGAAAAATATCTTCCCTTATGCCGGCCGTTCCCGGAAAAGTCCCATCCAAGGAAAAGTCCTTCCACCCGATTATACCGGAACAGGAGCCCGTTTTGGGGATTCTCACCGGGCGCAGCGCAGGCATTCTTCCGAAAACGAGATCGATGACGGGAGGTTTGTAACAGAAACAGATTGTCCACATGAGTTTCCAGCATATTGCCCAAAACATGCCCTTTTTCTTCCACCTCGACCTTCCCCCCGATGCTCGTAATATCCCCGTTTACCCACCCATCATTGCGTACCAGAACGTTACCGCCGATTACCAGTATATCGCCGTTAATGGTACCATACACATCGAGGCTGCCCCGAAATACGACGACATGGCCATTAAGGATTTCGCCGGCCGGGATCACCCGGTCACCCCGATAGCGATGGACGGTCCGGTTACGTTCCAGGCTTAAAAATTTTTTTTCGGCCACCCGGCGAATGCGACTGGTATCCAGTTGGCTGGACTGCTGAGCCCATAATCCCTGAACGCTCCAAACGGCTAACCCGATTACCACACCGAAACATCCGCAACGGAATTTCCGCCCTGATAATCCACGGGATTTCATGGTGTCGCCCCAGCATTTTCAACCTGCTCCATACCTACGAAAGATGCCGGGGTTTGTTACACGCCGTTCCTCCTGAATAGGATTCTTTCGGATCATTCCCAATGTTGGTTCCCGGCCAATCCCAATAGATGAATCTTTGGCAAACAACTTACAATTTCCTCGTTTCGAACCCTTTCAAGGGGATCGGGGAGGTTCATGTGGGAATGTGAGGAATAGAACCCCTACGGATGGGGATTCAACCGAGCAGAAGGAGTATTTGTTCTCTCCGTTCCCTCACACCATCGTACAAGCGATTCCGTATACCCTGGTTCACCAACCGACAGAGGGGGGCAATACCGGGCCGATAGAGGACTTCCGGTTCTCCCTGATCCGGTCACCTTCACGGGATGGCGCCTTGCCGGGCGCACACCAAAAAAAGAGGGACATCCTTGGGATGTCCCTCTTTTGGCAATGGGGCCAAATCTCAAATTATTTTCAAGGGAGGGAGGGTTTTCTTTGAGGGGAGAGCCCCATTGCCACTCCAAATATATTCCAAAATTTTGAATCTGTCAAGAGAAAAATTTAATGGATAAACGTTCGTGCGATATTCGGATAAATATAATGAATTTCCAGCACTTCCCAGTGACCCTCCTGCTTCATCAGTGTAGCGTGGAGGATGTCCCCGGGGCGGAGATTCAGAAAGGCCGAGGAATCGAACTGAACCTGTTTTAATTCGGCAAAAAAATGGACATCGGCCAGATCCATGATTTTGTGAATGCGGCTGTGCAATTGTTTTACCTCAAAAAATCCAGAAATTTGTTCCACCTCCGGGTTATCCCGATTCAGCATCACGTTAAAAATATTGTATTCGTTCAGATACGTATTGAGCGCCCGGATCACCCGGGGGACTTCGCGTTTCACCTGTTCATAATATTCCAGAAAAGGACGCCGAAAATCCAGACCATAATTGTTGTACATCCAGGTCACCAATCGGGCCATGGTACGGAAAACATGTTGTACCTGGGCTTCGTCTTCCATTACATATTCCTTGACCAGCCAGAACGCCAGAAATTCCAGGATATGTTCATCCTTAAGGTCATAAATGTCGTAGACCCCGCCGATTTCCATCAAATATTTTTGAAACAGGCGAACGTCCTGCGTCATCCAGCTCAGCGAATCCGGAGACTGAATTTGGTAATCTTCCAGGAATTTTTCCAGAGTGCGGGAGATTTCTTCAAAGCTTTGTTGCCAGCTATCCTCATTGGGAGATGCCGTCCAGCCCTCCCCCTCATTCTGCCATTCATCTTCCCCCGCGTAATCTTCATCAATGTCCAGCAACTCTTCGAAGTAATCCATCGCCGAATCAAAGGGCCGCTGTAACAACCCCTGGCCTTCCAGTCGAATGAAATCGATGATCACATTTTCAATGAATTCCGCCAATTCCACCATCTCCACATCATCTTCCCCGAAGTCCACCCCCAATTCTTCGGAATAGAACTGCACCAGGGTCTCCAGGATAACATGATTCATAATATCTACACGCAGGCATTGCTCCTTCACCATACTGCCATTCAAAAAGGATTGTAACAGATCAATGCGACGCCGCATCCAGTCATTGCCTTCGTAGCGCTCCGAATGCACGGTATTATCCATGTCCAGAGGGCAATTCAAGGAACAACTTCCAAAGCAGTGATCCTGAAGAAAATATTCCAGGCTATCGCCCAGATTAAAACACAACGTTCCCAGATTTTCGAAGTCTAAAAACAACGGCGAGTTCTGGCGGTCGGGGGTAAAAAATTGGCGATCCAGCCGATTGCCCACGTGGTTGATCAGCAGATATATAAAAAAATCCAGATGGTTCAGCTCATAGATCTCTTTATCCCAGCTCTCGATAAATTCCCGCACCGAGATGAACGTTTTCTGGAACCGCTCGGACAACATCAGCCTCCATATTTTCAGTGAATTTAACACCTCCCCAAAATTGAGTCAATAGAAAAGTTGGCCCCCGGGAGGGGAAAGTCTATCCTTTTCCTTTTTCCACAAGGCTTCCGGGATGCCGACGAACGGCAAGGGGTCCCTGATATTGCAGACGATACAATTTATAATAAATGCCCCGTTTACGTAACAATTGTTGATGAGTCCCCACTTCCCGAACGCGTCCTTTATGCAGGACGACGATTTTATCCATAGACTGGATGGTAGACAAACGATGGGCAATCACAATGGCGGTGCGATGTTTCAACACCACCTGCAATGCCTCTTGAATGAGGGCCTCGGCTTCACTATCGATGTTGGCGGTGGCTTCATCCAGAATCAACACCTCCGGATTCATCACCAGGGCCCGGGCCAGGCTTAACAACTGTTTTTGTCCCAGGGACAGGTTCCCGCCGCGTTCTTTGATTTCGGCGTCGTACCCCCCGGGCAATGTCGTAATAAAATCATGCGCGTTGACCATTTTCGCCGCCTGAATCACCTGCTCTCGGGTAATGTCGTTGTGGCCCAGACGAATATTTTCCAGCACCGTTCCCGAAAACAAAAACACATCCTGAAGCACCACCGCCATGTGGCTTCGCAGGTTGTGTACATCCCAATCCCGAATATCGACCCCATCGATTAAAATTTGGCCCTTTTGAATATCGTACAACCGCCCGATCAAGCGCACCAGGGTGGTCTTACCGGCGCCGGTATGTCCCACCAAAGCCACCCGCTGGCCTGGAAGAATATCCAGGTGAATGCCTCGAAGCACCCAATCGTCGTAATAAGCAAACCAGACGTTGCGAAACTGAATATGCCCTTCCAGGCGGGTCCGGCGATATCCCTCCGCCGGCGTCACGATCGCCGGTGGAATGTCCAACAAGTGAAAGATCCGCTCCGAGGCGGCCAATGCCGCCTGAAGAATATTGTACTTTTCCGATAAATCCGAAATGGGACGAAAAAACATTCGGGTGTATTGAATAAAGGCAATCAAGATACCCAGGGTTACGGTTCCATCCAGAATCAGCCATCCCCCCCGGAAAATGATGAGAGCCAGGGCCGCAGAGCTGATCAATTCCACCGCCGGATAGAACAAGGCGTAATAAAAAATGGTGCGAATAAAGGCCTCGGTATATTTCCAGTTGATGGATCGAAATTCTGCGAAATCCCGATCTTCCCGGTTGAAGGCCTGCACCACCGGCATGCCGGATATGCGTTCCTGCAAAAATGCGTTTATACGCGCCAAATGAAAACGCACCTGATTATACGCCCGCCGGACTTTTTTGCGGAATAAAAAGGAGGCCAGAAATAACAACGGCAACACCGAAAGGGTCCACAAAGCCAATCCAGAGTGCAAGGAGAACATCATCATAACGATGCCGGTGATTAAAAACACGTCCCCAAAGATCATGACGATTCCCTGGGTAAACATTTGATTCAGAGCCTCCACATCGGAGGTCACCCGGGTCATCAGCCGACCCACCGGGTTTTTGTCGAAAAACTGTTGATGCAACCTCTGGAGGTGAGAAAAGATCTGATCGCGCAGATCATAGATCATCTTCTGCCCGATGTATTGGGTCAACAGAATCTGCCCGTAACGAACGCCAAAGCTTCCCAGCAACACCAGTATATACAATAGAATGATGGTGAGCAGCCCCTGGGAATCGCCGGTTAAAATATAACGGTCCACCGCAATGCGGGTCAGATAGGGGCCTACGATCTCCAACCCGGCGGCCACTACAATCAGCGTCACAGCGGCGGCAATGAGCGGCACAAAAGGCCGGCCATATCGCAACAACCGTAAGAACAAGCGATAATCGTAAGACTTTTGCGCGATTCTATCGTCATCCATGAAGGCGGTTTTCTTCCAATGATCACCCATAAATTATTCCATTTGAATCACATCCTTGGAACGAATCTCCCACCCGGAATGGGGAAAGCATCTCGTTTCCACACCTCCGAAGAATAACGGGGGATTGACGATGCAAATCCCTCTCAAGATCAGTCAATCCATCCCCGACGCAGGTGCCGATGAAAATGACGGTTGATCCAGACCCGGGCTTTCTCAAAGTGGGCATACCGCCTCTCCAGGGTTCGGAATTTTCGGTCGTGTTGCACCCGACGACCATTTTTGACGTACGGCGGATAGTAAATATGCAGCATTTCGTGATACAATACATTTTCCAAGACGTACCAGGGAACTTCCGGGTGTTTAAGCAGGGGGTTGATCCCAATCTCATGTTTTATCGGATCATAATAGCCCAACTGGCGTTTCCCCGCGCGACGGCCCCACCGCAAAAACGGCTTGCCGAGCTTTCCATCAAAATACCTTCGATTCAGTTCATCAAACACTCGTTCCAGTTGAGCATCCGAATCCGGGACAGCGGCGGGACGAGGCATTCGGGAGAGTTCAAACTCCTGCACGGCATAAAACTGATTCCACACCTCTGGATGAATCTTTCTACGGGATAATTTTCGGAACAACAGACCGGCCAATATCTGGAAGTACTGGACATCCCAGTGAACGGTTAATAAAGAAATTTCAACCAGAATCAAATGTCCCTCGAATTTGATGGAATGGGACAATTTTTCGCCGGCACGGATTTTAATCAAGATGGGTCGGTCTCGAAACCGCGGGGAAAGCAGCAGCCGTTGCGACTCAAAAATTTGCTGTAGCTGCACCAGGGGATGATCGTTGCCCTGCAGCCAGCGCAACCACCCTTCGATGTTCCAAAGGGCGGCACGGGAGGCCACGGTCAGTTCCTCCCAGGGGATTGTTCTGCTCAGTTGCAAATATCGATCACAAATCCCGGAATACTTCCCGGCCAACAGGGAGAGTCCACCCCTCTTCAGGCTCATGGATATATCGGTCCACATCTGACTCTGTAACTTTTGTATGCCGGAAATTCGGTATCGCATAGTAAAAACTTAAGTCAAGGGGGGACATTTTCCAACGGGATTTTTTCCCGGATTCAATCGTTCCTTTCACCCGTTTGCTTTTCGGGCCCGGTCTTGACGGCTCATCTCCATCGGTTGCCCGCCCATTAAAAAAAACAATCCGGACCGCCGAAAAGCCCGGATTGCCCATACGGTCATCCTTATGCCGGGATATGGTGGTTCATCAAATCTCGAACGATTCTCCGGGAGGGACCACTTTTGCGTTAAACCCTTTTGAACTCACCTGTTTGACAAACACCTCGGGATTCACATTGATGACATCGAATGTTTGATAATGCATGGGTACAACCAATTGGGGCTGAAGAAATTCCGTGGCCTTCACCGCATCTTCAATCCCCATGGTAAAATTATCCCCGATGGGCAAAAGAGCAACATCAATGCGGTGCATTTCACCAATCAATTTCATATCGTAAAACAGTCCCGTATCCCCGGCATGGTATATGGTTTTACCGTCCAGAGTAACCAGAAAACCACAAGGATTGCCTGCATAGGTTCCATCTGGAGTCATCGAACCGTGATGCGCAATGGTTAACTTAAGACGACCGAAAGGGAAGTTAAATCCACCGCCGATGTGCATGGGATGCACCTTCTCCACGCCCTGGTTCTGGCAATAAGTGGCCAGTTCAAAGGGAGCAATAACGGACGCGTTGTTGGCCTTGGCAATCGCCACGGCGTCTCCCAGATGATCGCCATGGCCATGGGTAAGCAATACGTAATCGACTTTCACATCGGAGGGTTTTAACGGGGCTTTGGGATTGCCTTCCAAAAAGGGATCGATAATCAGCTTCCCCTTACTTCCCTCGATCAAGAAAGCCGCGTGACCTAAAAACGTAAGTTTTGGCATGGTGGCCTCCTTTTGGTTATCGGTTTCCCCATCAAAGAAAAAAAGGGAATCCGTTGGATTCCCTTCGCTGCCCCAAATAACGGCTGTCTTAACCGGCCGGGTAAACGCTGACCTTCAATCGCTTTTTATCTTTACGTTCAAATTTCACAACCCCATCGATCAACGCAAACAGGGTGTCGTCACCACCACGGCCCACATTACGGCCGGGATGGAATTTGGTTCCCCGTTGACGCACCAAAATACTCCCCGCGGTCACATATTCACCCCCAAACGTCTTCACCCCCAGACGCTTGGATTGACTATCGCGACCGTTTCGGGAACTGCCCTGTCCTTTTTTATGGGCCATAGGATCACCTCCCTAAAAGATTATGCCGTCACAATATCTTCCACTTGGATTCGGGTAAAATGTTGCCGATGCCCTCTTTTTTTCCGATAGCCTTTACGTCGCTTCTTTTTAAAAACAATGATCTTCTTTTCCCGCCCATTCTCCACCACCGTTGCCATGACCTTGACACCTTCCACCAGCGGTCGTCCCACTTTAACCCCCTCTTCATCGGCCATTAACAATACCCGATCAAACGCTACTGTTTCTCCCACTTCTTTGTGCAACAAAGGCACTTTGATCTGCATGTTTTTCTGCACCCGGAACTGTTTACCGGCAATCTCCACAATCGCATACATGGGCACTCAACTCCCCGGTTATTATGTTCGACTTCGCCTTAATGCAAGCGGCGAAATTTAACACCCTGGCAATATTGAGTCAAGGCATTTAAAAATATTGACCGGTTTTTAAGAGAACCGGGCATTTCCCCCAGGTACATTCCTCCCCCCATTTCGGGTTCGAAGACTCCATTCATCCGGCGGGGTGGGACATTCCTTCACCGTTTCCGCCGATGCCCATCAATCGTTTCCGGACGGGATAGGCCGTGTGGGTTCACGGAAAATGCCCGCCCCGCGCTATACCGGAACGATAGTTGTGAGAGGTATAGGGTCCCGAAAGAATCGAAAAGCGTAAAGATTTGCAAGTTCAGTGAAAAGCCAGATTTAACCCGGATTTCACGTCCAGTAAGCGGGTTTTCAATACCGATCGGGCTCGTTCGATGTTCAGCGAGCAATCCCTGGGACGAGGCGCCGCCTGATTGGCCTGATCCGAAGGAATGGGAATAATCAAGTTCCGGGGCAAATTGAAGACATCGCACAAAATCAATCCCATTTCATAGCGGGAAACTTTCTGACTTCCCCCGATGTGCAAAATCCCTCGATAATCGGAGGCCACCAATTCCCACAGGGCGGTGGCCAGGTTATTCACCAACACCGGGGTTCGAAACTGGTCGGTGAACAGGTATACCGATTTGCCCGATTTCAGGTTTTTATAAATCACCTCCGTAAAGGAGGGGCGTCCATTCAACGATTGACCATAAAACAGAGCCGGTCTGATCACCACCGCATCGGGATGATGATCCAGAATATACTTTTCGGCCGCCACCTTCGTTTCCGCATACACATTCAAAGGCGCCGGCGGATCGTCTTCCTGATAGTTGCCTTTCTGCCCATCAAAGATGACATCCGATGAAAGGAACAGAAAGCGGGCACCGATCCTTTTGGCCAGATCCACCAATTTGCAGGTGACCCGGTAATTCACCTCCCAGGCTTCCTGAGGATGTAACTGGCAGGCGTCGATCGAGGCCTGGGCCGCCGTATGAATGATGGCCTGAGGGGAGAATTGCCACAAGGGGGCCCACTCGTCCGCCGCTAAATCCTGCCGCGTCACCTGCACATGTCCCTGAGTGAGGCGTAGGGGATGCTGGCGATATTGCCCCAATATGCGATATTTTTTCGGGGCATATTTCAACAAATAACGCCCCAGAAAACCCGAAGCACCCGTGATATAAACGCGTTCCATCTTAAAACTTCCATGTTAAATGCACTTGGATCGTTTCACCTCGAATCGGATGCCAAAAGTACCGGCTCGATACCCTGGCCCGGCCGCCCACCCGGCCTTCTCGCTTACCCTTACGAAGTATTCGGACAACATCCATTGTACTTAAAATGCGGTTTAAGATCATTCCCCCGATCATAAACGTAGCCGTTCGCCTCCAGCTGTGTTGTTTGAGGCGCAAATCCACATAGCGGTAGCGATGGGACTCGCTATCCCATTGCCAGTAAAATTCCCCGATATTTGTATAAACGGCTTCCAGATTCCGTTGCACCAGCCTTTTTTCGTTAAAATCATAGATATTATTGGCGTTTCCGATATCGATCCAATACTGCTCATTTTTGCCGACGGGATCGACCCCGGCATGCAATGCAGCAAACGTCTGGTAATCCTTTTTTAACACGTCTGCATAGGCCAGGCTTCCTAAATAGCCCGCCCACAGCGCCAATTCGGCACCCAGAAAAATTTTGGCCGCTTTCCGATGGCCCAGGTACCATTCCCCGGCACCCGGTATCAACAGAGACAGTAGAACGGCCCGCGCTCCCTTCCCCTTCCCTATGGCATCGGGCGAGTGCTGCCGACCCAGGGACAGAAGCTGGATACGGCTCAACGGATAGGCCGAAAAAGACCGACTTGCACCCGCCCACACCTCTGGCGTGCCGCCTCCCCATCCCATCAGCAGCATACAACCGTAGAGAACCGCCTTTCGAAAACCCAAATTTTTGCCCCTCAACTTAACCATTTTCCTGTTCCGTTCCGAGTGATTCAAACAACATTCCCGAAAATTAAAAATCCATCTGAACCCCCACCAGATTCACATATTCACCGGGATAGTAAATATTTTTGTAACTTAAGCGCACCTTGTGTTTGCGGTTGAAATTCCGTGTGGTAAAACCCGCATCGATGGCCGAGATCACATGATTGACCAGCGCCACCATCGCCCCATACCCGGCGATATCGAAATAGCGGTTGCTCTCATCCCTCATCTGGACATACCGTTCATTTAAAGGAGTCACCCGCCCCTCGTAACCGCTGTAGGTCACAAAAAAACTGGCATCCTCCCAGGCATTCCCGAACTGCCCCGGATATTTGCCGATCATTTCGTAGTACTGCTGTTCATCCTCTGCTTTTTCGGGCAAGCGATGGGTAAATCCCCGCAAAACATTTTCATAATCTCTTAGAACCTGTTTGGCTTCGGGATATTGGTCCTGCCGGATCAATATCCAATCCTTACCCTGCACCGTGTAGGTCTCGAATTGTTTGGGCAAGTCCACCCCGCTTTGTTGCAACCGGAAATAGAGATACGACCAGTATCGGTATTCGCTCCAATAACGGTCGGCAAAGGCCCGAAATTCCGCATCTTTTTTATCGCCCCGTTTGTTGTAGCGTATATTGACCACCCAAGCGGCAATTTCAACGGTCAGAAAGAGGAGCGACTTGATATACGAGCCGGCATAGAATTGGCCGGCCCCGGGCACCACGGCGGATAGCACCACGGCTTTGGGTACCGACTTCCGGCCTCCGCTGTTGGGTGCAGACGGTTCCACTTCTTCCTGAACGTGGGCCTTCAACCGGGTCAGCAATTCATGCCGTTGTAATAAAATCTTGTCGGTCACGGGAAAAGGGCCGCCGGCGTTCACGCCCACCGCCATTACGACGACTAAGCTGCAGATTATCTTGCCCATGGCATACTTCCCCTTCTGTCGAATCTCAGGTCAAAATCAAACAGAATTCCTAAATAGAATTTCCATTTTTTGGGATAACGAACGCCCCGGTACTCATGCTCCTGCAACGGGTACACCGCTTCGAAAAACACCCGTGTGGGAAACAGATACCAGGAAAAAGCATCCAGGCGAACCTGGACGCCGACGTTAGAGCGGAAATCCTGCCAGGGTATGTTTCGTCCCGTCCAGGCATTCCCGTACTGAAATAATGCACCCAGGTAAATCTTGTTAAAGTGCACCTGAGCAATCTCCAGGTTTAATCGGCGGGATACCGGAAAGCGATAAATGGCCGTGCCGATAAACAAATTTCTTCCTTCGATGGAATAATAGGGATAGCCTTTTAATCCCACCAATCCGCCTCCAAAAAAATAGAAAAAGCTATCCACCGGTCGATCAATATAGCCGAGCTGGACCCTTAAGTCCAGCGTATGATAGCGCAAAAAGGGTATCGGCAGATACTCCTCCCAATCCAATTCGAAACTGGTAAAATTGACCGGCTTAAAGATTTCCAATCCCACCGCCCGATCGGTGGCGAAATCTTCCAGAAAACGATTCCACTCCCGATTAATCCGAAAAGAGACGTAGCGGCCTTTTACGGGATTAATATCGCTCTCCAGGTTCAGCGGCAAGCGTCGGTAGCGCAGCCAGAGGCTGAGTATATGACCCCGGAGATAGGTATAGCGGATGGGGGGAGACACAAACACCCGGTTCGTCGATAATTCCCTTACCACAAACGTCCCAATCCGCGCCTTGTACTGCCGGAATAGGTAGCTGAATCGCCAATCGATGGTATTTTTAAATCGGTGCCGGATAGAGAACTCCGCTTCCAGCAGATCGAACTTGATTTCGATGGAATCCCTGGTTACATAAAAAGGATCCGAGAATTGGTCCTGGATTTTCCGGGTAATGTTGTAAGCTCCAATAGAGACGGTGGGCTTCCATAATTTCAAATCGAAGAAGGCATAGATGTCGTACTCCCCATGTCGATTGACCGCCACACCTCCCAGAAAAGAGAGTTGGTTTAGTATTTCGTCTGTAGCGAAGTAAAACCCTGGTTTAAAAGTGCCGTAATCGAAGAAGATCCGGGGCATCAGGAATCCCGGAAAACGTCGCCGATACGTTTTCGAAGGCCTGGCCTCTTTTAACCGATCGTCCACCTGCAATCGGGGGATTTTTGCCAAATAATCCCGATCGTAAACCAGGTATTTCTGTGGAACTGCATTCACATCGGGAATGCGAAAGATTTTATACGCCTGACGGCGGTAAAGGGAATAATACAGATCGCCGTTTGCCGTGACCGCCGGCATGAAAGCTCCGCCAATGACATTGGTGTGGGCGTGGCGCTCACCACTTTTTAAATCCAGGGAATAGACATTGAATATGCCGGTTTCATCGCAGGCATAAAAAAGTTCTCCGTTGCCGGGATGGAAGGTGGGATAACGTTCATCACAGGGACCATTCAAAACAAAGGTGATCTCCCCGGTTTGGGGATCCACCCGGGCGATGTCCCGGCCGAACCCGGTGGAAGTATCCACAAACAGATACCGATCGTCCAATGACCACCGGGGATGATAAAACTGACGCCCATCCATGAAACGCGTGATTGGTCTCAACCGACCACCCCGAATTTGCACTTTTCGGTAAAATCGTTGCCAATTTCGCCGTTGATCCTCCGGTACCTTTTCCACCAATTGATGCCGTTGCAAATGGTAATAGAATGTTTTCCACCGTTGACTGTTCAGGACTTGGTCAATGTCATCCCATTCCAGCAGGTACAGGTTCGTCAGTCCATCGGAACCGACGACGAAAACGAGCCGCCGCCCGTCGTGTGACCAATCCGGATTGCGGGCCCGCAGGGCATTGGTCATCTGATACTCTTTATCCCGTTGGACATCATACACATACAGATCATTCCATCGGCTTCCGTTGGGCTGAACCCGCACTTTTCGGGAATAAACCAGGTAACGACTGTCGGGCGACCAGCTAAGGGAGGAAGTGATCCGGCTGCTAACCGGTTTCTTTTTCCCGGTTCGCAAGTCCAGGATGACCAGACGATTCAGCGAGAGATAATCCGATTTGCCGGTGGCCACATAAGCCAGGTAGCGCCCGTCGGGCGAGACGCGGGGATAGAAATTACCCAGACCAACGGTATCGACGGGATTTCCCACCACCGGATGTTCCAGAATGCTCCGCAGCCGCCGGCGATAACTGTTTTCCAGTTGAGTTTTCCAGGCCTGCCAGAGCTGTCGCCCGGACACACCGGTCGCTTTTTCCAAGGCCGCCTGAAACGTCAAAGAGAAAGGATTGGAGGCGTATTGGGCAATTGCTTTCACCACACTATCCCCAAACTGAGCCGCTAAAAATTCCACAAAGGCAAATCCCTGATTGTAAACCGATTCGTTTCCGATGCTATTCTTCCCGAACACATTCATCTGTTTCAGGTCCAATAACTTTCCCGTCATGGCCCGGTCTCGAAGGATCATTTCTCGGTGAGAATCCCGATAGTCGTACCGTTTAGAGGGCGATTGGAACTGGGCGACCCCTTCGGCAAACCATCCCGGGATGTTCACCCCGGAGATGGGATAAGAAACCAGGACGTCGGGGAACCCCCGCACCACATCGGGCCGACGCACCTCTTCGTATCCAAACACTTGAAACCAACCGGCGGGAATTTTGCGGCCGAATCGCAACGCCTTTTGAATGGAAACAATGTGGGTAAATTCGTGGGTTACCACGTCCCGAAGCCAATTATGAGTACCCCGAAGCACATAATCCAGATTTTCCGCCCAGATTTCGATCTTGTTATCAAAAAAATAGGCGGCACCATTGGAAAAATCATCCGTATCCCGAATGATGATATGCACCTTCTGCGGCGGTTGATATTGATACAGTCCCGTAATGTGGGGATAGATTTCCTCGGCAATGCGGGCCACCACATTGGCGGTGCGCTCGGTACCCTGATGATAATGGATCTGAAAATGTTCCGTTTCGATGGTTTGCCAGTAAAGTTCGGGATGATTACTCTCGCCCGGCTGAGCATGGGCGATCCACGGCCCTTCGGCCAACATCAGCACCAGGAGGCCCACCAGCAAAATCGGCTTCCACCCACGTCCGCCTTCCCGGATGCATCCCCGGCAACGAAAGGACTCTTTTAATCCGAGCACCACAGGGAATTGTTTGACCCGGTAACCCATTATTTTACCACGGCAATTTTGATCATCCGTACCATTTCTTTCCGGGAAGAGGTCGCTTGAATTCTCGCAAAATAGACCCCGCTTTGCACATCGGTCAAATCCCAGCGCACCTCATTGTCTTTGCGCCCCTGACCGGGTCCGGGAAACTCGGCCACCAGATCGCCGGCCAGATCGTAGATTCGAATGGTTACCTTTGCCGGCTCCGACAACCAGTACCGGATAATGGTGTAATTATCCCGGCTGGGATTGGGCCAGCAATAGGCACGCTCGGCGGGTAATAAATCTTTTTCGATAACAACCTCCTCTTGAGCAATGACGTTGACGACCCCGGGGTCTATCCGGTTCTGATTATACTCGTTGGCCAGTGCTTGCAACCAGACCCCCTCCCGTTGCCGGGAACCATAACCGCCGGGCAGGTCCCAGGCATATACCCAACCGCTGCGCGTGAGGGCCACCAGTTCCACATCGCCATCCCCATCCACATCACCCAGCGCCGGAGAAGCGTCAATGGAATCCCCTACCGAAAGAGGAAATTCCGCCAATCGTCGCCCTTCTAAACTGTACGCATCCACCAATCCCCCGGGATCGGTTATTACAATGCCCTTTTCTCCTTGCCGATTCAAGACGCCCACCAGCGGGGGAAAGCGAATCGGAGCCGCTTGATAAGGCCGGTACATCGAAACGGGAAAATCGGTCCGCATGGCCAGACGGCTGTTCACCACGATCAAGCGATTGTCGCCTCCCAGGGCATAATTCAATTGATAGTGTTCATCCGTGAACTGGCTGGCCGCGGAAAAGAGGGAGTACCTCCCCTCGAAAGCGGCGGAGATATCCGGACTTTCCAGCAACCGCAATGTCCCGGAAAAAGTGCTGAGCAAAGGAGAATACCCCGCAGGCGGATGAAAAGGCTCTGAAAGCCGCCACACCTTCTCGCCGTTCAAATACATCGTCCCGGTTTGAGAGACAATCCAAACATCCTTGCGATTGGGAATGAGGATTTGTTCCACCGGTTCCTGAATGTCAAACATCACCCGGTTCACCCAGGCATTGTCTTCAAAGGCAATTTTCCAGACCCTTCCGCGGCGGGTCCCCACAAACAGCTGGAACACCCGCTGTTCGCCCAGAACCTGGAAGGTGTTATCGAAAACGGGATAGGTGGTGAGCGTATCATCCAGCAGCACCGTATACACCGGGCGGAAAGTGCCGCCATCAGGAATTCCCAGCTGGATTTTTCCGTTCCGGAAGGCCACCGCCAGGCCACGGTCGCCGTCGGGGAAATCCACTACAGCCACCGGCACCATGAGCGGTTCATCAAATCCATAAATCCACCGCCGGGGTGGTCCGGGGGAATCCGTCGGATATTCGAAAATGATCACACGCTGTTTATCTGTCTGGATCAGCATTTCGTCCCCGGGTTTGTGGTTCAGATCGGCCATGCGCAAGGCCAGGGGTTTCCCCACACGCTGAACCTGCAATTGAACCGGGAAATATGTTTGATAGATATCGATCCGGGCGCGAAATTGCATGACCGAATCGGGTCCCGAAAAATGGGACAGTTTGATGTGGCTGTTGGCCCGGTTGTAATAGCTGCGGCTGTTGGGGAAAGTATTTTCGGAAAATTCGTTCTGGAAGACAGGTGCCGGATTTCCTGCGTACCACAGATCCAGCACCGTGCCGATCTCCGATCCAGCCCCCGCACTGAAAA
Source organism: bacterium (assembly GCA_015485355.1). Classification (GTDB taxonomy): domain Bacteria; phylum Calditrichota; class Calditrichia; order RBG-13-44-9; family J042; genus JAADJD01. Next base: position 21,508 of record WFTQ01000072.1, on the reverse strand, counting down.
AATCGAAAATCTGGCCGATATCCTGAGAACCGTCTGCCTCTTCCAAATCCACTCCCCGGTGCCTGTCATCATCATTAATCCTATTCCGGGCACGTTTGGCCTCGATGACGTTCTCGTCAATATGCCAGATCAAGATTCCGCTTCCCGGAAGCCCTCGATCGGGATTGTCCACATCCACCAGTACTCCCCGTTCACTGAACGTGACCGCCTCGGGGAAGTGGGTAAGCAGCACCTCCTTCATGGTGGGTAGGCGGTCCCGCCCCTGAGCCATCGCGTATTGCAGGCTATCCAAGTTCATCTTTCCCGCATAGCGATTCTCCACCAGGAAATACTCCTTTTCACTGACGGGGAAGCGATACACCCTGGGTTCCTGGTTCGACAGCACCCAGTGTAGTTCCAGTACATCGTCCTGGGCCTGATAGACGGTCCGGGCGGTTTCCCAACCGGCCTCGATTCGTGTCCAGGCACTGGGCAGCGCCGGCAACAACCCATCGCCGTTGAATAAGCCCGCATCCATTAATCCAAACCGACCGATGCCACTGCGATGCGTTTCCGGATTGAACAAATCCAGCCAGCCCAACTGGGAGGCAAAATTGGCGACCAGAATACCGTTGAGGGCCAGCTGAAGACCGTCCTGACTCTCGGTCTCCGGGAGGATAATCCCATTGTAGATGACCCGGTCTTCTCTCACCTGAATGCCATCGGTTTTCAAATACCGCTGTAAAAACTCTCGAGTGATAAATAAGGAGGGGATATCCTGAGGGGTATCGTCGAAACCCAGGTCCACGTCTTTGCCCACCCCGGCATGGAAAACGATAAAGCTGTCGTAGGAGCGAAAATCGATGGCAGAATCCGCCGCCGCAACCTGAAGAGCATCCTTCAATAAATTGGCCAAACCCCGGTTGATTTCATCCGGAGTGGTATTGGGATTATACTCAGCCATTCGGCGGGGCAACAGATAGGCCGCATTTTCTTCCAAAGGAAATACCTCGCTTTCGATCACCAACCGCCCCCGACTGACCTTCCAGAAGTAATTTCTTAAGAACAGCAAATGATCCTGAAAGTAGGACCGGTTGTGGGGAGGGGGATCAATTTGATAGGGATCAGTGGAGGTGGAAAGATCGAATTTGCCGTTTCCGGTGGTGGTTTCATCATTATCTTCCTGGAACTCTACACGAATGGCCAGCACTCGAAGGGTATCGGGGGTTGCACCGGGTAACGAAGGAGTCAGGAAAAAAGTCGTGGCTAATAAACATCCCGCACAGAACCGAAAGATCGTTCTTTTCATGAAGCTTGTCCAATTTTGCCCATCGCAGGTAAAATGAACCCCGGACAGTTTATTGTCCGGGGATGCCTATTCACTATTCAACCCCTCCAGACCTCAGAACAGGATCGTAAGGGAGAAACGCATGGTATCGGATAATGGGTGATCCTCGATAGAAGCGTAGATGTAGCTGAAATCTACTCCGATAAAGGAATACCGGATTCCACCGCCGAAGGTCCAGAATTTTCGTCCCCCACTGCTGGGGTCTTCATAAAAGAAACCGGTGCGCAAGGCGATCAAGTCGGTATACCAATATTCAAAGCCAATGGAATGGGTAAATTTCTTTAACTGAGTCGATACATCGCCCTCAGTCCAGGTGGAATAAAACATGGCTTTTAGCACATTATCCGAAGTACCATCCTTATAGCGGCGCACCAGCAAGCGATTGATATCGTACACCAGAGTAAAGCGATTATACTCCGAATCCAGAATCTTATAAGCCAGTCCCACGCGCAGATTGGTGGGTAGAGGATCGGCCTGTTTTTTATCGATGTAAGTCATTTTAGGGCCGATGTTGGACAGATTGAGTCCCAGACTCAGCTTTGGAGCAAACGAGGCGAAATACAGCACGCCGACATCCACGGCGAAAGAGCTTCCCCGTCCTTCCCGTCGCTCGTTGTCCACAAAGATGCCGGGAGACAGGTTGGAATAGATATACTTTAGATTAACCCCCACTCCCAGACGGTTATTGACCTTAACCGCATAACTGCCGGTTACGGCGACTTCGTTGCTGTTGAAACGCCCGATCTCCTCACCCTGGGTGTCCGTTTGAATATTTTCCCCGTAATTGATAAACTGGATGGCCAGTCCCACGGTACCGATATCGGGCAGGGCATACCGGGCGGCGGCAAAGTCGTAATACAAATCGCTTAAATTAAATTGGGGAAGCCATTGCACGTGCATCAAGGTGGCCTCTCCCACATTATCCATATCGGGATCAGCATACTGGAAGGCCAATCCGGCAGGATTCCAGTACACGGCATTGGCATCGTTGGCCAGAGCCACGCCGGCTTCTCCCATACCACCCTGTCGCGCTCCCGGATTAATCATTAAAAACAAAACCGTTGCTTCTCCCTGGGCCGATACCGGGGAAAAATGACTCATCACCATCACGAACGATAAGACCGAAACCACCATCAACTGCTTCATATCCAAACCTCCTGAAAATTATTTGCATAAAAAAACCGAATGCCGTGTGATCGTCACCCACACGTAACATTCGGCGCCGGTTTGCGGGTGCATGATTGTTAAGGATATTTAAACAACTCGTATTCATCGAAATATTTTAATTAAGCGTCATTAAAAATCAATCACTTATCCTTAACAATTTTCCCGATATGCACCCTCCTTTTTTTGACTCGAAAATATACGGGATTCGCTACAAAAATGCAATTTTTTTTAGATCATTCTCCTATTTCCCGCTCTCCTATATACCGATCATTTACCCATCATAAAAGGACTCGTATCACATTCCAGAAACTTTAATTGTTATTCCATCTCCCCTTCATCATCGTCTCGGCGTCACTGGTTTTTATCGAAGAACCGACAACATGGTTCCCGGAAAGATTCCCAGGTAAACAATTCCCAACACCGCCACCAGAATGACCACCCCAACCCCGGGCAAAACAGGGGCGATCTTCTTTTCGTCCACCGGTTGCTGCATATACATGGCCACGACCACATTCAAATAGTAATACACGGAAATCAGCGAATTGATAACCCCCAGAATAACCAGCCATACATAACCGGATTGGAGTGCGGCACTGAAAATGTAAAATTTTCCGATAAACCCTGCCGTGGGAGGAAAACCAGCCAGAGAGAACATGAAAACCGCCATGGCCAGCGCCAGGAGGGGTTGAGTGTAGCCCAATCCCCGATAATACTGAATATTTACCCGCCTTTCGTTCTGTCCCGCAACCATGGTGGCCACCGCAAAGGCCCCCAGATTCATAAACAGATAGACGATTAAATAAAAAACGACCGATGGTACCGTCTGGTCGTTACTGGCGACCACCCCTACCAGAATGTAACCGGCGTGGGCGATGCTGGAATAGGCCAGCATGCGTTTAATATTGTCTTGCACCAGGGCAACAACATTACCCACGGTCATGGTCAGGACCGCCAGTACCCAGAGGATTTCGCTCCATTGAAAAGCGATGCTAAAGGCGCTTAAAGAGATGACCCGCAAGATGGCTGCAAAACCCGCCGCCTTGGCCCCGACAGCCATGTAGGCCGTCACCGGCAGGGGCGAACCCTGATACACATCCGGCGTCCACATATGAAAGGGCACCAACGCTACCTTGAAACCAAAACCAATTATGATCAGAGCCAGTCCCATCAAAGCCACCAGAGGAACGTCCAGCGCATTCTGAGTAAAGTACTGGGCAATCTGGGTCAGATTGGTGGAACCCACCATGCCATAGGTCAATGCCATGCCATATAACAGAAAACCCGTGGCAAAAGCCCCCAGGAGAAAATATTTCAAGGCGGCTTCCAGGGAATGCCGGTTGGTGCGACGGAAGCCCGCCATCACATACAAGGCAATGGACATGGTTTCCAAGCCCAAGAAAATCGTCATCAAACTCTCGGCACTCCCCATTACCATCATTCCCGCCGTGGAGAAGAGCACTAATGGCGTAAATTCCAGAAATTCCACATGCTCGCCTTCGTGATAACTGATGGTGATTAACAGGCTCAAGGCCGCCGTTATTAAAAAGAGGAAATTCAAAACCACCGTCAACCGATCCACCCGCACCATCCCCTCGAACGCCGTGCCCTCCATGCCTATCAGAAAGAAATTGCCGACAACGGCCAATCCCACTCCCAAAATGCCCAGATAGGGAATCAATATGCGGTTCATTCGGGGCGCAAATACGCTTTGTAACAACAGGTAGACCCCAAACAGGCTGACGATGGCTATGGGTAATATCGAAATGAGGTCGGTTGTTCCAATTGCTATGGGCATGTATCCAGATCCTCCACTAATCTCTCACTGACTTGTCCACCTACCGGCGATTTATGGATTCCCTTTCCAGACCAGATACTTCCAATACGGGGCCTGTTTTTCCAGGTGCAATTCGGCTCTGGCCTTTTCCATGGTGCCGGCCAGCCGGCTGATGGTGGCTTCGGTTTTATCTAAGAACGTTCGGGGATAAAACCCGATCCAGAAGATAAACACAATAATCGGCAGCAGGGTGGCCACCTCCCTGCCGTTTAAATCCACCAGGTTTTTGTTCTCTTCCCTGGTCAGCGGACCAAACATAACCCGACGGAACATCCACAGTAAATACACCGCGGCGAAAATGATGCCCACGGTGGCCAGAACGGCAAAGGCAGGTACCACCTGAAAACTTCCCACCAGGATCAGGAATTCCCCCACAAAACCATTGGTACCGGGCAATCCCAGCGAGGAAAGACACACAATCAGAAATAGGGTGGCAAACACCGGCATCACCCGGGTCACCCCTCCAAATTCGCGAATCTCGCGGGTGTGACGCCGTTCGTAGATCATCCCCACCGCCAGAAATAAAGCACCGGTCGACAACCCATGATTGATCATTTGAATCAAGCCCCCCTGCATGCTCGGGACCGTGAAGGCGAACACCCCCAGCATGACGAAACCCAAGTGACTCACCGAAGAATAGGCCACCAGCTTCTTAATATCCCGTTGGACCATGGAAATCCAGGCCCCATAAAGGATTCCAATAACCGCCAACACCAGGAATAAGGGGGCAAAATGTACCGAAGCCTCGGGAAACAGGGGCAGGTTAAACCGCAGGAAACCGTAGGTTCCCATCTTCAATAAGATGCCGGCCAGGATCACAGATCCGGCTGTCGGTGCCTCCACATGCGCATCGGGCAACCAGGTATGGAAAGGAAACATGGGCACTTTGATGGCAAATGCCAGGGCGAATGCCAGAAAGAGCCAGAGCTGCAAACCGAAAGGAATATCGATGGTGTAAATTTGTAGCAGATCGAACGTGTAAACGCCGGTAAAATTGTAATGCAAAAAATACAGATACAGGATGGCCACCAGCATCAACACCGAACCGACCATGGTATACAATACAAATTTAATGGCGGCATAGATACGCCGGGGTCCACCCCAAACGCCTATCAATAAATACATGGGAATCAACATGGTCTCCCAGAAAATGTAAAAAAGGAGCAAATCCAGGGAGATAAACACCCCCAGCATGCCCGTTTCCAGAACCAGCATGGCCAGCATGTATTCCTTTACCCGATTTTGAATGGCCGACCAGGAAGAAAGAACGGCCAGGGGCATCATGAAGGTGGTCAGCAAGTAAAGTAAAATGCTAATGCCATCCAGGCCGACATGATAACCGGCCCCGATGGAGGGAATCCAGCTTTTTATCGTCTCGAACTGAATGCTCGATCGGGAACCATCGAAATTGTGAAAAAGCGGCAACGACAACAGGAATGTGGTCAGGGTCACAAAAAAGGCCCAACTTTTAATCAACACCTCTTCTGTTTTAGGGATCATCAACAATATGAGGGCTCCCAAAAGCGGTAGAAACGTGGTATAGTTGAGTAAGGATGCCATCTCCATGGGTCTCTATCTCCAACCGATTTTAATCAACTTAACAGATAATACGCCAGTAGAATCAGGGTACCCAGTACAAACAATGCGGCGTAATTTTGCACATACCCGGTCTGGACCCGCCGCAAGATCAAACCGAAAAGTAGCATCAGCCGTCCGGAAAGATTCACGATTCCATCCACAATGCCCTCGTCCACAGCATGCCACAACCAGCGGCTAAAGGAGACAATGGGATCGATCACCAATTTTTGGTAGATTTCGTCCACATAGTATTTATTGGACAACAGCCGATACACCTTCCGGAAGCGGTCGGCCAATGTTACCGGGCTGATACTGGCCTTGATGTACATCAAATAAGCCAGGCCAATGCCCAACAATCCCATCAGCACGGAAGCGGCCATGAGGCCGTATTCCACGGTATGAGAAACATGCGCTAAATGAAGATTGGCTTCGGCCTGCGCGAAAACGGGTTCCAGGAATTTTCCGAAATGATTATGCCCCCCCAATACTTCCGGTACCCCGACGAATCCACCCACGGCCGCCAGCACCGCCAGAATGATCAAGGGAACGGTCATTACCGGAGGCGATTCGTGAATATGATGCTCCCGCTCCGGTTCCACCCGGGACTTTCCGAAAAACGTCAGGAAAACCAGACGCGACATATAAAACGCGGTCAACAAGGCCCCCAGGGTCCCCAGCACCCATATCAGTGGATGATAGGCGTATGCCTTGGCCAGAATCTCATCCTTCGAAAAGAATCCGCTAAAGGGCGGTATTCCGCTAATGGCCAACCAGGCGACAATGAACGTGACCGCAGTAATTTTGATGCGGGAATATAGCCCCCCCATTTTCTGAATATTGGTTTCCTCGGCCAGGGCGTGCATCACCGATCCGGCACCCAGAAACAACAAGGCTTTGAAAAACGCATGGGTCATGAGATGGAAAATTCCCGCCGCATAGGCCCCCACTCCCACACCAATAAACATGTACCCCAACTGGGAAATGGTGGAGTACGCCAGCACGCGTTTGATATCGTTGTTGACCAACGCCATTGTGGCGGCAAACAGCGCGGTAAAGGTACCGATGATCACCACAACGGCCATGGCAACCTCGCTCAGACTATACAGAGGGCTGAACCGGGCAACCATGTATACCCCGGCGGTGACCATAGTCGCCGCGTGAATGAGAGCACTAACGGGGGTAGGGCCCTCCATGGCGTCGGGCAACCAGACATGGAGTGGAAACTGGGCCGATTTTCCGGTGGCCCCCACAAACAGCAGCAAAGTAGCGGCGGTCAGGACCCCGGCCGCCAGTAACTCCTCCGTCTGCTGAAAAATCTGAGAATAATAAATGGTGCCAATGGCTTTGAAAATGATAAAAATGCCGATGGCAAATCCAAAGTCCCCCACCCGGTTGGTGATAAACGCCTTCAGGCCGGCTTTGGCCGCAGAAGGCTTCTGATACCAAAAACCGATCAGAAGATAGGAACACAAACCAACCCCTTCCCAACCCAGATATAATAACAACAAATTGTTGCCCATCACCAGCAAAAGCATGGAGAAAATGAAAAGATTCAGATACGCAAAATAGCGAGCAATGCCCGGATCCCCATGCATGTACCCATTGGAATACACATGAATCAAAAACCCCACACCTGTAACGATCAACATCATGATGACGGACAGCTCGTCCACCAGCACGCCAAAACTGGTGTGGAAATTCCCGGCCACAATCCAATCGAAAAGGTTCCCATCAAAGGTGATGCCTTCACGCACCAGCAAAAAGGCCTGAATGGAAAGTCCAAAAGCACCCAGCACAGACAGACTGGCGATCCATCCGGCCTTGTCTTTCAACACCCGCCCAAACAGGCCGTTAATAATCGCCCCTGTTAAGGGTAAAATAGGAATGTACCAGACGAAACTCTCCATAGGGTTAACTCCATTGTTTTCCGGTAAACCGAATCACTGCGATAGGCATAACCCGGCTCGCTCGACCGACTCCCACCACCGATCCCCTACCCGTTCACCATTTCAGCAATTTGATATCATCCACGTGCACGGTTTCACGCAATCGAAAGATGGCCACGATAATTGCCAGCCCCACGGCCACCTCGGCTGCCGCCACAACCATCACCATAAACACAAAAATTTGGCCCTCCACATTGTTCAGATAATTGGAAAACGCCAGAAAGCTCAGATTGACCGCATTCAACATCAGCTCTATGGACATAAAAATGACAATCGCATTGCGCCGGATCGTCACCCCGATGACGCCCAGCGAAAACAGGATGGCACTCAGAACCAGAAAATGAGAAATGGGTATTCCTTGCATGGCAGCCTTCACTCCGTCTATTGCTTATTCGACGATTTCCAGTTTGCGTTTGGACAAATAGACCGCCCCTACCATGGCAACCACCAGTAAGATAGACGTGATTTCGAATGGTAATACGTATTTACTAAACAGGGCCTGCCCAATCCGCTCTACGGTTCCCACATCGGTATTTTTGACATACACTTCCTGAAATCCTTTAAAGGCCAGATATCCCAGTTGCAGAAACAGGATAGCAGCCATGGGAACGCCGATATAGACCATGTATCTCAGGGCGCCGGGAGCCCGCTCCTCGATCCGAATATTCAACAGCATGATCACAAAGAGGAACAACACCATAATGGCGCCCGCATACACGGCGATGTGCACGATGGCAATGAAATGGGCCATCAGCAAAATATACTCCCCCGCCAGAGCAAAGAGAGTCAATATTAAAGATAAGGCGCTGTATATTGGATTCCGATGCACCACCACCATGATACCACCCAACACCGCAAGGACGGCAAAGATATAAAACAGCGTTAGTTGCAACATACGCCCATAACCCTCACGTTTCGATTAGAAAACAGCTATCCCAATCGCCGTTAAAACAATATTCAACAATCCCAGCGGCACCATCGATTTCCATCCCAGATTCATCAATTGGTCATACCGAAAGCGCGGGAGCGTCCAGCGCACCCAGATGAAGAAGAACAGAAAGAAAAGCGTTTTAAGGGAAAAGGCCAGAATTTGAATGATCTGTTCCCACAGGACGGGCAGATTGATCGCTTCCAGGATACCAAACGGCACATGCCAGCCGCCGAAAAAGAGTGTGGTAATCAATGCCGAGGCCGTGATCATATTGATATACTCCGCCAGGAAGAAGGAAGCGAATTTCATCGAGCTATATTCCGTATGATACCCTCCCACCAGTTCTTGTTCGGCCTCGGGCAGATCGAAGGGCAAGCGGTTGGTCTCGGCAAAAGAGGCCACCAGGAAAATAATGAATCCCAACGGTTGACGAAAAACATTCCAGATTTCATACTGATCCACCACAATATCCTGCAACCGCAACGATCCGCTCATCATCACCACCGATATAATGGCCAATCCCAGGGGCAATTCATAACTGATCATCTGAGCCGATGACCGCAATCCCCCCAGCATGGAATATTTGTTGTTGGAAGAATACCCTCCGATGACCAGGCCATACACGCCCAGCGAAGCCACCGCCACAATATAGAGAACCCCCACATTCAGATCGGCGATCTGGAACCGGATGGTCACCAGAGTATGGCCGATGTAGGTAGTCAACTGATCTCCAAAAGGAACCACGGCAAAGGTTAACAGGGCCGGAAAAAGAATAATACCCGGGGCAATAAGGTACAAAAAACGGTCCACATGCCCGGGGATCACATCCTCTTTAAACAGGAATTTTAACCCATCGGCCACCGGCTGCATCATGCCCTGCCAACCCACGCGATTGGGTCCCAACCGATTCTGTATGAAGGCCGATACCCGACGCTCGGCCAGAATGAGCATCATTACCAGCGGTAAAATTACCAAAAATACAACCACCCCGATTTTAATCAATGCCAGAATAGCTTCTAACATCCAAGGACTCATGGTTCATCTTCCCCGTGTAGGTTCACTATCCAAACCCATTGCCGCCTTGATGGAAGGGGCTTATGATCGGGCCACCGCCTCGGGTACTTTTTGCCCTTTGGTTAACCCCTGTTCATCCAGTGCTGTATAGCTCATGCCCCGATAGCCGTCGATGGTCGCCGCAATTTCCTGGAACACCGTTTGCGGCTGTAGATACAGGCCCAAGTCAAACCCATCCACCAGTTCCCGTAAAATCTCGAAATCGGTTTTCGCGGCTCCCGGAGGCATTACCGCCGGACGAATCCGCTGCACATGATGCTGATCATTGGTAAAGGTGCCCTCTTTTTCATATGCCGTGGCACCGGCCAATACCACTTCGGCCCTCTCGGTTATGGCGCTGTGAGAAATGTCCTGCACAATCAACACGTCCAGCTTATCCAGAATGGGGAGTTCTTCTTCCGGAAGCGCCGGGTAGGGGCCACCGCCGGCCCAATAGACCGCACGAATTTCCCCGGCTTCGATTTTTTTCAACAAGTCTCCGAAACTCAGAGACGGCCGCAAGGTATCCGCCGCACCCTGAAAATTGGGTACTTTCTCCCCCTTAATCACAAATTTAGGATAGACTACATCCGCTTCCCGGGGGTAGTGATCGTTCAGGCAAATGTGACGGGCATTCAGACCTTCCCGGAAGATTTTTTGCAACAGGAAATTTTCCTCGTTGGTGAGATAGCCGCTTCCGACCAGGGCCAGTTGTTCCGGCTTATACGCCGTCAGCCGATCCCGAACCGCCTGGAACGCCTGTTTCCAGTTGGAGTGCCGTAGCTTTCCATTCTCCCGCACCAGGGGATATTCCAGGCGTTCCAGCTTACGGTAAACATGGTAAAGCAAACGCCCATCATCGCAGGCCCACCACTGGTTGACCCGGGCATTGTAGGCCGGTTTGATGCGGTAAATCTGATTGTCTTCTTCCATAGATTCGATATGCACGTTGCAGCCCACCGAACAGCCGGGACATACGGTACGCACCCGCTGGTAGCGCCAGTTGCGGGGTTTGAACAAAAAGTCCTTGGTCACCAGCGCTCCCACGGGGCAGATATCCGCGGTGCACATGGAAAGTTTGTTGTTCAAAGACTTTCCGGGATGGACTTCGATTTCGGCCTGATATCCCCGGTTTTTTATAAAAATTTCTCGGGTGCCGGTCACTTCCTGGGTAAAGCGCACGCATCGGCTGCAAAGGATGCAACGGGTAGCGATCAGAAGAATCTGCGGGCCCAGGTCTTTGCGGGCCGGAACCCGTTTATCAAACTCAAACCGGCTATGGTCCTTGCCATACGTGAAGGTGTAATCCTGCAACAGGCATTCCCCCGCCTGGTCACATTCGGGGCAATCCACGGGATGATTCAAGAGGAGAAATTCCAGGATCGATTCCTGAGCGTCCTTCACCACGGCATCGTTGGTCACCACCACCATGTCGTACTTACCTTCCACCTTGCGTTCCGCAGGCGCGGGGCGGACGGGCGTCTGGCAAGCCGGGACCAGCTTGGGCATCCCCTCGATCTTAACCAGACACATTCGACAACTGGCCACCACACGTAATCCGGGATGATAACAATAATGAGGAATCTCGATGCCCACCTGTTTCGCGGCTTCAATCAGGTTCACTCCCGCAGGCACTTCGGTTTCTATTCCATTGATTTTGATGAGCGGCATAAAACGTTTCCCATTAATTTTTATGGATTCTCCCGATTACAACCGACTGTTCAAGGGACAGCGATGCCGGCCCACATGGGCGTTAAACTCGTCCCGAAATTTCTTCAGGAAGCTCTGGATCGGCATGGCCGCGGCATCACCCAGGGGACAAATGGTGCGGAAGTTGATGTGATTGGCCACTTCCTCCAGCAGATCGACATCCCTTTCGGTGGCCCGACCCTGCTCAATTTTTCTCAGAATCCGCTCCGCCCAGTTGGTCCCTTCCCGACAGGGAGTGCACTGTCCGCAGGATTCATGTCGATAAAAATGAATCAAATTCAACAGGGCATCCACCATGCAAGTGTCTTGATGCATCACGATCGTACCCGCCGAACCCAGCATGGTACCGATTTTCGCCAGGGAATCGAAGTCCATGGCCACATCGATCTCCTCGGGCCGCAACACCGGCACCGAGGAACCGCCGGGAATCACCGCTTTCAGCGCCTTGCCATCCAGAACTCCCCCGCCATATTCGTAAATCAATTCCTTTAAATTGGTCCCCATGGGCAATTCGTAAACGCCGGGTGTATTCACATGCCCACTCAAGCAATAGAGCTTAGGCCCGGGACTGCTTTCCGGCCCGATGCTCTTAAACCAGCGGGCTCCTCGCTCAATAATAAAGGGGACACAGGCCAGGGTTTCCACATTGTTCACAATGGTGGGGCTCTGCAGAAAACCTTCGATGGCAGGAAAGGGAGGCTTAATACGGGGCCAACCGCGCTTGCCTTCCAGAGATTCGATCAAACCGGTCTCTTCGCCACAAATATAAGCACCCGCACCGCGATGAACATACATGTCCAACCGATAACCGCTCCCCAGAATATCGTTGCCCAGCAATCCTTTGTTGTAGGCCTGTTGAATGGCGGCCTCCAGAATGCGCGCTTCTTTAACAAACTCTCCCCGAATGTATATGTACGACAGGTTCGCCCGAATGGCGAAAGAGGCAATCATGGCCCCCTCAATGACCAGATGGGGATTCCCATCCATCAATAGACGATCCTTGAAGGTCCCCGGTTCGCTTTCGTCGGCATTCACCAGAAGGTAATGCGGTTTCTCATCGTTTTTGGGAACGAAGCCCCATTTTACACCCGTGGGAAATCCGGCACCTCCGCGCCCCCTCAAGTTGGACTCCCTTACCACCTCAATCACCTGATCCGGTTCCATCTCTTTCAGCACCTTCCGGAACGCCTGATAACCGCCGTGTTTCATGTAATAATCAATATCCCGGGATTGGGGGACTTGAATGTGTTGGGTCAGTACTTTTTCAAACATAGAAACCGGTTCACTCCGAATTTTGGTCCAATCGGTTAAGGATGTCGTCCAACTGTTCGATGGTCAATCCTTCGAAATAGTCGTCGTTGATCTGCACCACGGGAGCGGTACCGCAAGACCCCAGGCACTCTACTTTGACCAGGGAAAATTTGCCGTCCGGAGTCACCTCCCCCGCTTTGATCCCCAGCTTTTGTTCCAGATGTTCATAGATATTGCGGGCGCCGCGGAGGGCGCAGGAAAGCGTGTGACAGACCTGAATGTGGTACTTACCAACGGGTTTTTGATAGAACATGGTGTAGAAAGAGGCGGTATCGTACACCTCTCCCGCGGGGATATCCAATAATCGGCCCACATATTCCATCACCTCGCGGGACAACCAGCCGAATTCCCGCTGGGCCAGATGGAGCACCGTCAACAAGGCCGCTCGTTTTTGAGGGTAACGTTGAACGATGGCGTCGAATTCCTTTTTGGCCGATTCGGAAAACTCTACTTTCATTGGCGATCGATATCCTTTTGGTTAACGGTCCAACTCACCAGCAATAATATTCAAACTACCCAATACAGCCACCACGTCGGAAACCAGATTGCCCCGGACCATACGGTCGAAGCCGGCAAAATTCACCAGGGAGGGAGGGCGCACCCGCAACCGATACGCCCGGTTGCTTCCATCGGAAACAATATAAAACCCCAGTTCCCCGTTGGGGGCCTCTGTGGCCACGTAAATCTCGCCCCGGGGCACCTCAAATCCATGACCCGGCATGATGTTCTTGAAATGATGGATCAGCCCTTCTATGGAATCATAAACCGCCTCCTTTTCCGGAAGGGTATATTTGTGATCGAAGTAGTTCACCGGACCATCGGGGAAATCGGCCAAGCACTGTTCGATAATTTTCATGCTCTGCACCAGTTCTTCCATGCGCACCAGATAACGGGCGTACACATCCCCATCGTCGCACACCGGAATTTCGAAATCCAGGCGATCATAGATCAGATAAGGGAAGTTTCGTCGCACATCGTAGGCCACGCCCGAACCCCGGAGTACGGGACCGGTGACCCCCCAGTTAATGGCATCTTCTCTGGAAATATGCCCAACGCCTCGTGTCCGATCCATCCAGATGCGATTCCGAGTCAACAGCCCATGCAACTCTTTCAACACCCCGGGAAAATACTTCAGAAAGGTGCGCACCAGCTCCTCAAAATCGTGGGGGACATCGCGGAAGAGGCCGCCTATCCGCGTGTAACTGGTGGTCAGGCGGGCGCCCGTAACATGCTCGAAGATATTGTACAGATGTTCCCGCGCTTCGAAGGCATACAGAAAAGCGGTAAAAGCCCCTATATCCAGGGCATGGGTACCCAGCCAGACCATGTGATCGGCAATGCGGGACAGTTCCGCCAGAATCACCCGGATATATTTGGCCCGCTCGGGGACATCGATACCGATCAGCGTCTCCACCGCCAGGGCGAAACCGATGTTGTTGGCCAGGGGCGAAAGGTAGTTCATCCGATCCGACAGGGTGATCCATTGGTTGTAGGTCTTGTACTCGCCCAATTTTTCAAATCCGGAATGCAGGTAGCCAATGTGCGGTTCCGCCCTCTTGACCACTTCTCCATCCAGCTCCAGCACCAACCGCAAGGTACCATGGGTGGCCGGATGCTGGGGCCCGAAATTCAATATCATCTGGTCGGTTTTCAAATCATAGCTCAAATCTGTCATGCCCATTCACTTGGTTTTGGTCCATAAGAAACGGTTTCAGGCTTACCTCATCGGGACGCCGCAGAAGCGTTTATTTCAGGTTCAGGATCACGTCCCGTTCGCCCCGGCCCTGCAACGGATAATCCTTGCGCAAAGGAAACCCCTCGAATACATCGGGCAACAACAACCGTCGCAAATCGGGATGCCCTTTGAACCGGAAGCCAAACATCTCAAAGGCTTCCCGCTCCAACCAGGCGGCCGCCTTCCATAAAGGCACCATAGAGGGCACCTCCATATCCGCCTCCGCCACCCCGCACTTCACTCGCACGCGCACATTGTGTTTAAAAGAATACAGATGATACACCACATCGAAGCGGGGATCGCGGTCCATCTTTAAATAATCCACACCCGTGACATCGGTCAAGTAATCGAAGGCCAGGGTTTTTTCTTCTTTTAAAAATTGCATCAAGTCAAACAATTGGTCTCGGGGAATCCGTATGGCGAGTTGCTCACGAAATTCTTCGAAGGAGGCTTCCGGAAACGATTGGCGAACCGCCTCGATCAGGGTTTTAGAATCCAGCATATTGTTTCACTCCCACTTAAAGGCGCCACGCTTGTACAGATACAGATATCCGGCGAATAAAACGGCGATGAATAAAAGCATTTCCCAAAAAATAAAACTGCCATAGGCGAGAAACTGCTGGTAGACCACCGCCCAGGGATAAATAAAGATAACTTCCACGTCGAAGAGGATGAACATCATGGCCACCACAAAAAACCGAATGGGATAACGCAGTCGAGCCTCCATTTGGGGTGGCAGTCCGGATTCATAGACGGTCAGTTTTACGGGATCCTTGACTTTGGGACTGATGACATGGGTAAGGATCAGTACCGCGGCCGCAAATCCTAGGGCGATCACCGACAACACCAAGATCGGGATATACTGAAGTAGCATGGGCACCCCTGGCTTTCTTTATAATTTTTTTCACAAAACAGGTGTGGAAATTACGAGAAAGACGATTTTAAAATCAATAGAAAAATATCTTTTTATTTGATGGTGTAAATAAATTCCAACCGAAAAAATCCGTTAAACGACCCTGTGTCCGATGTCAGGCCATCCCGGGCTTCCCTTCTTCTTCCAAGGCCCTGATTTTCCTCCTCCCAACCGGCCCCGGAGCATTGCAACTGAAGAGGCGCTTCAGCCGTACCGTCCCCCGCCACCGGCCCACACCCGCGGAAAACACGATTGCTCCAATCGGCAACAATCGCCCGGCGCAGTCCCATCGGAATGCCCTTCGTTCGACCGAAAAAAGGGATAACGGCAGAAAACCAACCCGCGGGCCGATAACCCCCTTCCAGGAGGTCTTTTCGAAAACCGAAACTCGCACCGCTTTCCGGCGGATGGGTGAGGATTGCGCGAATCGGGCGGTTCACCTAAAGCAGGATCCTTTCCCGAACCCCCACCATCCCGGGCCGATGGTCCGGCTACTCCCCTATCTCCCACTCACTGCTGCCGTCCGGTCGATCCTTGATGACAATGCCCAGTCGGGCCAGCTGATCCCGAATTTTATCGGACAAGGGCCATAACTTCCGGCGTCGCAGTTCGCCGCGGACTTCCACCGTCAATTGAATCAATTTTTCCACCATTTGCTGGATTGGAGCCGACGGCTCCCGGGTTACCTCTTCGGGTAAAAGGCCCAGCACTTCGCCCGCAAATACCTGGTAAAAGCGTTCCGCCTCTTGAAGAAACGGCTTATGATGGGGTCCGGGCTGATGCAAATATTTATTTAATTCCCGGGAAAAATCGAATAACACCGCAATGGCCTTCGGCGTGTTGAAGTCGTCATTCATCTCCTTTTCAAAACGTCTCTGAAATGTCTCGATAGAGAATGGGGAGGAAACGTCGGACGAATCGGTGGCCTTTTGCAGTGCCCGGTACAAATGCCGCACACTGTTATGCAAACGTTCCAGCCCCTTTTGGGCCCCTTCCAGCGCTTGGGCACTGTAATCTACCGGACTCCGATAATGGCTGCTCAAAATAAAGAATCGAAGGGTAAGCGGGGAATAGTCTTTCAACGCATCTTTGATGGTTACAAAATTTCCCAGAGACTTTCCCATTTTGGTGCCGTCGACCGTCACCATATTGTTGTGCATCCAGTAACGGACAAAGGGTCGCCCGGTAGCCGCCTCGCTCTGTGCAATTTCACATTCGTGATGCGGGAAGGCATTTTCTATACCGCCCCCATGGATATCGAAGGTCTCTCCCAGATATTTCATGGACATGGCCGAACATTCGATATGCCAGCCCGGATACCCTTCTCCCCAGGGACTGGGCCAGCGCATGATGTGCCCCGGTTCGGCCCTCTTCCACAGGGCAAAGTCAAAAGGATGTTTTTTCTCCGGATTCACCGCCACCCGTGCTCCCGCCTCCAGCTCTTCCAGTCTCCGGCCGCTCAATTTACCATACTCCGGAAATTTGCACACGTCGTAATAAACAGACCCATTGACCTCGTAAGCATACCCCTTCTCCAGCAACGTCTTCACCAGCTCGATCTGCTCAATGATATGCCCCGTGGCATGGGGCGAAATCGTCGGCCGCAGCACCCCCAGAGCATCCATGTCATCAAAATAACTCCAGGTATAATACTGCGCAATTTCCCAGGGGTCCAATCGCTCCTCGCGGGCCTTCTTTTCTATCTTGTCCTCCCCTTCATCGGCATCGTCCGTCAGGTGCCCCACATCCGTGATGTTTTGAACGTACTTGACTCGATATCCCAGATAGCGAAACCAGCGAACGACGGCATCGAAACTAACATAGCTTTTCGCATGACCGATATGCGGATGCCCGTATACCGTGGGGCCGCATACATACATGTGAACCCGTTCCGGATGCAGAGGAGTAAAGGCCTCCTTTTTTCGGGTTAACGT
The DNA here is from genome assembly GCA_015485355.1 of bacterium. GTDB lineage: Bacteria > Calditrichota > Calditrichia > RBG-13-44-9 > J042 > JAADJD01. The sequence continues at coordinate 4,069 of WFTQ01000072.1, read as the reverse complement.
GTTGTAAATGACCAGTGCCATTGTTTCCCCTCGATTAACCACTCATTATGTGAATTTACACCCTTCGGCAGGGAAGTTGCAAGCGATTCCCATAATCGTCCGGAAAGGAGAAACCATTCATCTTATTTTTCGAACCATTCGGAGCCTTATTCCAACCGTTCGTCGGCCGGTCGTTGGAAAAGTGCCGGGAGAGTTTATTTTTGCTTCGAGAGCATAAAAAGGAGAAGGCATTATGAACCGATTCTTGGCGGGATGGTGGATTTTACTGATCGGGTTAGGCGCCCTTCATGGGATGGATATTCAGGGGGGCCACTATTTCATCGTTTCGGCGACGGATACGGTGAAGGACGATCTGTTATATTTTGGTCGCTCCTTAGAAATGAAAGGGTACGTCAGCAGCGATATTTTCTTCTTTGGCGAAGACATTCGGGTGGAAGGACCGGTTGAAGACGACGTACTGATTTTTGCCCGGCGTGCCGTCCTTCGTGGAGAAGTGAGAGGCAATGTTTTCTTTTTTGGGGAAGTGTTGCGGGTGGAAGGCATGATTCACGGCTCGGTTCGCAGTATGGGCCGGATGGTGGTGCTGGCCCCCGGAGCCCGAATCCTGGGCAATGTTTACAGTGGAAGTCAGACGTTCGTCCTGCAGGAGGCTCGGGTGGAAGGGAGCATTACCGGGGGGGCGGGATCGGCCACCTTCAATGGCAGGGTGAATGGTTCGGTAACGTTCGAAGCCAACGACGTTCAATTTGGTTCCCACTTCCAGAGTGGAGGCGGAGTCACAATCACTTTTCTGAAACAACGGCCGGACACCATACCCAACGCCCCCGGCAACCTGGAGATCCGGGAGCGTCCTTCCAAACCTTTTTACAAAAGCCCCTGGCGTATCTGGTTTTTCCTTTCGGCCCTCACCATGGGGCTGTTATTTATAGCTTTGTTTCCCAATGCCGTCTGGGAGATGACCCTGTTGACGGCCACCAGACCGTTAAAAACCGGGGGAATGGGAGCCCTGTTTTTCCTCCTGTTTCCGATTCTCACCCTGTTGTCCATCATCGTTCCTCCATTAATGGTAACCCTGGGGGCTTTTTACCTCCTGCTGGTGTATCTGAGCAAACTGCTGGGAGCCGGCGTCCTGGGACAACTGCTCTGGAAACGCTTTCAACCGAACATCCGACCCAATCGTTACCTGGCTTACCTGTTGGGTTTCATCCTCGTCTACGGTGTCGGCTTTATCCCGATCCTGGGCACCCTCTTTGTCATTGCCGTAGCTCTGATCGGCACCGGTGCCCTTATCCAGGTCATGTGGCGTACCTATCAGGGTTCCGGGGCCGAAGCGGCCGGGTAGTCCGTGAGAGGCGAGGAGACGGCTTTGCTGTTACCGCCGGACACCTCACGGTTGTTCATCTCCCCGGCACCCACGCCGAGGGTGAGAATGGGGCCAATCGCAAAACCCCGGGAGGCGGCATAATGACCACAGCACCGGGAAAATGGGCCGGGTTCATCAGCACTGTTGTCGGCTTTTGGCCTCCGCCGCTCCCGGGCCGCCCTTCGGAATCCGGCTCCCGCGGCGGGGTTGCGCATGGACCGGTCAGTGGGCAAAAGATCGATGTGGCCGAGTGCAATCAGCATTTGCAGGTTCGAGGATACCCCACATTAGGCCCAACCTACGGCGTTTCGGGCGGCGGAAATCCCTGCGAGCGGGTCTCTTTTTGCCGCTTGCTTCTCGCCTCGGCGGGTCGTAAAATGCTCTTTGAATGGAAAAGTCAGGGATCCAAAAACTCCCCATCAACGGGAGTATCCGGAAAAAATCGATGCCGGACTATCAAAACCATCCGATCATCGTTTTCATCATTATTCAAAAGGCCACGACAATGGCGATTGGAAATGCAGCGATCCCTCTACGATCCCGGGCGCACTTTACCCGTCATTCAACTTCAACAAAATCCGGGTAGACCAATGGCCCGACGGACCTATACACCCTTGCTCTGGTGGATAAGCTATGCGGCGACGGGCATTGTTTTTTATCTGATTCTTCATACGACCAGCGACATCGCATATCCGCTTCACTGGGTGGCCTGGTTGTATGCCACCATAATAATGGGAATTTTATTCGGCATGCATCGATTGGGTCAACCGATATCGGCGCGTTTGTCCCCTTCCGGTTACCTGGGCTTGCAAACCCTGCTCTACACGGCCGGCCTGGTATACGGCCTGGTTCTGGTACTGGCTCTACACTTTCTGATCCTTGTCCCTCCCTACCAACTGTTACAGGAGGTGATCACCCGATTGATTGTGGTGAGCACCCAGGTGCTTGCTTCGTTGGCATCCGGGAAACGGCCGGAATATTTTACAGTGGAATGGGCCATGCAAAACCTGGCTCCCGTATTCGCCCTGCTGGCCCTGATCATTCTACTGGTGTTGTTCGGGGCTTTGCTGATCAGCTACATCGAAGTCCTGGGCAAGAATCGCGAGATTCAGGAAACCCGCCTGCGGCTGCTTCAGAGCCAGATGGAGCCCCATTTTCTGTTTAATGCCCTCAACACCATTGCCGCGGAAATCCGCACCCATCCGGAGCATGCCGAACGACTGGTTGTAACCCTGGCGGATTTCTTCCGAACGGTGTTCGACATTTCCGCCGCAGAAACCGTCCCTCTGAAAAAAGAAATGGAATTAACGGAACGTTATCTGAAAATTCAGAAAGCTCGATTCGGGAGAAAACTCCATTACTCCATCCAGGCAGATGCCGATTGCTTAACGCTAAAAGTTCCACCGTTGATCCTTCAACCGCTGGTAGAAAATGCCATCAAACACGGCTGGCGGGAAAGGGATCAGGAGTTACAGATTGATGTTCGCTGCAGGCTGGAAAACGGTCATCTTCGCCTTATGGTGACCGATAATGGTTGCGGGTTTTCCCGGGAGCCGAAAGCGGTGCTTCAATCGTCTCATTCTCTGGGGAATATCCATCAGCGGTTGCGCATGCGATTTGGTCACCGATACCGCCTGCACATCGATTCCCGGAAAGGTCAAGGAACCCGGATTACTCTGCAACTTCAAACAGGATGAACCTCGCAATGGAAAAATTAACCGTTTTTGTGGTGGAAGACGAGGCGCCTGCCCGGGAACGTTTGCTGGCATTTATTGACGCCCATCCTGCGTTGAAGCTGGTCGGCTGGTGCGACAGCGGAGAGCAGGCGCTGGCACAAATCCCCGCTACCCGACCCGACCTGATCTTCCTGGACATTCACCTGGGAGACATTTCCGGTCTGGATGTGTTGAAAATGTTAAACGAAAAACCGCAGGTGATCTTCAGTACCGCCTACGATCGGTATGCCATCCAGGCCTTTGAACTCAGCGCGGTGGATTATCTGTTAAAGCCCTATACATTCGATCGTTTTCAGCAAGCGGTGGCTAAAGCCATCCAGTATCGTCGGCCGGCGACCCGCCGAAAGCATCCCCTATCGGCCACCGAATCGGTGCGCATGCATCAACCGCTGCGACGGATTCCCGCACGGGTGGGAGAACGCATTTACCTGCTTCCGGTGGAGAGTATCGTTTACTTCTCCAGCGAAGATAAAGTGGTCTTCGCCCATCTGACGGACAAATCCTACATCGTCAATTATACACTGGAAGAACTGGAACATCGCTTGGATGGAGAACAATTTTTCCGTATTCACCGCTCTACCATCGTAAATTTAAATTTCGTTCAAAGCATCGAACCGTATCTGGGAGGAAGCTACATCATGGAAGTGAAAGACAGAAAACGCAGCCAACTTCACATCAGCCGCAATGCCGCCCGCCGATTGCGAGAAAAACTGGGATGGTAGGGTCGCCCGGAACGGCCGGTAAACCCGACGCCCCCTTCCCCAATCGATCCCGTCCGTTCCGCCTTTTCCTCATGGCGCCGCCACGGCCGAACCGCCAGGCACGCGGGACCTTTTTATTTTCCCCTCGATTTTTTTCTTTCTTGCTTTGCCGTTTAAAATTTTTTATCATTACCGCGTAATTAAAAGGGAAAAAATGAAGCGATTCTTATTTAAATACACGCCTAAAAAATCCTGGTGGTGGTGGACGT
>WFTQ01000071.1 GCA_015485355.1 bacterium | reverse complement strand
GGTTCTTGTTGCCACGACCGGCCATAAACGAATACAGAATAGACACCACATGATTCGTATTGATGGGAGTCTGAAGTCGGGTTCGGGTACCATCGTTCGGGATGCGGTGTCTTTTGCCGTATTGACCGGCAGGAGCCTGCATTTGTACAACATCCGGGCCCGGCGGAAAAACCCCGGTTTGAGGGCCCAGCATGTGGCGGCCGTTCGTGCCTGCGCGCAGCTCTGCCAGGGCACCCTGGACGGTGCCGTTGTGGGTTCTTCGGAGATGTCCTTTCGGCCGGGGAAGACCATTCGCGGCGGGCGATATCAATGGGACATTGGTACCGCGGGCTCTGCCATTATGCTCGCCATGGCTGTGTTGCCCCTGGCCCTTTTTGCCGATGGACCATCGGAATGGGTCCTGAGGGGAGGGCTGTTTCAGGATTTCGCCCCCTCGGCGTTTCATTTTCAGCGGTTGTTGTTGCCGCTGTTGGCCCGGATGGGTGCCCGGGTGGAATGCCGGATTGGGCGCCCCGGGTATGTGCCGTCCGGGAAAGGCGAAATTCACCTGTGGATACCACCGTTGCAACAGCCCCTGCGTCCGCTGGAGTTGCTGGAAACGGGACCGCTGAAGAGGGTGGAAGGCATTGCCCTGTCTTCCCATTTAAAAGAACGGCGCGTATCGCATCGCATGGCCGAAGCTTGTCTGGACGCGCTGCGTGGGATGGGGATAGAGGGGGAGATTGATTGCGTGTATGACGAAAAAGACCGGCCGGCGTTTCAACGGCCCTCTGTTCAGCCGGGTGCCGCCTTAGCCGTCTGGAGCCATACCGAATGGAGCGGCTGCCTGGGGGCGGATATGGCCGGAAAACCGGGTCGGCGGGCCGAATGGATCGGTCGACAGGTGGCCCGCCACTTGATGGCCGACTGGAAAACCGGCGCAACCGTCGATCGCCATCTGGCCGATCAGCTGATCCCCTATGCGGCCCTGGCGGCGGGAAAGACCCGCTATCGAATCCCTCGCCTGAGCGATCATGTGGAAGCCCGACTCTGGTTGGTCGAATCGTTCCTGGGGGCTTCGGTATCCTGTGACGGTCAGGTGGTGGAAATCATCGGGAAAGGAGGTCCTGCCATCCGGAACAAAACCGGCGTCAGCTCAATTTAAAGAAAATTGAAAGGCAGTCTTAGGCGGCGGATCGGTTCCCGGGAAAGGCCCGAAAAGGGACCGGAGATGGAAATTCCGGGATGATGGTGTTGATGATTTAATCTGGATAAACAGGATTGAATACCTTTTTCATTGGAATAGATTGTCTGGCTCTGCCCGGACATTACAGCGGCGCGGGTTATTTCATGTATTACCTGGTGCGAGCCCTGGGCAGGGTGCCGCGACCCTTCCGATTAAAAGTCTTTTGCAAACCCCGGCATGCCCCCTTGTTACAGGCCGTACTTGCTCCCCATGATGAGTTAGTGGTGGTTCCCCTTCGGAATCGAGCCCATTTGCTGGCGTATTACGAATTGGCGCTGCCCCGAAAATTGAGTCAGGAAAAAGTTGCCCTGTTTCATGCCACCCATTATCTAACGCCGCCCGCCCGGTCCCACTATCGTTTGATTACCACAGTGCACGACATGGGCTTTTTCCTGTTTCCCGATAAGTATCCCTTTGCGAAACGTTTGTATTTTCGGAAACGGTTCCGAGCGTTTCTGGAACGGGCCGATCGCATCTGGACGGTCTCCCATTCCACCCGCCGGTCTGTCCAACAGTTTTTCCCCGAATTTCATTGGAAGCTGGTTACCATCTATCCGGGCGTGGATCATCTGGATGAAGTTGAAGTTTGTCCTCATCTTCGCATGGAAAAGCCCTATCTGCTATCCGTCAATACCATAGAAGTGCGAAAAAACATTCAATTCCTGATTCGGGTGTTCAATCGTTTAAAAAAGGAATTTATCCCCGATCTCCGGTTGGTGATTGTAGGGTACCCGGCCAATGGGTATCGCCGCGTCCAGAGAGCCTATCGGGCATCGCCCTATCGGGAAGATATCCAATTTTTAATGGGAATAAGTTTGCCTGAATTAAAAACATTATATCGAAATGCGCTGTGTTTTGTCAGCGCCTCGGAATACGAAGGATTTGGATTTACTCCATTCGAAGCCATTCGGGAGGGAATTCCGGCTTTTTTGTTTCAGAACAACACGGTGAGCGAAATTCTGGGGAGCCATCCTTACCATTTTGCTCATTTGGATGAGACATACTGGGCGGTGAGTATGGGACGGGCCTATCAACAAGGGTTACCGGAACGGGGCCGTTGTTCGCGCATCGCCCATTTAACCTGGAGGGAAACCGCCCACAGGGCCGTTCAGTTGTATGGGAGTGTGCTGGTGGGTAATTGGGAGCATTCCTTGGTGGAAGCGGAGGCAAAACCTCAGATGACGCCCTTTTGAACAGAGCATCCGGGACAGCCATTGCAATGGAGGTGGCGATTGACATTCAAACCAGACCCTTCCCTTGTGCGTCGGGAAATATTACGGGTGTTGGCCATTGCCCAGACGTTCGACAGCGCCTTTACCCGGGAGCAGGTACGGGCATTTCTGCGTCTCCCCATTCCCGAAAAGCATTTTCGAATGGTCGTCGAGACATTGAAAGCGGAGCACCGGGTGTGGGAGCGGCAGGATCGCCTGGGAAGCGGGAAGAATCCCAACGGGCAGATTCAACGCAGCGAATGGAGCTATCGGGTGTTTGTGGCTTATCGGAAACATTTGAAATGGATCGTGCGCCTTCCGTGGGTGCGTTATGTGGCCTTGACGGGAGCCAATGCATTCGAATCCTGCGATCCGGAAGATGATGTCGATTTATTCGTTATAACGTGCCGGGACCGGCTCTGGCTGACCTACGGCTTGATCGTTATTCTCAGCCGCTGGCTGGGAGTGCGGGAAAAATTATGTGTGAACTTTTTGGTTGATGAAGCGAACCTGGAACTGACCCAGCAAAATTATTTTACGGCACTGCAAATTGTGCAAATGCAATCTCTGATCAATCATGGGTATAAAATTCGGTTCATGAAAAAGAATCGCTGGATCTTTCGGGAGCTTCCCAATGCCGCAATCCCTCGGCATCCCAATCCCCGGTATTACCTGGGGCGAAAAAATGGTTTTTGGGCAAACCGAACGGGAAAATGGTTGACCTGCTGGAACCGCTGGGTCTATCAATGGTATCGAAATCGTCTGCAGCGGAAATTTCCCGACGTATTCGATCGCAACATTGTGGTGCGTCCCGGATACGCTAAATTGAATCGGGTGGATTATCAGAATGTCTATCGGCTGATTGATTCCGGGATACGGGTGCGGGGGGAGTTGAAAGCGGCGGTCTATCGGGAAGCGGGGTTAACCAACGGAAATACGGGTGCTATAAAGAAATCGTAACCGCTGATCGGGGGAGGCCTGGAAAATGAAATCGTTATCGGATGTTTCTTTGATGGCCAAAAAGGACGCCTATTACCGAAGGGTGGCCGCTTATTACGATCAGGATGCCCGGGATTTTCTGGAGCGTTATGAACAAAACTATGTGTTGCAGCGAATTCGTCAGGATTTCCGGGCGATAACGGAGCAGTATGCGTTTGCTTCCATGCTGGAAATCGGTTGTGGTCCCGGGGTGGATTTGGTGTACTTCGCTCAAAAATATCCCCGGGTCGATATCGCCGGGATCGATGTATCGCCGGAAATGGTGCGCCTGGCGCGACAGATTTTGGAACGCCACGGGCAAGACCGGGTGCTTGTGGAAGTGGGAACCCCGGAAGATGTTCCCGCCCTGTTTCCCGGAAGAAAGTTCGATCTGATTTATTGTTATTTTGGTGCATTGAACACCGTCAAGGATTTGAAGCAGACGGCCGGATTATTGCGGCGGCTGGTAACGCCCCAGGGAACGTTGGTCTTAACCTTTGTCAATCGCTGGTACGGATTCGATATTTTATTTTATTTGCTGAAGCTGGATGTTAAGCGGGCCTTTTCTCGTGTGACCAACCGCTGGTCCGGCTATTCTCCCGCCAAACGGCTGGACAGTACCTGCCGATCGGCGCGGGACATTCACCGATTTTTTCGCCCCGAATTTCGCATTGTGCAGCGGAAGGGCTATTCGATTGTCTTCCCGGCCTGGTACCGAAACCATCGCCTTCAACCCGACAGCCGAATGGCGGATGTCTTATGGCGGGTGGATACCTGGCTGAACCGAACGCCTTTCTGGAATTGCGGCGAGTATAGTCTGTATGTGTTGCAACCCGAAAAACGGTAACCGGGGAGGCTCTATGGTTACCGTGTTGTTACCCGTGCACAATGCCGCCGGCTATCTGGAACAGGCCGTCACCAGCGTTCTGAATCAATCCTTCACCCGATTTGAGTGTCTCATCATCGATGATGGTTCCACCGATGCAACCCCTTTGGTGGTGAAACGCTTTGCGGACCCGCGGATTCGATATCTGCGGCTGGAAACCCGGAAGGGGATAGGCCACTGTCTAAACCTGGGGTTGCGGCAGGCCCGCTATCCCCTGATCGCTCGCCAAGATGCGGACGACTGGTCCCATCCCCGGCGGCTGGAATACCAGGTGACTTTTTTAAAACAGCATCCCCGATGTGTGATCGTAGGCACCCATGGGTATGCTGTGGACGAACGAGGTCGGCGGTTTGCTTATCTGTATAAACCGGTTCAGTGGCTGGGACTCCGTTGGTATCAATGCTTCGAGTCCCCTTTCCTTCACACCTCGGTCCTGTTCCGCCGGGAGGTGGTGCTTCGGGAGATGGGGGGGTATCCTCAATGCAGACATTGCGAAGATATTGCCTTGTGGACTCGGCTGGTATTACATCATCCCGGGGCCAACCTTCCCCGGCCGCTGGTCAACCATCGCATCCATGCCCAATCGGTGATCGGGCGAATTACCAGAAGTCAGGCCGATCGCTTACTGGAGAAATCCGTTTTACCCCTGCTGATCCCGTATGTGCAAACGTTGTTCGAAGCCCCCATCCCTCGGGAATGGATACGGGTGCTGGCCTCCGCGCCCAGAAGAGTGGGGCCGAATTCCCCCCAGGCATTCTGGTACCACTTTCGCGAACTGCTGATGCGCTTTTATCATCGATTTCCGGAAGCCCGGACGTCGGTTGCCTTCCAGGAGGATCTGGTCTATCAACTGGCGAAATACATTCGTCAGGTGCCGGGTCGGCCGGAATTGGGAGTCCTTCCCTTTTTCCTCTGGTGTATCCTGAAGCGACCTTATCGATCTTTAAGATTGCTTTCCCGAAAGGGCTTCTCGGCCTTGCATTTTCGGCGGGTGCGTTGGCCGCATTTCTGGTAAGGAAAAATCGGATATGTGAGGTCCGGGGGATGCAACAAACGTTTCGATACGACAAGAAAAAGCCCGAGGCTTGTATGGGTGTCGGTAACCACGCCCCGGAACAGAAGGCTGATGAGGGAGAGGAGGAAAAATCATGATCCCGCTTTCTTGCGGCGCTTACCGTTCCTTTCATCCCACCGATGGGGAGACCGTCTCTTCCAGGGGATTCGACATCTGGGCCGAAGAATACGGGCGATTACCGGTCGCCAATCCCGTCTTTCGCCTCTCCAAAGAACTATTGTATACGCTGTATCTGAAGGAAGTGCATCCCCGTCTGCAGCAATTTCCTCCTCCCTTACGGATGCTGGATTTCAATTGTGGTCCTGGAAACGACTTTGCGTTTTTTCTGGATCAGGGATATGAAGTGACAGGCTGTGATGGTTCTCCCGGGATGCTTCAGGTTGCCTGGAAAAAGTTCCAGGGGGAATGCCGCAGCGGTCGGCTAAAGCTGTTTCTGGGGAGGGCCGAGTGTTTGCAACCGGACAGCTTCGAGGGGCGACGGTTTCATTTGATCTTTTCCACCACGGGGGGGTTTTCTTATCTGGACGATCGGGCCTTTATCCAAGCGCATCGGGCGCTGTACCGGATGTTGGTCCCCGGGGGGGTGCTAATGACCGCCCACCTGACACCGTTTTGCCTTCCGGAAACGGTATATTTTTTGCTCACCGGACACCCCCGACGGGCATTTCGTCGATGGCGGGGGAGGTTACGGGTCAACATCCGTGGCAAGCCTCAAAGGATGTGGTTACGATCCTCGTTCCGGGTATTCCGATTGTTGCATCGGCTGCCGGGACAAAGAAAAATCCGTCCCGCCCTCTGTTTGGTGCCACCTTTCCAAACCGGCTTCCAGATCAACGGTTTTGCCCTGAGCATCTTGTATCGCCTGGAAAAATGGGTAATGCCCCATCCCGCCTTTTCTTTACTTGCCGATCAGGTGGTCATCATGCTTTGGAAACCCGGTCGCCGCCGGTCTCCTTGATCAGACCCGGGTGGCGCCTTGTGCGGATTGAATGTTTTAACCAGGATTGCTCCGGTGTTCTGGTTGTGAAACGCCTTTTCGATTGGAGAACAATCGCATGGATCCGCGGTGATTTGGACGGCGAAGCCCTCGCCCGTCGATAGCCCTGCAGCAACGTCTTGGGTATCTTCTTATGGAAAGGACGCCGAACGGGGGGAGGGGGAAGTGAAAAACGACTGCACCACATGCCTCAGGCCGGACAAGAGATCGGGAAATGAAAGTGGATATTGCTGGAGCTCGTCCCGGTAGCAACTGGTCACTTTTTGAGCGATGGCAAAAGCCTCGGCAACCGGTTTTCCATATCGAGATCGAAGATGGTGAAGGGGAACGCGCTGGATGGGCAGGCCGGTGATCTGACTCAACATTTCCGCTAACTGAAATTGTTGAAGCGGTTCTCCGGCATACACGTTGTAGGTCCGGCCGGTGCACCCTCGGTCGGTCAGGTGAACAATCTGCCCCGCACAATCTGCAACATGAATGAGGGTCATCCAGTTCTTGCCTTCGCCGTACAAGGGGACAAATGCCCGATGCTTCATGGGCAGGAGAAAAAGTTGTTTGAACCAGGAACCGTTCCCGTATACCCAAGCCGGCCTTAAAACGAGGCCCTTGATGCGGCCCCGGGTAATCGCTTCCACCAGCGGGGCTTCTCCGGCCGCGTAATAACGCGCAAAACTGACGGGAGACAGGGGAGTATGCTCGTCTATGGGAGTATCCCCGGCGTCCCCGTAGGCCAGGGTTCCAGCAACCAGAACCAGGCGAACATCGGGGAAAAAGTTGTGCAGGTACGACAATAATCTTTTATGGGCCCGAGCACTCTTTCGTGCGGCCAGCCGACGGGTCCAAGGGGTGCTTCCCGAAATCCGCGCCAGGTGGATAAGCGCCCCCGTCACAGTGGGATCGAGCCATTCCGGTTGAAATTGTTCCAGAGAACCAGACACGCAGCGCACCCGGCTGCTCAGGGAGGTTGGCAGAGAAGACCGGTGGATTAAACAGGTGATCGGCCGTCGGGTTTTCAGCAGATGCCGGAGCACTTGCTGGCCGATAAATCCCGTGCTGCCGAGTATGAAGTATCCCGGGGGCTTCACCAGGTCCATCCTCCTTTATAGGGGAATGCGATGGATGAATTTGGAAGGTAAGGGAAGACATCGGTGAACAATGGCAGCATCGGCCCCTTTGGTGGGGCGACGATCCTTCTTATCCCCTGGTCTTGATGGAAAGTCGGCATCATTTGGGATGGATGGTTTCGGTTTGACTCATCGTTAGTGTGCGGGAATCAGGCGGACCCGCTGTTTGGGCTCCCCGGCGCGGTGCTCCGGATGACGGAGCTCTGGCCTTGGTGCGCCCGTTGCCTTTCACGGAGCGCCGGTTGCATTGCCGGCGTTTTACGATGGGCTGTTGCCGGGCATAAGCGTTGGGAACATTCATGCATGCAGCAATTCGATTAATGGTCTGCAAACTCCTTCAAAACGCTGAGCACATAATCCACATCCGCGGTGGTATGGGCGGCATTGATCTGGAAACGAATGGTCTCATCCCCCCGGGGAACCACCGGATAGGTAAGCCCCACAACCAGCACCCCTTTTTGGAAGAGGCGGTTCACCATATCGTGGGTCTTCTGGGTGTCCCGAACCAGCAGGGGAACAATGGGATGGGGTCCGGGAATCGATTCCATGCCCAGATCGGTAATACCCTCCCGAAACTGGCGGGTCCGCTCTTTCAGCTGGTGTAGACGCTGTTGGCCTTCGGGTCCGTCGGTGATGTCGATCGCCTTCAATGCGGCGGCACAATCGGCCACCCCCAGAGGATTGGTATAGATGTAGGTATCGGCCTTTTGGCGGATGGCTTCGATGACGGTTTTGCTGGCGGCTACGAAACCGCCGTTCACTCCAAATGCCTTTCCGAAAGTTCCCACAATCACGTCCGGAGTCGCCCCGGTAAATTCGGCGGTGCCGCGCCCGGTATTTCCAAAGGCTCCGATGCCGTGAGAATCGTCCACCACGGTGATGACGCCGTCCTTAAACCGATCGTGATAGTGGTGTGCCAGTGCCACGATTTCCGGGATCGGGGCATAGTCGCCGCGCATGCTGAAAATGCCGTCGAAAATGATGACCACTCGTGCAATGTGGGCCGGCACCGCATCCAGGCAGCGTTTGAGGTCCGCCATATCATTGTGTTTGTAAATGCCTTTGTTTTCCCGGGGGACATTGGCAATGCGCATGGCCCGAATAATGCTGTTGTGATTGAGTTCATCCCCAATCCAGTAGGTGTGTTGGGTGTTAATGGCCAGGGCCAACCCCAGGTTGGAGGTGTAAGCGGAGTTAAAGATTTTTGCGGCGGGCTTTCCCACAAAACGGGCGATGCGTTCTTCCAGCTCCACGTGATAATGAAAAGTGCCGTCGATAAACCGCACCGCGCCGGGGCCCGCCCCAAATCTCCGGGCGGCCTCGTCGGCGGCTTCGATTAAGGCGGGATGATGCGAAAGCGACAGATAACTGTTGGAGTTCATACGGATGAATTCCTGATCCGATCCCTTTAAGCGGTAGCGAGGCCCGTTTTCCCCCCGCGGGGGGATGTAATCCATAATGATGCGTTCCGGGGCCTTGGCGCGCCCCTCCTGGTGTAACATGTCAATATCTTGTTGTAACGCGGTATCTAACTTATCCAGTGGCATGACCCATTCCTTCCCTTTTTTCGGTTTTTACCTGGTTCCAAAAAAGTAAAAGGATTGGGGTGACGGAAGCAAGTCACATCTGAAAATCATCAGCGGTGCCGGGGGGATCGGCGAAAAGAGTGCTGGAAAAAAGAGAGGAATTGGCCTAAATTAACCCATATCGGCAAAGCAAATGGGATGATGATACGGTTAACCGAACAGCAGCGGAAGGCTCTGGATTTGCAGCGGCATATAGCCGTTACGGCGGGTGCCGGTTCCGGGAAAACCACTATTCTGGTCGAGCGTTATATCCATATCCTTCTGACCCATCCGGAAACGGCGGTGCATCAGGTGCTGGCGATCACCTACACCGAAAAAGCCGCGGCGGAGATGAAAGAACGAATCGTGCAGGGGATTTTCCAGCGGTTCCACGCCCTTCCCGAACAACGGAAACGCCTGTTCGATATTGTTCAATCGCTCTCCACAACCCAGATTTGCACCATTCACGCCTTTTGCCGCCAAGTGTTAAAGGCCTATGCCCTGGAGGCCGGTATCTCACCGGAGTTTGATGTTGCCGACGATCTGCAAATGGGGAATCTCTTCGATCGGGTGTTTTGGGAATATTTTTTTCAATACCGGCCGGAAAGTGAGGAAGAATCCCGGTTGATTGAAAGGGCCCTGAGTGCTCTGGATGTGCGAAATTTGCGGAAGGTGTTCCGGGAGCTGTACGAACAACGGGCTGGTCTGGAACATTATGCCCGTTCCTATGCCACCCTGTCTCCTCAGGCGCTGCAGCGAGAATGGACCAATGTCCGGAAGCAGTATCTGATCCGTATGCTGCAACGGCTTCATCAATCAGGTATCCCTTCGATCGTGACAGAGCTGATGGCGGCTGTGCAACAGGTTGCGGGTTCTTCTAAAACCGCTTCTTCGCTTTTGGAAAAGGGAAACAATTTCTTGAGACTCGCCCCCGAAAGCCCCCCGGATGCAATTGACCGGGGGATATCGGATTTGCTGTCCCTTTTCTTTACTCAGAAGGGGGAGCCCAGATCGCTTTTGAACAAGCTGGTTGAAGGCGTCGGCGCCCGGGACGCTTATGGGCGCTTGCTTTCCCTGTTGGAACCCTACTGGAGGGAGTACCCCTGGGGGAAACATCATCAAGAGCAAGAGTATACCCTGGCCACGATTCAGTGTGGTATCAGCCGTCTGTTCTACCGATTTTTATCCCGTTTGGAGCGGGAAAAACGGCAATTGGGATGGGTGGATTTTACCGACTTGCTCATCCGGGTACGGGATTTGCTTCGACACCATTCCCAGATAGTGCGGCAACTGCGCCGACGGTATCCCTGGATTCTGGTGGATGAGTTTCAGGACATCGACGCATTGCAGGCGGAAATCCTTGCTTTGCTGGTGGGCTTATCCGAAGGGGCCCCCGGGGAACGCCCGAATTTGTTTATTGTGGGTGATCCCAAACAATCGATTTATGGATTTCGGCGTGCCGATGTGACGCTGTTTGAAGCATTCCGAAAGCAGATCCGGGATCACAATCTGGCTGTCCCGCGGGCCGTCGGCCCCGGCTGGAAGCATCCCGAAAACGATTCGGCAGGATGCATCCACTTGTCGCACAATTTCCGCAGCGTGCCCCCATTAATTGCTTTTTTTAACCGGACATTTGAAAGGGTGCTGGCGGGAAATTCTGAATTCGATGTACCCTTTGCTCCCTTGGAGGCGGCTCGGACATTTCGAGAGGAGCCTTCGCCGGCGGCAGAACTGCGGCTGTGCCTTTTGGATGAGGAGTCCCCCAGCGATGCGGGGGCATCGGCACAAATGTCCCGTCTGGTCTCACTGATTGAGGAGCTGGTGCATCCCTCGCCAAACAGGGTTTCCTCTGCTCAACGAAGGTTTCGGTATCAGGATATCGCCATTTTGATTCGGGGACGCCACCGCCTGGGAGATATCGAGCAGGCTCTGCTGACGGCGGGTATACCCTACGAGATATACAAAGGTGCCGGATTTTATCAGAAGCCCGAGGTGCGGGATATGTATTATCTTCTCCGGTGTGTGTATCAGCCGGAGGATGATTTCGCCCTGGTCGCAGCCCTTCGGACACCCTATGTAGGCCTTTCTGACGAGGCCCTGTTTTATTTATCCCAGTGTCTGGGGCCTACCTTTTATCAAAAGGGGCAACGATTTTACGATTGGTTGCAGGGAGCGGCGGAAACCCATTGTTTTCAGCCCCGGTTTCTCCGTTTCTTAACCGAACACGGCCTGCGGATCGAACTCTCTGAAGAAGACCGCCGCGCTTTTGTCGAATTCTGGGAACGTTGGCAGCGGTGGATTGTGGAAGCACCTCAGTTAAACTATAGTCAGGTGTTGAATCTTCTGGTGGAAGAGCTGCATGTGCGGTTCATTTTGGCAGCGCAACCTTTTGGGCGGCAGAAACTGGCCAATCTGGACAAGTTGATGCAATACACGTATCGATTCGAGCAAACCCATACGGCCCGGATCACAGATTTCCTACAAGCCTTTCAGGGGCTCATTCGAGGGGAGACGGTGGAAGGCGAGGCGGTGTTACCGGTCGAAGGAGGAAATCAGGTCAGAATCATGACCATTCACGCCGCCAAAGGGCTGGAGTTTCCCGTGGTCATTCTTCCCTTTCTGGAAGCCCGGTTCCAGAATAAAGAAACGTTGTGGTTCCATAAAGACATCGGGTTTTTAACCCCGGTTCCACTGGAGGGGCGTTCTACGGATGTTTTTATTTTCAAGTATTTTCAGCGCCTCACGGAGGTTCGCATCTACGCGGAAGAAAAGCGCATTTTTTATGTAGCCGCCACCCGTGCACGGGAACGGTTGTTTCTCATAGGCGCCGTGAAAGCTCACAAGAATGCGCCTCAGAAAAGTTGTTTGCAGATGCTGTGCACCGCCTTGGGGATAGCTCCGGACCGTCCGGAGGAATCGCGCATTGGGGCAATGTTGACCGTCCGTATCCATAGGACGGCCGCCGAAGACGGTCCTCGATCACCCTTTCCGAAACAGGAAACCCGGGCCCCTGAACCCGCAAAGATCACCGAATCGCTTGACGAGTTTGACGAGTCCTGGTGGAACAGTAAACTTCCTTATCTGGCGCCCCTGGAGGTGCGGCCTGCAAACCCGGAGTATTCGGCTACCCAATTGATGATCTTCCGGGAGGACCCCCAACGGTACGTCCGGCATTTTTATTTAAACGACGGCGTGGTGATCCCTCCGGTAGTGGAACTGGAATTTGCCGACGAACCGGGTGGGGTGATTTGGGGGATTTTGATGCATCGGTTGCTGCAGGCGTTTCACCTTCGTTCGCCGCGGCAGGATATCGAAGCCATCCGCAGTTTACTTTGGCGAATCGGCCTCTCTGTTCCCGATCGGGAAGCGCAAGAAAAAGCGCTGTCTCGGGAACTGCATCGGTTTCGCAAAACCGAACTGGCAAAATGGTTGGTTTCTGGGGTGGCGCAACGCGCCGAATTGCGCCTCCAAACCCAGCTGAAACCCGCCGTATTGGTGGGGGTGTTCGACCGCTTGTTCCGAAACAGAGACGGATTATGGGAGGTGGTGGATTTTAAAACCAACCGGGTCACAGCCGAACACCTTCCAACACTGATAAAGAAATACCTTCTACAAATGCGTTGTTACGCTTTGTTATTAAAGAACCTGTTCCCTGAACAGGAAGCGTATCCAATACAGCTTTTCTTTTTACGTCCCCAGCAGGGATACCGAATGGTGTTTAGCCCTCAACACATATCCGACATCGAGCGGGAAGTGGAAGAAATAATGGGGCAGCTGATAGAGGTCGAGAGGAAATGTTTATCCGGAAGGTGGTCATAACACCGGGGTTGGGATGCGGTGGCGGTGCGGAGGTGCGCAGGAAAGGCGCGGGTTTGCTCCGGGTATTTGGGAAATGAGGCACAAAAGTGATGGGAATATCGGTAAAATGACTTGAAAATCAATAGAAATTTCATTAAATTCAATAGTTTAAAATAATTTTTTAATGGGAGGAAAAGCATGAGGTTTTCCATCCAGAGGGATGATCTGTTTGAGGTTCTTCAAAAGATTATCAACGTCGTTCCGCAGCGTTCCACGATTTCCATAACTCAGACCATTCTCATACGGGCCGCAGATGGTGGAGTGGATCTGGTCGCCACGGATTTGGAACTGACCATGCTGGCTCATGTGGAAGCGGAGATTGAAGAAGCGGGTGCTGCAGCGGTGGTAGGGCGGATGTTCTTTGAAGTCATTCGAGAATTGCCTTCCTCTCGCCTCTCTTTCGAGCTGGAGCCGGAGAGTCGGCTCATTTTGCGTACCGATTTTGGTAGTTATAAAATTGCCGGGGACAACCCCGCCAATTTCCCCAAATTGCCGGAAATCGATAAACAATACGAAGTGGTGTTGGAAAATGAATCCCTCAAGCGCCTGATTGAAAAGACGGCTTTTGCCTGTTCCACCGATGAGTTGCGACCCGCTTTGACGGGCGTGTGTTTTGAGTTTGGGCCGGGCTTTGTTCAGGCTGTCGGAACCGATGGCCATCGGTTATCGCTGATCAAGTTCAGCGATCCATCGATCTCGCAGGAAGTACCGAATATTATTATCTCCACCCGTGCATTGAACCTGCTTCTCCGGAACTTGACGCCGGAATCTTCCACCCGGATGGAGATTGGAAAAAATCATGTGGTATTGCGGCTGGATGCCACCACGATTTTCGCCCGTTTGATTGATGAGGCCTTTGTGGATTACAACCGGGTGCTGCCCAAAGAGATTCGTTACGAAATGATTGCCGACACGGCTCAATTCCTCGCCTCCCTCAAACGGGTATCGTTGTTTTCCAATCCCATAACCCTTCAGGTGATTTTGCGGATTTATAGAGACCAGTTGGAAATCTTCGCTCAGGACATCGATTATGGCGGGGAGGCTCAGGAACGGATTCCCTGCGAGTTCACCGGAGATGAATTTGTGGTCGGCTTTAACTCCCGATACTTGCAGGAAATGGTTCGCCATATCGATACCGAACAGGTGCGCATGCAATTGGTAAGCCCGGATTACGCCGTGCTGGTGCGACCGGTCGATGCACCCGAAAATGAAGATCAGCTAATGCTAATCATGCCGGTAAGGCTTCAACAGGTTTAATGAAATTAATGGAATTGCATTTACATCAGTTTCGAAACTACATCGATACACGCGTTCGATTTCAGAAGGGCATCAATATTTTGTATGGCCCCAACGGGGCCGGCAAAACCAATATTCTGGAAGCCATTTATTATCTGGCGATTACAAAGAGTTTTCGAACATCCGTTGATAAACACTTAATTTATTCGACGGCAGACATGTTCCGCATTCAGGGATTATTGCGTACCCACCAGGGAGAGGAGATCGTCGCTCATGTAGCCTATTCCCCAACCCGGGGGAAACATCTCAATGTGAACGGCCGGAAAATTACTCGTTTTGCAGAGTATATCGGAGACATTCCCATCGTCCTGTTATGCCCATCCGATTTAACCATTTCCCAGGGCGGTCCTCAGCAACGGCGTCGATTTCTGGATATTCTGCTATCCCAGGCCGGCAAAGTTTATTTGCATCATCTGGTGCAGTATCGCAGGGCACTAAAGCAGCGCAATTTGCTCCTGCAACACTCCGACGTGGAAAAGCCTTTACTGGAAAGCTGGGAGGACAATTTAATCAAGCATGGCACGATGTTAATTCAGAAGCGGATGGCCATTGTGGAGGAGCTCAACCGTCAGGTGCAAGAATGGTATCGTCTGATGAGCCGGACATCCGACAAGGTGAAGATGATTTATCGCAGTAACCTTTCCTTGTCCCCGGCGGACCGTTTGGAAGAAAATTACCGCCGGGCCTTCGAAAAACAGCGTTCCGTGGAAAAGGAGCAGGCCGTTACGATGGTGGGACCGCATCGGGATGACCTGTTGTTCTTAATCAATGGGAAGCCGATGAAAACCTACGCCAGTCAGGGAGAGCACAAGACCTTTGTCGTTGCCTTAAAACTGGCCGAATACCATTACCTCCGGCGTCAGAAAAGCGAAGCCCCCATTTTATTGTTCGATGATATATTTGGAGAGCTGGATGCGGGTCGCATCGCACAAATGCTGGATCATTTGGGTGGCATGGGGCAGGTGTTTGTTACCACAACTTCCCGAGATTTCTTCGGAAAACTATCCCGAGACGCGCATAACGCCCGCTACTACTATGTGAACAAGGGAACAATAGAGCCGATAGAAGCGTAATATGAGCGTGGTTAAACCTATTAAAAATCTGATATTTCAGTACTTTAAATTTGTGGGTCTTGAAGAGCCGTTCGGGCAGCATCTGGCCCTGGCCTACTGGGATAAAGCGGTGGGAAAAGAAATTGCTCGCCACACCGAACCCTTCCGGGTCAAAGATGGAGTGATCTATGTCAAGGTGGACAACGATGCCTGGCGCAATGAACTGCAATTCTTTAAACACGAGATCGTGGACAAATTGAATGCCAACCTGGGAAAGACGGTAATAAAGGAAATTAAATTTTATTAATCAAGGGAGCGCGCGGTATGAGCAGTGAGAAGAAACGGAAATACCAGGAAGAATATTCGGCCGCCAACATTCAGGTACTGAAGGGTCTGGAAGCCGTTCGGCGGCGTCCGGCCATGTACATTGGAGATGTCACCAGTAGAGGATTGCATCACCTGGTGTACGAAATTGTGGATAACAGCATCGACGAGGCCATGGCCGGTTTTTGCAGTCAAATCGTGGTCATCATTCATTCCGATGAAAGTGTCACCGTAGAAGACAACGGCCGGGGGATTCCGGTCGATATGCACAAAGACATGAAAAAATCGGCCCTGGAAGTGATCATGACCGTCTTGCACGCCGGGGGCAAATTTGATAAATCCACTTACAAGGTTTCGGGTGGGCTTCACGGCGTGGGGGCATCGGTCGTGAATGCCCTCTCGGAGTGGTGCGAGGTGGAGGTGTTTCGAGAGGGCACCGTGTGGCGTCAACGATATCAACGGGGAGTACCGACCACCCCGGTGGAAAGGATCGGCAAAACAAAAAAGAGCGGCACTCGCACCACCTTTAGGCCCGATCGAACGATATTCAAAAAGGTCCGGTTTAACCGAGACACGTTAGCCAGCCGTTTAAGGGAACTGGCCTTTTTGAATCGCGATCTAAAAATCATTTTCAAAGATGAGCGCGAAGGGTTCGAAGAGGTCTTCCACTACAAAGGCGGATTGGTGGAATTCATTAAGTATCTGGATCAAAACCGTACCCCGTTGCATAAACCCATCTATTTTGAAGATGACAAAGAAGGGGTGAAAGTGGAAATCGCTTTCGAGTATAACGATGCTTACAGTGAAAGCATTTTTACTTATTGTAACAATGTGAACACTATCGAAGGAGGGACGCACCTGAGCGGTTTTAAGAGTGCGCTCACCCGCACGTTGAATTACTACGGAAACAAAAACAATTTATTGAAGAACACCCAGTTACAAGGCGAAGACGTGCGGGAAGGCCTCACGGCCATCATCAGCGTGAAGGTGGCCGAGCCGCAGTTTGAAGGACAGACCAAAACCAAGCTGGGGAACAGCGAAGTCAAAGGCATTGTGGAATCGATCTTAAACGAGCGCCTTTCGGAATACCTGGAAGAGAATCCCCCGGTGGGGCGAAAGATCATCGAAAAGGCACTGATGGCCGCTCAGTCCCGGGAGGCCGCCCGCAAAGCCAGAGAACTGACCCGCAGGAAAAGCGCTCTGGAAAACAACGCCTTGCCGGGAAAGTTGGCCGATTGTTCCATCAACGACCCCGCCCAGTGTGAGATCTATCTGGTGGAGGGAGACTCGGCGGGAGGATCGGCGAAACAGGGACGCGATCGGCGTTTTCAGGCCATTCTCCCTTTAAAAGGCAAAATTTTAAATGTGGAAAAAGCGCGTTTGCATAAAATCCTCACAAACGACGAAATCAAAACCATTATCACCGCACTGGGAACCGGGATCGGAGAAGAAGATTTCGACATCAATAAACTGCGTTACCATAAAATCATTATCATGACCGACGCCGATGTGGACGGTTCCCACATTCGCACCCTGTTGCTGACCTTCTTTTTCCGATACATGAAGGAATTGATTGAGTGCGGCTACGTGTACATCGCTCAGCCCCCCTTGTACCGAATCAAAGTGGGCAAAGAAGATTTCTACGTTTACGACGATGACGAAAAGGAAGAAATTTTAAAGCGTTTTTCGAAAAACGGCAAGGAACCCTCTAATGTTGTGGTGCAGCGCTATAAGGGACTGGGGGAAATGAATCCGGAACAGTTGTGGGAAACCACCATGAACCCGGAAAAACGAACGCTGTTAAAGGTGACGCTGGAGAATGCCGCAGAAGCGGACCATATCTTCAGCGTACTGATGGGCGATAAGGTGGAGCCTCGAAGGGAGTTTATCGAGAAAAATGCCAAACTGGTGCGGAACCTGGATATTTAATCCGCGCGCATGCCTGTCCCTCGGGCGGCGGGAGAACCCTTAGCCGCATATTGTTGATAAAAAAGTAAGATTGTAGGGTTTAAGGAAAGGAAAACAGATTTATGGATTTGCAGAGACAGCGAATCATTCCCACGGATATTGAAGAGGAGATGAAAGTCTCTTATCTGGATTATTCCATGTCGGTGATTGTGGCCCGTGCCCTTCCGGATGTGCGCGATGGCCTGAAACCGGTGCACCGGCGGGTGCTGTACGGAATGTATGAAATGGGTCTGTTTGACAATCGCCCTTATAAAAAGAGCGCCCGTGTCGTTGGAGAGGTGCTGGGAAAGTACCATCCCCATGGGGACAGTGCCGTTTACGACACCATGGTGCGCATGGTTCAGGATTTTTCCCTGCGGTATCCCTTGCTGGATGGCCAGGGCAATTTCGGCTCCATAGATGGCGACTCCCCGGCGGCCATGCGGTATACCGAGGTACGGCTGGCGAAGATTGCCAGGGAAATGTTGCGGGACCTGCAAAAGGATACCGTCGATTGGCGTCCCAATTTCGATGAATCGCTGCAAGAGCCGGTCGTTTTGCCCACGGTCTTTCCAAACCTGTTGTGTAACGGCGCCTCGGGTATTGCGGTAGGAATGGCCACCAACATTCCCCCGCATAACCTCAATGAAGTGGTGGATGCTCTGATTGCTCAGATCGATAATCCCGATATCTCCCTCACGGAGCTGATGCACCATATCAAAGGGCCCGATTTTCCCACCGCGGGAATTATCTTTGGAAGTGAAGGCATCCGCAGCGCTTATGAAACCGGACGAGGAAAAATTGTGGTGCGCGCGCGGGCCAACATCGAGCATACCCGCCATAACCGCAGCAACATCGTGATTACCGAAATGCCTTATCAGGTCAACAAGGCTTCCGTGATCGAAAAGATTGCCGCCCTGGTGCGGGAGAAAAAAATCGACGGTATTACCGACATTCGCGATGAGTCCGATCGGGATGGTATCCGGGTGGTCATCGAGTTGCGCCGGGATGCTCAACCGGAGGTGATCCTGAACCAGCTTTATAAGCACACTCAACTGCAGGTGACGTTTGGTATGATCAATCTGGCGCTGGTCGATGGTATTCCCCGCATCCTGAGCCTGAAGGCGCTGCTGGAGGAGTTTATCAAACATCGGCATACCGTCATCTTAAGACGGACCCGTTACGAACTGGAGCAGGCCGAGAAGCGGGCTCACATTCTGGAAGGGTTAAAAATCGCGCTGGATAATATCGACGCGGTGATTGAGACCATTAAAAAATCCCGCGATCCGGATACGGCCAAGACCAACCTGATGCGAAAGTTCGGCCTGAGTGAGGTGCAGGCCAAAGCGATTCTGGATATGCGGTTGCAGCGGCTTACCGGCCTGGAACGGCGCAAAATTGAAGAAGAATATCGCGAATTGTTGAAAACCATCGAACGGTTACGGGCTATCCTGGAAAGTCGGGCGCTCCAGATGGAGATCATCAAGGAAGAACTGCGGGAGGTGAAAGAGAATTACGGCGATGAGCGTCGGACGGAAATCGTGAGGGATTTCGAAGAATTTTCCATCGAAGACATGATCGCCGAAGAGGATATGGTGATAACCATTACCCGGGATGGATACATCAAGCGGTTTCCGGTGAGCGGCTATCGTCGTCAACATCGCAATACCCGCGGCAGCGCCGGCGCCGTGGCCAAGGGCGAGGATTTTGTTGAACACCTCTTCATCGCCTCTACTCACAATTATATTCTGTTTTTTACGGACAAGGGGAAGGTGTACTGGCTGAAAGTTCACGAAATTCCCCAGGTGGGCAAGGCGGGAAAGGGCCGGGCCATTGTGAACATGATTCAGATCTCCCGGCAGGAAAAAATCACCGCCTTTGTAAACGTTCGGGAATTTTCCAGCGACAAGTACCTCATCATGGCGACACGTAAGGGACTGGTGAAAAAGACCAACCTGTCGGCTTTTAAGAATCCCCGGAGAGATGGCATTTTTGCCATCAAACTGAATCCCGAGGACACCCTGATCGAAGTGAAGCAAACCGATGGTAATGACGACATCATCCTGGCCACGGCCAAGGGCATGGCCATCCGGTTTAGCGAAACCGAAGTCCGGGAAATGGGACGCATGGCGGCGGGCGTGCGAGGTGTCTCCCTGGACGGTGATGATGAAGTGATTGGTATGGTGGTGATAAAGCGGGAAGGCACGTTGTTGTCCGTCTCGGAAATGGGCTTTGGAAAGCGAACGGATATTCGTCAGTACCGCCGGACGCATCGAGGAGGGAAAGGAGTCAAGACTTTCAAGCTTAGCGAAAAGACGGGTCGCCTGGTTTCCATTATGGAAGTGGTGGACAATGACGATCTCATGTTGATTACCACCAAGGCGGTGATCCTGAGAATCCATGTGGGTAACATCAACGTGACCGGTCGGGATACCATGGGCGTTCGTTTGATGAGGCTGGATGAGGGAGATCGTGTCAGCGATGTCGCCAGAGTCGTTCGGGAAGAAAATGCGTCAAATGAGGAGTGATTGGATATGTCTGGAGGCACCATGAAAAAAATATCGGATTCAACCATTAAACGTTTATCCAAGTACTACCGTTCGTTGGAACATTTGATTGAAAAAGGAATTGAAACCGTTTCTTCCGAGGAACTGGCCGAGATGGACGGCATCACCTCGGCTCAGGTGCGCAAAGATTTATCCTTTTTCGGCACGTTTGGGAAGCGGGGATTGGGGTATAACACCCGGGCCTTGAAGGATCAAATTGCGGAAATTTTGGGATTGAATCGTCGCTGGAACGTGGCCATTGTCGGGGCCGGAAACATCGGTCGCGCCCTGGCGGCTTACGAGGAGTTTCGTAAACAAGGCTTTAATATCAAGCTGATTATGGACGCCGATCCCCAGAAAATTGGGAGCCGGATTCACGGATTAACCATCGAGGATATCCAACGCGCCCCTGAACTCATTGCCCAGGAGCGTATTGATATTGCCATCATTGCCGTGCCTGCCAATGCTGCCCAACAGGTGGCCGATGTGCTGGTGGAAGCAGGGGTAAAGGCCATACTGAACTTCGCCCCTCGAAGCCTGAAAGTTCCGCCCCACGTCCACATCAAAAACGAGAATATGGCGATAGAAATAGAAGCATTGTCTTATTATTTAAGCAACCGGAATCGCATCGGTTCCTGAAATCGGTTGCCCGAACCAAGAAAGGGGCACATCATCGGCCCCTTTCTTGGTCACCTCTCCAATGATCCGATCAGCAAACATCATTGCAACTGGCCGCTTTCCAGGGCTTTGGCCTTTTCATAGGCTTTTTCCGCTTCTTCCTGGTTGCCCAGATTGGCGTAGGCCACGGCAAGATAATTCCATAAATAAAAGTTGTTAGGAAATTTCTCCACCGCCTGCTTCAGAAAGGGAAGCCCCTCTTCGTACATTTTTCCCTGAATATAGCACACCCCGAGCACTTCATACACCTTTTCGTTGTCCGGTTCGCTCTCCAGGGTGCGCATCAAATAGGGAATGGCCTGGTCGTACTGCTCCAGCCGATAATAGCTGAGACCGATGTTGAAGGCAATGTCTGAATTGTCGGGTTCCAATTCCAATGCCTGCTCGAAATAGGTCACGGCTTTTTCCCAGTCATCCTTTGCGGTCATTAATTGAGCCATGGCCAGCAACGCATTCACATTGTTGGGATTGATACTTAAGGCCTTATTGTACGTTTCCTCGGCC
>WFTQ01000070.1 GCA_015485355.1 bacterium | reverse complement strand
TACTTTAAACGTAATTTAATTCTCTTTAGTTCTTTCAAGCAAATCTTCGGCCTTTTTAATGGCTTCCTGAATCTTTTGATTATAGGGATATTTTTTGGCTATTTGCCGCCACACTTCCAGGGCCTCCTGATATCGCCCCGTCAGGAAGAGCTCGGTTCCCACAATGTATTGTTTTTCCGCCTGGGGATCGAGGGCCTCTTCGCCTTCTCCCAGCCCTCTCTTCGCTCGTTCCAGGTATTGGCGCAGCACTTCGTTGGCCGGATCCAGGTTCAGGGCTTCCTGGAACAACGCCAGGGCTTCCTGATAGTCTCCCCGATCGTACAGCTGCAGGGCCTGTTGCACGTATTGTTGCACCTTCACCCGGTTGGCCAGGGCATCAACTTCGCGCTTGAGGTCAGGGTCATCCGGGGAAAGCACCAGCGCTTCGCTGAGGATCCGCAAGGCTTCGGAAAGGTTGCGGTTCCGAAACTCCCGCCGAGCCTGGGTGACCAGACGCCGCACCTCCTGGTTCAACCGCCGACGAGTGGTCTCGATGGCCTGCACCAGGATGGGATCGTTCGGTGAACGTTCCAGAGCCAGGTTGAATGCAATCAATGCTTCGTTAAACCGTTTCTGTTGCAAATACAACTGCCCTTTCTCAAAATGCAATTCCACAAAGCGCTTGTTCTCTTTGGCCAATTCTTTGTCCACGGCCTGGGCAATCAATTGCTCCTGACGGGCCTCCAACTCTCTCTGAATCAGGGTATTGGCGCTATCCAACAGGATTTTGGCGGTCTTGTTAAACGGATCTTCGGAGATGACCATCTGGAATTCGGTGGCGGCGTCGAAATATTTCTGCTGTTCAAACAGTTCCTTCCCCTTGGCCAGATGTTCGGCGATAAACCGTTGGCGTTCCTCTTCCTTGGTACGCTCCACCAACTCTTTTTCCCGTCGCCGGCGTTCTTCTTCGGCTATCCGGATCAGCTCGTCTCGGGTCTTGCCCAGATTAAATGTAATGGAAAACCGATGCGTGGGCGGCCAATCTCCCTGATAACTTAAATTTCCAAAGGAGTAGTCGATTTGCACAAAAGAATAGCGCACCCCTGCACCGA
Organism: bacterium; assembly: GCA_015485355.1. Classification (GTDB taxonomy): domain Bacteria; phylum Calditrichota; class Calditrichia; order RBG-13-44-9; family J042; genus JAADJD01. The sequence goes on along the minus strand of WFTQ01000070.1, from coordinate 73,713 downwards.
AGGCCAGATTGCTCCGATCAAAACCGACCCGTACGGTACCCAGCTCCCGGAAATTGTATTCCGTGCCCATGTGCAAGCGGGTAGGTTCGAATGGAGACTTGCTGATGTCCAACAGTATATTCATCCGACCGTTCAATCCAATGGGAATGGACTTCAACAAACCCAACCGGTACTGAGCCGGTAAGACTTCGCGTTCCACGCCCAGTTTCAATTCCGGTTTCAAGACGTTTTGATAATGAAAACCGATGGATAAGTCCCTCAGAAAACGATTGTCCCATTGGGGTTTATACATAACGCCCAGATCCAGACCGATTCCGCTCGTAACCAGATTTAAAAAGGTAAACTCCTGACGATCGATTTTAAAAGTGAGCCCCATGGTAAAATTCAACGGCAATTTTTTGGCATAGGCGATGTATAATTCACTAAATTCAAACCGGGAGACCCCTTCCTGGACATTGAATTCATTGACCACGGGGATATCCCCTACACCGATGCGGGCGTATCCCACTCCCACCGTACCGAACTGCAAGGTGGGGTAAACAAAGCCCAGGAAATCGTACACGGCGCCTTCGTACAAGGGGGCATGAAGCAACGATACGGTGAAACGGGGGACGAATTCCAGGCCTGCGGGATTCCAGAAAACCGCGGCGGGGTCATCAGCCAGGGCCACGTATGCTCTGCCCAGTCCCAGCGCCCGCGCACTGGCACCGATATTCATTAAGCTGGTGGTACCGGCGCTCCCCTCCTGGGCCTGCAACGGGAAAAGACTCCCCCATACAAACCCACAAACCAGCAGGAACCGCCCGATTTTATTCAACCACGGGTTCATTGTTCGGTGTCTCTATTTTATATATGCCACTTTGGTCTTAAACATCTTGGTTTCCCCGTTCTGATATTTCACCCGGAGCACCGCCAGATACACACCATTCAACACCCGATAACCGCGCTCATTGCGTCCGTCCCAAACGATCTTACCGTCATACAATCCCTTTTGTAATCCCTTTTCTACCTTCTTCCAGACCAACTCTCCCAGCAGGGTATAGATGCGCAACTCGACATCCGCCGTTGCTTCCAAATAAAATACGAATTTCGTAAATTCTTTACCCAACCCGAAGGGATTGGGGTAATTCCCGAAGCTTTTTTTGGGGTCCGAAGGCACCACCGAGATCGATTGGGACTGCAGCTTGTTATTCAGGGTATCGATGGGATTCCCGATTGAATCGGTCACCTCCACGGCAAAAAATTCGCCCGCAAACTTCTGAAAGGCCAAAACCCCGTCCAACCCCACGCTGAAATTTCGATTGGGAGCATTCCGGGCAATATCGAATAGCACCACCATTTCGTGTGTTTCGCCCGGCGGCAACACCTCCTCATTCACATTAAACGGCAGGGACACCGGATTGGCGGTGGTATCGCTTATGGGTATATCGGCAAAAATATCCGGAACATGCCCGGAACCCGGTTTTTTCAATAATTCCCGATAATACTTCATGCTTACGACTTTGATCCGGGAAAGCATGTTCACAATGTCGCTGTAAGGGCGATTGCCTTCCCCGGGATTCCGCAGGGAAATGAACACCTTCCGCACATAGAGGGTGTCATCGACCTGGGGATTGCTCAAAGAAAATCCCAATACGGCCACGTCTTCTTGTCCCTGAACGTAGTTGGACTCCGGAACGATCTCCGCCAGCTTTTCCACGATCAGGCGTTTGGGAATCATGTTCACATCCACCACTACCCGATTGCTGTCGGGGTGAACATCCACGAGGGTATTGCTGTTGGCATCCTCGGGCAGTTGCCGGAAGGTGATATTCAGCAAGGCATTGATGTTGGAGTCCGGTGCGACCAATCTCCAGCTCACGCTGACCGATTTGGCGGAGCCGAGGTGGAATGCTTTTTCCAATGTTTCCCCGCCGGCCAGCTGCATCCCGTTCAAATCGATCCCGACACTTCCGCCGCCCTTTACCGGAGCATCTCCGCTGTTCCAAATTTGCACCGCGACTTCGAAGCGTTGTTTACGAGACAACCGATAAGCCCGCTGCACGCCTTCCAAACGCAGCACAGCACGGCGTTGCACCTGAATGGGCAACATGTTGCTGGTTTGACTCAACACCTCCCCGGTATTCTTCTCGATGGCATGGGCTTGCAAGAAAAACGGCGTCCCCTGAACCGTTCTCAAGACATCCATGACTTTGAATATTCGCGAACGCGCCTTGACCATAGTGGGTTTCATCTTCTCCAGACCGGTTATTCGAAGGGCATCCTCCCTTTCCCCCATCGTCAGGGCACCGGTTCCGCCTTGTTTGCCGTTCGGGCGAGCAGGTCGTGATCCGCGCGGCAGGGGTTTTTCGGGAATCATCTTCCTGCGTTCGGACGCCGCGGGTACCATGATACCAGGCACGGAAGGAGCACCGGGCACAAAATCGGGTGCCAGCAGTTCCCAGGTGACCGTGATCCGATCGCTTTCACCCGGAAGTACCCGAATACTATCGCCCAGAATGCGGAATCCAGAAGCCGGATCGAACACCAGCGCCACCATCCGATCCTCCGGAGCCACACTGCCCTGAAATTCCAGCTCTCCCTTAAGCCGGAAAACCTGCCCGGTAGAAACCGTGGAGTCTTGGGCTCCCTCCGGCGATTCCACGCTCAGGCGACTGACAATGAGGCCCCTTTGTTGGATGGTATAAGCAAAATACACCGTATCCGCCGTCCGGGCTGCCTGGACGTTTGCAAAATCATGGTTCTCGTCCCTCACGGAGGTATCGATAATAGCAACGGCCAGGCTATCGGTACCCACCGCCGTGGCCAAAACCGCAAAATCGGCGCTGCCGCTCCTGGTTTCAGGATTGACCCGGATATATTGAGTACCCGAGGTGCCCAGGAGGGAAAGCCCTTTTCCGGTCCCCACCACCTGAATCTGCACAGAATCCGGAACAATCTTGGCCTGCCCCAGATTACGCAATTCCACCGTCACCACCCCCGTTTGTCCGGTGGACATTATCGAATCGCCTCGTGTCGTTAATTGCAGCAACGCCTTCGGGACCACCCTTATGGGAACCCGCACCAGATTGTTGACCACGGCCGCCGGTTCCAGGGTGTTTTCATCCCGGGCCACCCGATCCAATTGCACCCGAATGACCCGCAACGGCAAGGCGCTTTCCAGCGTCTGTAGAACGATCGTCGTGTCCTGAATTCCCAGATAAAGACTCAACGTATCGGTCGCCCGATCGGCGAAGCGGATTCCTTGGGGCAAGTGGACGACAACCTTGTTTTGAGAGGTATCGGCAAGGCCGGCCTGTCCCAGATTCTGCGTCTGTATGTTCAGGTGGAAGGTTTGATCGGTCGACAGTTCGCCATCGATGGCTCCCGGGGGTGCGGCAATCGTCGCCCGCAGCCGAATCCGGGCGCCTTCCACCACATGCAATACGATCTGGGCTCTATCGACAATTTCCTCCAGGGTGTTCTCATCCATGCCGCGATTGATAACCCGGATGGTGTCCGGACCGCTGGAGGTAGCGGGGGTATTGATCCGCCAGAGCACTTCCTGGGCGACGCCCGGCTGGGTCACATCAATCCGGGTACTTCCCTCCACCGAATATCCCGGAGGCACGACAACCTCGGCCACCCGGTTGCTACCGGCTACCTGCCCCAGGAAAAGAATGGTGTTTTTCAGTAAAAATTGCTGACCGGTAGTAAGTTCCCGGTCCACCGCCCCCTGGGGTTCGGTAATCGCTAAGAGGGTCACAATACGGGCGGAAGTATCGGTACGCACCGGAATGTTCACCGTTTGAACGCCTATCCCTACCGGTTGTTGCACGTTTAAATCCAGAGGCAATTGACGGATGGTCACCGTCAGGGTATCGCTTAATCCGGAAGTCAGTTCCAGGGCTCTCACCTTCCAGAAGCCTTCGGTGCGGGAAGGATCAATCGGTTGAACCGCATTGGGGGTTTGGGGGCTCAAGCGATAATTCTGAGGGAGGATCAGCTCGACCTCTCCCGTAGACCAGTCGCTTTCACCGGTTGTGGAAATCTGGTAATACACAGTAAATTCCTGCAGATGAGAAAGGGTGCTATCGGAAGCCTGGGCGGATAACGTCAGGACGCTGGGCCGTTGAATCACTAAATTTTCCGTATTATCCACCGGCTGACCAATAAAAACTCGATCCCCCGTGATCTGGGAAAAGGCACTGTCGATAACCGCACGGAACAACCAGGACTGACTGACCGTATCGGCAACGAACCGATAGGTGAATCGGGTGGTACGATTGGGCAATAATGCCGAGATGGTATCCCGAATGAAGACCTGCGTTTCTCTGAAAATCTTCAAATAAACTTGTTTTAAGGTATCGTCCCCTGAATTCACCAGGTCCACATCCAACGCCGCCGTTTGCCCGTAGTTGACGTAGGGCGGATTGGGGATTTGAGACAACGCTAACTGGTTGACAAAAACGCTGGAAAATTGTATGATGCGTACCCGGTCGGTAACCGCGCCGGAATTGAAAACCTTCTCGTCCCGGGGCTTACGCACATCATTATAATTGCCGGACATTCCGGCGAAAACCGGACCCAGAGGTGCCGTGTTTTGAATATTATACTTTCGGACGAATGTTACCTGAGCCCCGGGTGGAATTGGAAAGGGCATATTATGCGAATTAAATACCGTCACCCATTGATCGGAAACATCCCCTCCGGCACTGTCCACAAACACGCTCCTCAACAAATTCACCCGCGCAACAGAGGCCCCTTTGTTGCTCAGATAATACCGCACCTCCACAAAGCTTTGTCCCCGGGTCACCACCTGAGGTAACACATCGATCGAATCCACCACTATCAGGGCCTCGGGTAAAACCGTTAACTCCGCCGGTCCGTTTAGTGTGTCCCCCTCAAACGCCTGGTCGTTGGGTAACTTTCCGTGCAGCACCATCTGGATGGGCAAAATGAGGTTGGAAGCGAAGGTGGAGGGGATAGTGTCGGTTACAAACGGTACGGTATTCTCCCGTGGCGCTTGCGTTAAGGTTCCCCGAATCGTGATGTTGCCCTCCACATTGGCTCGAAACACCCGCAAACCATCCGTGAACTGGAGGTAGGAGCTGTCGGGGTTAACGATCAGATCGGTGTTTCCGCTGTTCTGAATAATTACCGAGAACGTAACGCGTTGGCCGGGAACAATACTGTCCGGTTCCAGAGACCCGTCTTGATAACTTAGAATGACGCCCGATTTGATCAGAAACGTATCGGGCAGCAGAGACACTTTGGTCAAGGTTCCATTATTGAAACTCACAATGGCTTTTGCCGTTACGCGGCCCACCCGCGCATCATCGGGGACGTCAAACAACCAGTGCAAGGTTTCAAAAGAACCCGGGGGGGTGGTTTGCAAAGTATCCAGGCTATCCACCCGCCGGGCGGGTGCAAACAGAATCTCTCCGTTATCCACATAGCGGAAATCCAGCAGGGTTCCCTGCTCATCTATTTTCAAAGGTGGACCGGCATTGGTCAGCCGAACAAACACCTCCACATCCGTTTGGCCGGGAACCACCTGATTCGGTTCCACCTGCACATCGGTAATGGAAACGTTGCCGCCGATGTTGATGACCACGGTGTTCAAATTCTCGGCATAGGGCACCTGGTTGGAAGTTCCCCGAATCCGAGCCACCGGCACATATTCCCCGGTCTGAGTAAGCACGAGGGGCTGAAACACCAACACCGTGGTTTCTGCAGGGGCCACGGTCATATCCGTGGCCAGCGAATCGATGTAAGTAATCATCTGAGGTTCGGAAGGAATTTCCAGATGGGTTTGCTGATTCAGATGAACAACGCTGCCGCCGGCGTTCACGACCGTCACGGTAAATCGGACGGTATCCCCATCGTCAAATATGGTATACGGACCCAGCTCCAGAAACTGAAAGTCTGCAGGGTTCACGACGGTTAAAAACGACAGCGAATCGACCATGGTGTCCAGATTCGCTTCGGAAAAGACATCCTGAGCGGTCAATCGGGTGCCGACATAGATGAGCGTATCCTGATACGCATCCAGGGTGATGCTGTTGGGCACATCGACGGCATACCTTAACTCCCGGCTACCGCCCCCGGGCACTGTAACGGGTAACAGAGGGGATTCCAGGGTTTGTGTAAAAGGGTAAGAGACGTAGAACGTCAGGGTATTGCTGAAAATTTCGCCCCCGGCTTCGCCCGTATTTCGAACACGCACAACATATTGCAGGTCTTCCTGGCCTATATGGGCCGTGTCCGGGGTTATGGTAATCGATTCCACCACCAGCCGGGCTTGTTGGACAACCTGCAGCCGATCGTTGGTGCCGGCATCTTCGAATACCAGCGCGTGTTGATCGTTCCCATCCCGATAGTGAACACGAGCGGTAAACAGATAAGCGTTGCTACGGGCGGTGGGCCGAACCTCAATTCGATAATTTAAACTGGTGGAGGCACCATTGGGCAAGGTGATGGGTAGACTAAACAGCCGCACGATCGTGAAGTTGCTGGTGTCGAAAGGTGTTCCGTTTACCAGAATTTCGATGGAGTCAATCCGGGCGGTGGCGGTGGGACTATTTTGGCCATTATTTTTCACACGGAAATTCAATAGTACATTGGATTGACCGGTACTGGCGGTATCCTTATCGACCGCAAAATGGGTAAACGCCAGGATGGGTCGCTGCTGCACCGTCCAGGAGTCGGTGGTTTGGGCGACACCGGTCTGTATCCGTTTACCCGAGACGGCATCCCGCCCGGAGGCGGCCGCATCGATCACATCGTTGCCCAGGGTGGCGGAAGGGGAAACCTCCACATGAAAGAGAACCACGGCGGTATCCCCGCCCGGAATGGTCTTGTTCAGACCGGTTTTCAAAATATTCCCATAATTGGCATTCCCGTTGGCAAAATTCAGGCGCACGGTATCGAGGACCACTTTCCCCCCGCCGTTGTTGGACAGATTCACCTTTACCCGCGCGCCTGTCTGCCCCCGGCTGACGGAATTTTGCGCCGCCACCACGGCGGTAATCGTCAATACCGGATTTTCCTGAATCCGCCAATCGAACGCCGGAGACACCTGCGTGGTAATACCGTTATTGCTCATTTCATCGCGTCCACGAACGGTTACCGAAATCGAATCGCTTCCGGTGGCGGAATTGTCCTTAACCCGAAAACGGTAATACAGATCGACCGTCCGGCCGGGCGGTATCTCCTGTACATTATGCTGGGCCTGAATGTCGTACACGCCGATGCGTTGATCGAAACTGATCTGATCGATCAGCGCCGCAACTTCTCCCCGGTTGCGAAAGGTAAGCTTCACCGAATCCACCGTCTGCCCGGTAATCACCGTATCCGGTGCCACCGCCTGAACAAAATCGATGGTGGCTTTCTTCAGTACCAATACCTGGGTCAGGGAATCGGTGTAGTTTTTATTTCCGATGTTTACATCCCTCCACACCACCCGTACGGTATACGGATAAAGACCCTGCACGGTGGTGTCCAGAGAAGCCTCCACACTGGGCAATACCAGAACCGTATTCGCGGGGGCCTGTTGCCCCACATAATCTCGGACATTCAGTTCCGGAATCAGCAGCGAGTCGACCATTGCAGCGGCACGGTCGGCTCCATCGTTCACTACCGAAACCTGAATGGAAAACACCTGTTCCTGGGAAACGGTGTCCGGGGCGGCAATGGACTGGATTATCACCCGGGCGGAGTCGTAAACGGTTATGGTGACAGGGCTTAAGGTAGTCGACTTGTAAAAGCCGTTCTCAAAATAGTTATTCACAACCAATTGCCCATCAATGGTGCCGGTGGGCAGTTGAACCGTCTTATTCTCAAAATCCAAGAGTTTAATCCGATTGCCTTCAATCCAGGTATCTTGTTTCAGATAAAAACGCGTGCCTGCAAAATCCAGGTAAGTGGAAGCGGCAAATAGTTTCATATCGGCCTGTCCTTCGTTTTCCACTTCCACCCGAAAGCTCACCGTTTGTCCATTACTCACTTCGTTGGGGGAGATGCTGGTATAGACCAGCTTGCCGGCGGAAACCATCCGCCAGCTGTCGGTGGTATCGGCACCGGAGTCTGTAACCCGTGTGTTCGCATTGGCGTCGCGGCCCGCACCACGGGCATTTAGGGTGACGGATCCGGGGGTATTGGAACCGAGAACATCGACCGCAAAATCGATTTGGTGGGTGCTGCCCGGTGAAATCTGCAGCGCCGGGGTGAAGACACTATCCTGCCCCGCAAAATTCCCCGTGGAGAAGGTGACGTTAAGGGTATCCAGTAGTAAGGTGGCGCTGCCGGTATTTTGCACGCGGACATGTACCGGCACATTTTGTGAACCAATCGAAACCGAATCGAAGGCGAAGGTGGGACTGCTGGCATCCACCGCCAGAATGCGCATCTCGGCAGGGCGGGTGACCGTCAGGGTGGGGCCCTGGGCAGCGGTGGAGGAATCTTTGACCGCTTCCTGTTTGTTGATTTCCGTGCCCTCTACCGTGGCGGTGACCGTATAATCGCCCTCGGCAGCGCTGGAGAGGACTTCCAAAGAGAGATACGCCACATTGTCGCCACGGAAGGGATCGCTCTGCAAGGAGTCCAGATTCTGATAAAAACCTGCGGTGGAGCCGTTAAAATAAAGGGTTACTTCGGATACATCGACCCGCGCCTGACCGGGATTCCGGAAATACACCCGGACCGGAATATCTTTCTGGCCGATCGAGACGATACTTCCGGGTGTCGTCACGCTATCGATTTGAATCGATCCCGCACTCTGGACCACAACGGTGGCCGGCGCCGACGATCCCACCGGCCCCAGCGTCCGGTCATCCACTACATCCGTGCCCCGGGCCTCAAAATCGATGGTATCGGTCACCGTCTGGGCGGTGGTCTTTACCGCCATCCGATAAATAAATTTCACACTATCCCCACCGGAAACCCTCGGCAGGTCCACCGGAGAAATGCGTTCCAGGCTAAAGCCGGCGGCGTCGGGACTGATCCGGGGGGTAAAGGCGTCCAGTTGCAGCTCCGCCATGCCGGTATTCTTCACAAAAGTGGTAATATCCACATCCTGCTGCCCCTGGCTGACGGTATCCCGAGCGACGACCACCGGACTCACCACCAGAACGGCCGGAGTCAACACATTAATGCTGTCGCTCCGACTGGCCCCCACCTCTTGATATTGCCGACTGGAATTCAAATCCGTAAATACCGCCCGGACATCCAACGGAATAATCCCCGTGTCCGCCGTGGCATCGATGCTTAAGACAAAGTTGTACGTCTTGGAACTCTTTCCCGGTAAAATCCCCAGGGAACTGACCAACGAGTCCTGCACCCCGGGTTGATTGGCAAATATCCGCAGCGAATCGATTCGGGCATCGGCTTCGGCCAGATTGGTTAATTTGACCCGGGCGGAAATACCGCTTTGACCCTGATTCACATGATATTGACTGACATCCAGCGAGTTGATGGTAATCAGATTGGTATCTGCGGCCGATTCTACATAAATGGTATCGGCATTACTCTTTTTCACCGTGGTGATCGCTCCGGTGCGGGTGTTGGCATAAATGACCGTGCCGGTGACCGGGTCCGGCCCCAGCGCCGATTGACTGTTGATGGTATATTTAAACCGCAGGGTATCCGTGACCCCGGCGGCAATGGTCACCGGTAAGGCCGGCGTTATACTTTCCAGACTGTGTTGATTGTTAAAACTGAGATAGGCGCTGTCTATCCCCACGTGAGCAGAGACTTCCCCACTATTCCGCAGAATCATATCGAAGGTTACACCCGACTGCCCCTGACTAACCGTATCCCGACCCACGACCTGAACACGGAGCATCTCCAGGGTGGTCTTTTTCAAAATACGGATGGAATCTATCTGTGTGGTCTGATCCTCGTAAACAAACCGCGTACTGGAATTGGAATCCGCATAGGTGGTTCGGGCCCATAGTTTTTGCACGCCCACCGGGAAGGTGTCGTGAAAACGAAGCTGAAACTGAAAGGTTTGGGATTGCCCGGCCGGTAATACCACCGGGTAAGCCGACTCCAGCGGAGAAACGGAGGCGGCGTAGACCGTATCGGCGGACTTGATGACAATATCGCGGGCGGATTCGATCACCAGCGGAGCACCCAGGGCGGCATTGTTTTGCATGACGATTGTTAAAGGAATACCACCTTCCCCCTGGCTGGCCTGGGTGGAATCGCTGACAAAACTGGTATATATCAACGAAGGTTGATTTTGTACCCGCACCGAATCGAAATGGGTGAGGGTGTCGGTGTATGTCGCCTGTCCCTCCAACCCGTATAAATACAAAGTGGCCTTATACCGGTTTACCGCCGCACTACTCCGAACGGTATCCGATTCAAAATCCAGGAGCAAGGTGCTGTTGCCATTGACCACTTTATCCTGATCCAGGTAAAAGGTGTCCCCACCAAACACCATAAACGTTCGGGTGGAATCCAGGGTAACCTCTGCCTGGCCCGTGTTCTGGATTTTCAACCGGAAAGCAAACGGTAATCCTCTCGTCACCTGCGAAGGTGACAGACTGTTGGATACATACGCAATGGATGCGGCCGAAATAACCTGAATCACGTCCGGGGTATCGGCGGTGGAATCGGCCACAGGCTGGCCGTTTTCCACAATGGTTCCGTTGATCACCCCATCAATATAAAAACTTCCCAGGGGAAAGTTGTCCGGAACGGTGAGTCGATATTGAAAATTCACCGTTTGATCCGGACCCACCTGCAGCACGCTGCTCAACGTTTGAGAGGGAAGCACATACGTTTGTCCACCATTTCGCAAGAACACGTAGGTATTGGCCGTATCGACGTTAATGGTCACGTTTCCGGCATTGCGCACCGTCATGGTCACATCAAACGTATTGCCGCGTTCGATCCGCTCGGGCGCCGTAGAGGTGCTCAAAATGTCTATGGTAAAAATGCGAAGTTCTTTTGTATCGGTGAAGAGCGATCCCCGAAAATCATCGTCTACACCGCGCCCCCTCAACACAATCTCGGGGGTGTAACGGCCCGTGGTCAGTTGTACGGGGATGTTCACCGGGTCCAATGGCAGGGTCCATCCGGTGATGTTTGCGGGAATGCTGTCGGTCTTATTCAGGTAAGTGGTTACCGTTAACGTTCCATCGCTAAAGGTTAAATAACTGGCATTGGTGTCTAAACGGACCGGATGAGGTCCGGGATTGGTGACCTGAATCTGAAACGATTCGGTGGTTCCCAGCCGGGCGATGTCCGGGGTCAGCGAAGCGGCGGTGTATTGCAATCGGTAAAAATGCACCGGCAGGGTATCCACCCCGGCAATAAAGGCCTGCACAAGGGTCAAATTGGCGGAATCGTCGATCTTGACGGAATTTTTCACCACTCCGTTGGTGTCGGCCGTGGCGGAAGATTCCGTCAACAATGCATTGCCCCCGGAAGCCACCCGGAACTGGATGCCGGTATTCCCAACAATGTTGCCATACTGATCCAACACTTTGACCGAAAAAGGCGTGGCAAACGTGGGCAGCGTGGTTACCGAATCTTTTGCAATATTGCGAATGCTCACCAGTTGAATCCGCCGGGGGGCATCGGAAACGGCGGTAGCGGTTAAGGTATCGGAAACAATCGTCCCGGCAGTGTTTCGGGCTCGCAGGAAATAGGTTCCCCGGGTGGTTCCCAGGGTCCAGATGGTGCCGGCCAGACCATCAGCATCGGTCACCGCGGAGGTAGGCGAAACGCTGCCCCCGTTTAAGGGTTCAAATACAATCGTTTCTCCGGAAACGGGATTCTCATAGGCGTCCACCAGTTTGACCTGAACCCGGGTGGGTAGCGCCTGTCCCACGGTATCGGTTTGAGCATCTCCGGCCATCACCCGGATCGCATTGGGGGCGTCGGGCTGATCAGCCACCCCGGTAAAGTCCAGACGCGCCGGAGTCGTAGAAGCAAAGGCCGATACCCGATAGGTACCCAACTTACTTCCCAATGTTAAGGAAGTTTGGGCATATCCGCTGGCATCTGTAAAGGCCGAATCCGCCGAAAGGGACTGATTGACCGCCCCGTCGGGTTCACTGGTGATGGCAAAGCTCACCTTGGTACCATTAACCGGGTTATTCAAACTATCCAGCACCCGCACCCGAAACGGTCCGACCACACTGTTCACCGCTCCGGTATCCGAGGTCACCGAAGCATAAATCATGGTATCGGCTTTGGTACTGGAAGGAAATCCGTAAAAAGTAACGGTGTCGGGATTGGTCAGATAAGCAGCCAGATACGCTTTTACCGAATCGGTATCGGTGGTAGCATGCAGCGTCCAGGTCGTAGTGGCGTATCCCTGATAATTGGTGGTGGATACCGTAGGATTTACCGTTCCTCCGCCCACGGGATTCCAGGTCACCGGGATATTGGGTACCGGGTTGTTATACGCATCCAGCACCCGCACCTTTAAGTCCCGCGGCACCACCGTCCCCGGGGAAGCCACTTGACTATCGGTAGACGCAATTTTCGTCAATACCGCCGGATCGGCCGGTCGAACGGTAATGGTGGAGGTTCGATCCAGCAATCCTCCACTGACCGTCACCGCTTCGATCACGGTATTGCCCGATTTCCTGGCCTCGAATACATTGGTGGCCGTGGGATTCGGCGTTTGAAACACCCCGATGGTATCGGGGATGTGCGTCCAGTTAGAGGATTGATCGCTAACAAAGTTATCCTTGGCATCGTAACCGCTGGCATACAGGTTTAACGGGGTACCCGCCGTCATTGTGACAGTATCGATTTCCGTCCCTCCGCTTCCCGAAGCATCCTGAATGACAATATAGTCCAATGCTCCAACATTCAGGGTAATGGTATTGGTAGAGTCGTTGGTTAAAGTGGCAGAAGTGGTGTAAATAATGAAATTATCCGGTGCTACTTGAGGATCGAACTGAATATAACTGCGGCTCCCGGAGGGTACGCGGTTCACTGTGCTGGAAATGGCCCAGGTAACCGGCAGGTCGCCTATAAAATTTCCCCGAATATCATAGTGGGCGGCATACAAGTACAGCGTTGTATCCGTGGTGATGGTTACATTCAACTGATCGTAGCGCTGGCCCCCTCCGTTGGCCTGAGTTCGAATAACGATATGGTCGGCGGCACCGGCCTGCACGGTGATGATACCGGACTCGTCGCTGATACTGGAATTGTCCACACTCACGGCTTGGATGGTTCCATTTCCGGCGCTATCGGCGGTCATCGTACCGGAGGTTCCAGTAAAGCCGGCCTGACCATTGGCCCATTTGCCAATGGCCGAAGGATTGATCGTCCAGTTGCTGTTTATCAAACCCAGGTAATTCAAATCGCTGTCGTATCCCACGGCGTAGACCGTCAGGGTCGATCCCGCCGCGATGGTGGAATCCCCCAGTTGAGCCCCCCCGCTATCGGGCACTGTTTGTATATACAGGTAAGCCAGGGCACCGTCGTTGACCGTAACCACCCCGGTGGAATCTCCCGAAACCGTGGCATTACCGGCGATCTCCAGATGAATTTTCCCGGTGACCCCACTGGTGGTGGGATCAAAGGTCAGCTTCCGGGCCGTCAGATTGATCACCGGTTGAAGGCTACCACTGGAAAACCAGTGGGCGGAATCGATATCGGCGATGTAGTTGCCGTAGCGGTCATATCCCGCGGCGTAATAGGTCAAACTTTGGTCGGCGGTGATAATGGTATCCCGTAAGGAAACCGCCCGTCCCCCATTATTCGCCGCCGTACGGATTTTCAATTCCGCCAACGCCGCCGGATTGATGGTAAACGTGTTCGAAGTGGCGGATTTGCCGGTGCCATCGCTAACGGTAAAGGTAACCCCGCTTTCCTTGACGGTATCGACGGCCGTAAACGTTGCCGTCCCATTCACCAGGTTTTGAGGATTGGCCGATGTAAAGACCACCCCGGTACCGTTGGAAGAGAGGGTCACCTGACGACTGGAAGTGGTCACCACATTGTCATACACATCGTAAGCGGTCACGTTCAGCGTAATCGTTTCCCCGGCGTCGTATACATACACCCCTCCGGAAGGCTCGATGGTGTAATAGGAAATATCGGCCGGTTGCAGGGTCAACACCATGTAGAGGCTGTCCGCCGTTCCATAGTAAACCAGAATAGAGTCCGTCGTCAACGCAGTGCTCTGGGACGCCGTATAATAAGTTTCGGCTATCCCATTGGCGTCGGTCAAGACATCGATGGTATCCACCCCGGTGTTGACAAACGTGCCGCTCCCGCGAATCCGACGGAATTTGACCGTGGAGTCGCTCAGGGTATTCTGATACTGATCCTTCAGGCGTACCCGAAGGAGCACCTCACTGCCCACCGTGGTGTTCCCGGAGCCCTGCAATTCCTCCAGCACAGCAGCATTCGCAGGATGGACCGTAACGGCCCCGCTCTGTCCATTCACATTGGCATCGGTGGACTTCTCGGCCTTTACATAATACGTTTCGGTCACCGTATCCGTCACCGAAATCGTCACCACGGTGTCGGCGGCAAAAGCAATCGTCGTCCCGGGGGAAAAGGTAACCCCGGTACCGTTAATGGTACTCAAGGTAATCTGATCGGAATTGGATACAGCATTATCGTAGATATCGCGGGCAATAATCTGAAAATTCAGAGTCACACCGGCGCGAGTCGTTTGCGAGGTGGCAGGCACAAATTCATAATAGCTGACGGCATCCGGCTGCAGTGGCAACACGATGGTATCGAATACCGTGGTCTGCCAGGAGACCTGAATCCTGTCGCTGCCATATCGAGTGCTGGTGCTGGCCGTATAATCGGCCTGGGCAATGCCGCTGGAATTGGTCTTTACATGAGCACTGTCTAACGCATTGTCGAATGTTCCACTCCCCACAATGCGTTGGAATACCACCAGACTATCTTTAACCCGGTTTCCATACCGATCTTCCAGGGCCACCTGAAGCAAGCGGGATTCTCCAACGGTGATGGCTGTCTGGCTGGAAAGAATCCGAAAATGATCCGGTGTGGCAGGATTCACGGTGATCTGACCGCTCTCGCCGTTGATATTGGCATCGGTGACCTTTTCGGCCCGCACCGTAAAGGATTCGGCCACGGTATCCGTAACGCTGATGTTGACCGACGATCCCCCCGCAAACGAGAGAGTGGTCCCCGGAGAGAAGGTCACTCCCGTCCCCCCAACAGCCGACAGGGTAATCTGATCGGAATTATCCACCGCATTCCCGTACACATCCCGCGCCGTGATGGTGAAGTTCAGGGAGGAGCCGGCTGTGGTGACCTGACTGGTAGCCGGTGCAAAGGAGTAATAACTGACGGCACCCGGCCGAAGGGGCATGATAATGGTATCCACAACGGTGCCCCGCCAGGAAACCCGGATGCTATCGTTCCCATGCTGTGTGGTGGTACTGGCCGTGTAAGTGACCTCTGCAATCCCCGCCGCATTGGTTTTCACATGAGCGGAATCCAGGCCGTTGGCAAACGTACCATTCCCGGTCAATCGTTGAAACACCAGTAAACTATCTCGATGCCGGTTGCCGTACGCATCTTCCAGGGCGACCTGGAGCAATCGACTGGTACCCACGGTAATCGCCGACTGGCTGGACAAGATCACCAATCGACCGGGGGCGGCCGGGTTCACCGTAATCAGCCCGCTCTCCCCATCAATATTGGCGTCAGTGGACTTTTCCGCCCGCACGGTGAAGTCGCCCACCACGGTATCGGACACGGTAAAATGGATCGTATCCTGCCCGTTAAAGGGAATGGGATTGGTTCGATTAAAAAAAGCGGTGTTACTGCCCACTGCCGTTAAATTGACACTGTCGTTATTGGGTACGGGATTCCCGAAAGGGTCGAGGGCGGTCAAAACGTACTGCAAGTTCTGGCCGGCCTGGATCGTTTGGTCCGTCGCAGGGGTGAATTCATACCGGGCGACCTGAGTCGTCTGAACGGTAAAACTATTGGATGCAGTCGCCGCTCGGGATTTTTCCAGGTCGGCATATACATGGGTGTTAAACGTATAATTGCCCGCCGTCGTGGGCACATCCTCCACAAACACCACTTTAATGGAATCCCGAATGGCAAAAGGCGCCAATAAAATGTAGAGGCTGTCCACGGTATTGTTGTAATACCAGGTGGCGAATCCCATGTCAGAGGGCGGAGAAGTGGACTTCTTTAAGTAATAACTTTGTCCGTCCACCACAATTTCGGTGACGTAGATTGGATCGGTTACCGTGGTATTAATGGGGTTGCTAATCCGGACCACATCGGCCTTACCCATCAGGTTCAGCCGGGAGGCCGTGGAGGTCAATCCAGTAAATGTAAGGGTAAACGTTTGATTGTTAATCGCCGGTTCCATGGTGGTGGGGGACAGCGCAGAGCTCACACTCAGATTTCCCGCCGGATAAAACACGATGGCCAGACTATCGGATAGCACCGCTTGATTGTAGGAATATAGCAGATTGTCAAAGAAGGAAGTGCCTGTAAATTTGAGGCCGACCGTGGCACTGGCGCCTTTTTCTTCCGGCGTCAAGGCATCGCCCATCCGCAAATACTGAAACTTAATAATGTTGGTGGTCTCGTATAAAATGACTTCGAATTCGAAGGGACCATCGGCCAGATTGGCCCGACGCACCACATCGCGAAATTCGATGACGACCTTCCGGTAGGGGGCGCTTCCCTGGACATCCACAAATACTCCGCCGTCGCTGGTGTTCAGAAATTGTAAATCATCCCAGAAGACCGCCAGAATGGAATCCGGAGAGGTTCCCTGGGCCAGATTATCGTTGGCGGGAAAACTGTTTACCCCGTAGTTGTGAAAAGTGATATAACCGTTGGAGCTAATGTAAATCTGGTTAAACGGCCGAGAATAAAAATAGAACACAAAGGGCAGGGTGTAGGTGTAAACCGTGTCGTTATCGGGCGGGGTAGCCAGATTGGCGGCATCGGAAGTCAGCCGAATCCATTCGAAGGCGACATGTTGAGAATCGGCCCACGCGAACCCTTCCGCGGAAGGTCCTCCCTTATCGGCCAGCACCCCCGACCAGAAAAAAAGTATCCATCCCAGAACGATTGTATAGCAAAACGGCCTGGTAACTTTCATCTTCATATCCGGACTATTTTCTAAGCATCACTTTGGACGTTATTTCCTCCAATGCCGCAGGATCAAATACGGGGGCGTCTCCGGCCCAGACTTGTAACCGGTCTCCTCCTTTCCGGCGGTGGATGGGGAGCAAGCGGATGGACACCCGATTTCGATTGGTCAGCGTGGCCGGATTCCAGGCGATACGCAACACTCCCGCCGTGGAATCGAAATGCCAATGCACCACCTGAACCCGATTAGGGGCCGAGGAAGATTGTTTTACCCAGAGGGCTTCACCATCAACCAGCACTTCTCCCACCGCAAAGGCCGTCCCGCTGGTATCCCCAACAAATAGGAACCGGGATGTGGGCGGCAAATCCGACACGGGTATGTCCAGATCCATTTTCCGGGGTGTCACTTCCTGGGCCCATCCGCCCCACCAAACGGCTGCACACAACCCCACTATCCTCACAATCCGTGAGCAAAAATGCATCGATTATTCCTTTATCTATGTGTTCGCACGCCCTTTTTCGTAGAGTTTCAAAATATCTGCACTTTCGGCCGATAAGCGTGATGATTATCACAGGGAATTTAACCGATTTGCATTTCCCCGACACCCTGATTCCCCGTCACTCGGAGCACAGCAAAGCATCTTCCCCGCCGTTCCGGGGAGGCTTCGTCGCCGGCGCTCCTCAGCATGGCTATACAATGGCCTTTATTAACGCCAGAAACTCCCGGCTGTCGTTTTCGATAATGCGACAATTTTTGACCGCCTTTTCAAAGTTTGGATTGATCCGGGTGGCCTCTCGAAAATAATCCTTACCCTGTAAAAAGTAGTACCGGCACTGCATCAGGTGGATTAACCCCAGGTAATACCACAAGTCCGGATAATTCGCTCTCGCTTCGATGACCTGCCGCAACCGTTCCTCAAACCGCTCCAGCAGACTGAATGTGACGTCGTCACTATAATATTTCAGAAATAAATAAAATTGATGACCGATCAATTCCGGGGGGAACTGCTTTTCGAAATGCTTCTCAAAAAATTCATCGGCAAAAGCCACCGCTTTGCTAAACGCGCCCTTCTGTATCTGCTGAAACAGCTGCTGAACAAACTTCCTGGCGGTTTCATCGCCAATATCATGAACCTTTTGCAGGGTAAGTTTGAGGAAAGCGACCACTTTCGTTTTTTCACCGGAACGGTTCTCGGCTCGCAGAAATTGAATCCGTCGTAGCAGCACCCGCATCACATTCACGTGAGCCTCTACATATTCGGGGTTGTAATGAAGGGCCTGCTTTAAATATTGGAGGGCCTGAATGTACTGTTTGCGCGCCAAGCATATGAGACCAAACAGATTGTAAAAATCCGGATACTGGATATTGTACTTCAAAAGGTTGGACAATACGGTATGGGCCTGTTGATATTTTCGCTGGCGATAATAGGTGCGCCCCAAATACACACCGCTGCTGTGGCGCAGGGGATCCAGCTCCATGGCTCGTGAAAAATGGAATTCGGCCTTATCATACACGTGCATAAACAGAAATATCCGACCGATTTTTTCGTGTGCCTGCGCGTCATCCTCCCGATTGATGCGCTCCGAAATGTGAAACAACGCCTCGATTTCTTCGACAATGGATCGATGAAAGCGGTCCGCCAATCGACGAATGCGGTACTCCAATCCCTTCTCGTCCTGATGTCTTCGGCGCTCATAATACTGTAATTCCGAATACAGAAAGCGACCCTGCTCAAATACTTCGCTCTTGATAAAACCACCTTCGATATTCGTCGACGTTTGAACATGAAACTTGCGTTGATCGACTTCCAGGTTGCTGTTCAAACCAACATCTGCCATTGGACTACCGATGCCACCATTCCACTTTTGATTTTAAAGAATTTCACTATCCATTGATCAAAGTTAGGCATGGATCCCAGATAATTCAAGAAAATTCATTGTCTCCCGTAAAATGGGGTTCTAAGATCACGATTTTTCTTTGAAGGCCCCCAGAAAGGCCCGCACAGCCCGGGCGATGGCCGCAAGTGTGGTTAGCGTTTCCACAAACGGATCTTCGATCCGACGCTTGAAATCCTTCTCCAAATGGACAATATCTTCCACCATGCCTTTAATATCCTGGGCCGCTTCTTCCAGTATCAATACCTGGCGGCGTGCTGAGGTCAAAATGCTGGTAAGGTTTGTGGTAATCTCATCAATATTGGTTAAAATAGCGGGTAGATGGTGATTCAGCGAATCCGATATCACCTCTACCCGCTTGGCCGTCCGCCGGAGCTGAACCACCGTGGGCACCAGAAAGGCAATCAGTATCACAAAGCCGATGCTGATGATCAGTAAACTAATTTCCCAGATCATGAGCTCTTCTCCCTTTGATTAATTGACCGCCGTGGATTCAGGCCTTCTTTTTCGCTTCCTTTTTCGCTTTCTTCTCTTTTTCTTCCAGGAAAGCACTCTTGCCGGCTTCGATGGCTTTCTTCAAACGCGATTTACCTTCTTCAACTTCTCCTTTGCCTTTCTCCACCATCTCTTCTACCAGGTGCTCCATTTCCTCGGCCTTCTTCTTGGCCTCCTCTTCCAGTTCCTTTAAACGGGCGAGGGCCTTTTCGTAAGACTTTTTCGCCGCCTCCAGCGCTTTGTCGTAATCTTTCTTGGCCTGCTCGTAAAATTCCTCCGCCTTTTGACTCAACTCCTCCCGGGTCTCCCGCCCGCTTTTGGGAGCATACAACAACGCCACAATGGCCCCCACGGCACCACCGATAAGAAACCCTTTCAGAAAATCCATACCCCGATTTTCGGCCATGACTACCCTCCTTATTGTTTCATCCAATTTGTCCAACGATCCTGTTTGCCCCAATATCCCTTTGATAAAAATTAACCGTCATAGAGTTGTTTTACAAGTACATTCGAGAAAACCATTTCCTCGTCTTCCCCATTCAAGCGCTGGAAGACGAGACCGCCTCCGCCTGACGCCTCTGCATTTCCCAGGGAAAACGCCTTACGGAGCGCTTCTTCGTCACCCAAGCCGTTTCCTTATTTTTTACCATCGGTTTCGATCAAGTATTTCGCGCCTTTTCCATGCCGGTGATCGAAAAGGGAACATGGCGGCATGCCCTTCCATGGGGAATGCGGTGGCGGGCCCTCCATAGGGTGCCGGTGCCGGCCGGCCCATCTTCAGCCCGCACGGGGAAAAGCAGGCCCGTCTAATTCAGAACGGGGATGCGGGCAGCAACCGGACGATGGTCGGAAACATCCTGATAAAAATAACTCAATCGCTCGTCCAGTTTGATGACTTCCGTTTCGATACCGGGATAGGCCTGCTGAATACTGCGGGTGATCAGGATGTGATCGATCAAACTCCGATAGGACCCCACATAGTAGGATACTTCCCCTTTCCGCGCCAAGGGAAGGGTAAGAAAGATGAAGTGTTCCGGATCGTTCAGCAAGGGTAGGAATACATTGTGGACCTCATCATCGGTCAGCTGATCGTTCCAGTCTCCGGCCAGAATAAAATCGGGATCGGCACCGGCGGCGATTTGATTTTCCACATAGGATTTCAACTTCTGCACGGCCCCGCGACGCCGGTCTTCGTTTTCCGCGCCCCCGTAGGCCTTCAGATGAAGCACGATTAAATAGAAATCCAACTCTTCAGCGCCGAAATCCGCCTCCAGGTATACTTGCAAGGGGGGGCGAGGAAAGCGAAATGAATCGTTCCAAAACAGCTGCTTTTTTCCGGATAGAGTCACCAACTCCTTTTTATAAATGACCCCCGTCTTCTGGTACCCATCGGAATAGGTATCGGCGGAATATACTCCGGAATAGTCGGCCAATCGATCCAGCAACCGCCGAAAAGCCACGGTGTCCTGAATTTCCTGCACCGCATACAGATCGATATCCAGTGCCTGGATGATCTTCACCAATCGATCCAAGGTTTTCTCGCCGTTTTTGGGAAAGTTCTGTAAGTTCCAGGTAGCCACTTCGAAAGTCCGATCGCTGCCAAAGGCGGGAATGCGAGAGCTATCCTGATCCCCGGGAGGTAGGGGAGCTTCGGCATTGGTAATGCGTTGGTTACACCCGGTAAACCAGCACAGCAGCACCACCAGCGCACCCAGCCCCAAACCTCTATGATATCGACGGCTCTGCATCGTCACCCCAACGCCCTGCAGACGAACGGGGTCGGCAGGGCGGATCATATTCCGATACGTCTATTGATGTTATATCAGTCCATAATCTCGCGATCCGAAAAATAAAAATAAATTTCCCGCACGGCGTTCTCCGGCGAATCCGATGCATGCACACAGTTCATCTGAATATTTTTCCCGAATTCTCGGCGGATGGTTCCCTGTGCGGCATCTTTGGGATTGGTGGCCCCAATAAAGTCGCGAAAATCGGCAACACAATTTTCTTTTTCCAGCACCAGGGCCACAATGGGACCACTGCTCATATACTCCGTCAATTCGCCGTAAAAGGGGCGCTCTTTGTGCACTTCATAAAATTTTTCCGCTTCTCTTTTGGACAGGCGCAGCATCTTGATAGCCTTCACCTGAAAACCGGCCTTTTCAATTCGGGCAATTACTTCCCCAATATGTTTTTCCGCCACACACTCGGGTTTGATTAACGTCAACGTACGTTCTGCCACGTTCAACCTCCTGTTTGTTTATTCCCGTTCTACTTCTCCGCAGGTTCCCGATGCCCCCCGGACCCCTTCCCAAAACCGGATGGTGTTGTTATGATCGAATGCCGGGTTCGCGGCGAGGATAGGGTGGGTCCCTTTTGCCCGATGGGATTGCCGCAGGCGTTTCCGCTTCTTCAAGCCGATTCAGGCCTTATTTTCCCAGTATCTGGGCCACGGTTCGACCGATGACCGCGGGACTTTCCACCACCGCAATACCCGCCTCCTTAAGGGCGTTCATTTTCTCCGCCGCGGTTCCCTTCCCTCCGCTGATAATGGCGCCGGCATGGCCCATGCGTTTCCCGGGCGGAGCCGTTTGCCCCGCAATAAACGCCACTACCGGCTTGCTAAAATGGGCCTTTATCCAGGCGGCGGCTTCTTCCTCCGCCGTTCCTCCAATTTCGCCGATCAACACCACGGCCTCCGTCTCCTCATCCTCCTGAAACAGCTTCAGGGCGTCGATAAAGCGGGTACCAATCACCGGGTCTCCCCCAATGCCGATGCAGGTCGATTGTCCCAACCCCATTTTGGTGATCTGATCCACCGCCTCGTAGGTCAGAGTACCACTACGACTGATTACGCCGACACTGCCTTCCTGATGGATAAAACCGGGCATGATGCCCACCTTACACTTGCCTGGAGAGATGACCCCCGGGCAATTGGGACCGATCAAACGGGTCCGGGTTTTCTGCAGGTAATGGTAAACCTTGACCATATCCAGGGCGGGGATTCCTTCGGTAATACACACCACCGTTTCGATGCCGGCATCGGCGGCTTCGTAAATGGCATCCGGTGCAAAGGCGGGGGGGACAAACACCACAGACACATTGGCGCCGGTTTCTTTTACGGCTTCTTCCACGGTATTAAACACAGGTACAGAGTCGTCGAACTTTTGTCCTCCTTTGCCCGGGGTAACCCCGGCCACCACCCGGGTCCCATATTCCCTCATTTGCCGGGCATGGAAGGAACCTTCTTTTCCGGTAATACCCTGCACCACCACGCGGGTGTTTTTATCGACGATGATGCTCATGATTGCTCCTCTCTGGTTTTGTCCCGTTACTGGATCATGCGGACCACTTTTTCGGCCGCCTCTTTGAGAGACGCCGCCACCTGGAAATTCATGCCGGAATTTTGCAACAATTGGGCGGCTTCCCGGGCATTGGTGCCGGCCAGACGAATCACCATGGGGACTCGAATGTCGACCGATTGGGCCGCCTCGATAATGCCCTTGGCAACCCGATCGCAACGGACGATACCCCCAAAGATGTTGACCAGCACCGCCTTGACGTTCGGATCCGACAATAAGATTCGAAAGCCGTTGCGCACCGTTTCCACACTGGCACCGCCCCCAACGTCCAGAAAGTTGGCCGGCATCCCCCCGGCCAGTTTGATGATGTCCATGGTGGCCATGGCCAGCCCGGCACCATTCACCATGCAGCCCACATTACCATCCAACTTAATGTAATTCAGGTTGTACTTCGAGGCCTCGACTTCCAACGGTTCTTCCTCGTTGGGGTCTCGCATGGCGGCTATTTCCGGGTGTCGATACAGGGCATTATCATCGAAATTCATCTTGGCATCCAGGGCCAACACTTCGCCGGCGGCGGTCACCACCAGAGGGTTGATTTCCGCCAGGGAAGCATCGCTTTCCACGTAGGCCCGATATAAGGCCAGGATAAATCGAACGGCGTTTTTCATCGGGTTGCCCTCCAGGCCCAGTTTAAAGGCTAAGCGGCGGGCTTGGAAGGCTTGTAATCCGATGTCGGGGTCCACATATTCCTTGAAGATGGCCTCGGGATCTTCTTCGGCGACTTTCTCGATCTCCACGCCGCCCTCGGTAGAGGCCATCACCACCAAACGGGACAGGGAACGATCCAGCACAATACCCACGTATAACTCCCGCGCTATATCGATGCCTTCCTCAACCAATACGCGTTGAACGATCTTTCCTTCGGGACCGGTCTGGTGGGTAACCAGCTTACTGCCCAGCATCCGGCCGGCGATCGCCTTCACCTCCCGGGGGGTTTTGGCCACCTTCACACCGCCGGCCTTTCCCCGTCCACCGGCATGAATTTGCGCCTTTACCACGAACACCTCTCCACCCAGAGACAGGGCCACCGCTTCGGCTTCTTCCGGAGAAAAGGCCACCCCTCCCCGGGGAACCGCCACCCCATACTGCCGCAAAATTTCTTTGGCCTGATGTTCATGAATGTTCATGCGAATCTCCTATGATTTTTGAAACGCAACCACTTGACCTCTATCTTTCTTTCCCCTGTCAACCCGGTGTCCGCTACCGGACTCGGCGGGGAATGGGGTTTGCCCGTCAATTGCAATCGACGGGCGAAAGTTAATGCTTTCCGCGAAAAATATCCACCGGCGATCCAATTTGTGCCTTACCGGGGAATCAGTCATCCGGTACAATAACGGTGCCGGCTTTGCCGTATACGGCATCAACGGATTTCTCAATCGAGGTAATGAGGACCTTTTCTCCACCCTGTTTCAGAAAATTGACGGCCGCCTGAATTTTGGGGCCCATACTACCGGGAGGGAAATGCCCCTCGTTCAGGTAGGCTTCGGCCTCCTTGACCGACAGGCGATCCAGAAATCGCTGTTTGGGGGTTCCGAAATGAAGCGCCACGCGGTCTACACCGGTTAAAATCATCAATTCTTGGGCTCCGATGTCGTTGCCCAGCACAGCCGACGCCAGATCCTTGTCGATCACCGCATCCAGTCCCTCCAACCACCCATTTTCTTCGATGTAGACCGGAATGCCCCCGCCCCCGGCGGCGATGACCACCACGTCCTGTTCCACCAACCGCCGGATCACTTCCCTTTCGATTACCGATTTGGGTGTGGGGGAAGGCACCACCCGGCGCCATCCCCGCCCCGGGTCTTCCTTCATGATCCAGCCGCGCTTTTCCACCAACTCGGGCACCTGCTCCTTTGTAAAAAACGGCCCCACATACTTTGTGGGATTCTTGATAGAAGGATCGTGTTTGTCCACCAACATTTGGGTTATCAGGCAAACCACCTGTTTTTGAATACCGTGATCGTGCAGAATGTTTTGCAAACACTGTTCGATCATATATCCCATCCCACCTTCGGTATCGGCCACAATAATGCCCAGGGGCAGCGGGGGAACCAGGTGGCGCGACTCTTCCACCCGGATCAAATAATTTCCCACCTGAGGACCGTTCCCGTGGGTAATCAATACCCGATGGCCCATTCGGATCAGTTCGGCCACGCCCTCCAGGCTCCGGCGGGTATTGGCGAACTGTTCGTGAATATTGCCTTCTTCAAACTGTTGGGTAATGGCGTTTCCCCCCAAGGCCACGACAATGGTCTTGGGGCCGATCTGGGGGCCGGTATCCGAACGCAAGCGGGCTCTCCTTTCCGGTTTATTCGGGCAAAATCAACATGGCGCCGCCACGGGATCGGCCCGGCGACGCCATCACTGGTTTATCGGGTCCAACGCTATTTCAAGAAATCGGCCAGTATATCGCGCAATTGCGGGGTGCCAATCTCCTGCAGTTCATAGGTTACCCGAACCGCGGGCTTGTTCAGTTTCACCAGTCGGCGCAGGTCAATAGGCGTACCTACCACAACCAGATCACAGTCGGTACGATTAATGGTCTCCTCCAGATCGCGGATTTGCTGTTCGCCATAGCCCATGGCCGGCAACAGGGTCCCAATGTCGGGATATTGTTCAAACGTCTCGGTAATTGTGCCCACGGTAAAGGGCCGGGGGTCCACCAGTTCTGCAGCGCCATACTTTTCTGCAGCTACGACGGCTGCCCCATAGGTCATCTCTCCATGGGTGAGTGTGGGGCCATCTTCCACCGCTAACACCCTTTTCCCCTGAATCAGATGATAATCCTGCACAAAGATCGGGGATGCGGCCTCGATGATCGTCGCCCGGGGATTGACTTCGTAGATCGATTCGCGCACCAGGTTGATACTTTCAGAATCGGCGGTATCAATCTTGTTGATGACCACCACATGCGCCATGCGCAAATTGGCTTCACCAGGATAATAAAAGCGTTCGTCCCCGGGCCGATGGGGATCCACCACGGTGATGTGTAGATCCGGTTTAAAAAAGGGGAGGTCGTTATTTCCTCCATCCCAGACGATGACATCGGCTTCCTTTTCGGCCTCCCGCAAAATGGCCTGATAATCCACCCCTGCATAAACCACATGCCCGCGCACAATGTGCGGTTCATATTCTTCCCGTTCCTCGATGGTACATTGATGTTTGTCCAGGTCTTCCAGGGAGGCAAACCGCTGTACGCGCTGGGCGACCAGGTCCCCGTACGGCATGGGGTGCCGCACCACGGCGACTTGTTTGCCCGCTTCCCGGAGCATTCCCACCACCTTGCGGGTGGTCTGGCTCTTTCCGCACCCGGTACGAACCGCACAAACGGCCACCACCGGTTTCGAAGAACGCAACATGGTGTGCCGGGGACCCATGACCTTAAAATCGGCACCGGCCGCATTGACAATCGCCGATCGTTCCATCACATAATCGTAAGGAACGTCCGAATAGGCGAATACCACTTCCTGCACATCAAATTTCTCTATGAGCTCCGGCAATTGCGATTCCGGATAAATATCGATGCCGTGGGGATACAACTTCCCGGCCAACTTCGAAGGGTATTTTCGTCCCTCGATATTGGGAATCTGGGTCGCGGTAAAAGCCACCACCCGATAGTCGTCGTTGTCTCGATAATACACATTAAAATTGTGAAAATCTCGCCCTGCCGCACCCATTATGATGACCCGTTTTTTTTCCATATCATGTCCTCCTTTCAATTTTCATCTTGCTTGAATCGAGCCGATGCCGAAGCGAGGAATCCTGCGGGTATGCATTCCGGCGTCAACAGGCGGGCGGTTAACTAAACCCATACCATTGTCGACAGGCAATCAAGTACGTTTCCAGAATCAGATTGATGATCATGAAATTGTAGACATCTTTTGTTTTTTCCGGGGAGAAAATATACACAACGGCGGCACAAAAGGAAACTGGATTTTCAAATGCATGGGCGGGCGAAGGCCCGGATTTTCAGGTTTCATAGAAAAATTCAACAAAAATTGAATTTTTACCCGTTCCCGGGGCCGGTATTTACAGGATTTTTTCTCGAAGCTGTCAATAAATCAAAATGTTAATTATATTTGAAGAAAAACGCTGGTATTTGAAATGACGCTGGTGGAACTAAAATGCGCGATGGAGGTGACATGGATTTACTTACCCAACAACTTAACCATCTGGGTCTTTCGAACTGGAAAGGCCTGTATGTAAACTGGTCTTCTCCCCGGCTGGTAGAGGAAGCCATTAAACGGCAAGAGGGTGTTATGGCGCACAACGGGTCGTTGATTGTGAAGACGGGCGATCGCACGGGTCGCTCACCGCGCGATCGCTATATTGTGGAGGAGCCCTCAACCCGTGATCACATTGCCTGGGGAAAAGTCAACCAACCTATGCCCGAGGCCCAATTCGACCGCTTACTGGGCAAGATTCAGTCTTATTTTCAGGGGAAGGATCTGTTTGTGCAGGATTTGTTTGCCGGTCAGGATCCGGAGTATCGCCTGCCCATTCGTGTGGTTTCGGAATTGGCCTGGGGAGCGTTGTTTGCCCGCACCATGTTTGTTCGTCCGGCCGGTGCTGCAGAAGTGAAGCACCATCGGCCCGAATTTACCGTCCTGCACGCGCCTCTGCTCCATGCCGATTCCGAACGGGACGGTACGCGTTCCCATGTGTTTGTGGTGATCCACTTTTCCCGTAAACTGATTTTGATCGGCGGAACCATGTACGGCGGAGAGATCAAAAAATCGATCTTTTCGGTCATGAACTTTCTGTTGCCGTTTAAGCAGGTGTTCCCCATGCATTGTTCGGCCAACGTGGGCGCCGCAGGGGACGTCGCCCTGTTTTTTGGGCTCTCCGGTACCGGTAAAACCAGTCTCTCCGCCGACCCGGAGCGCAAATTGATCGGGGACGACGAACACGGTTGGAGCGAGAAGGGGATTTTCAACTTCGAAGGCGGTTGCTATGCCAAGACGATCCGGCTTTCGCCCGAAAAGGAACCTCAGATTTACCATGCCATCCGGTTTGGCTCCATTACCGAAAATGTGGTGTATGATCCTGAAACCCGCATGATCGATTACGATTCCGACGCAATCACCGAAAACACCCGGGCCACCTATCCCCTGGAACACATCGACAACATCCAGTTACCGGCAATCGGAGGCCATCCCCGAAACGTGCTGTTTTTAACCGCCGACGCTTTTGGGGTATTGCCCCCCATTGCCAAATTGACCCCGGAAATGGCCATGTACCACTTTATCTCCGGCTATACTTCCAAATTGGCGGGCACGGAAACGGGCATCGATGAACCGGTGGCGACATTCAGCGAGTGTTTTGCCGCGCCCTTTCTGCCCCTCCCGGCGACCCAATACGCGGAAATGCTGGGAGAAAAGATGCGTCACCATAAGGTGAATGTCTGGTTGGTCAACACCGGATGGTCGGGGGGAGCCTACGGCGTGGGTCAACGGATCGATATTCGTTATACCCGGGCCATGGTGAAGGCCGCCTTAAACGGCGATCTCGATCGTGCCGATTTTCGTCCCGATCCCATCTTCGGGGTGCTGGTGCCGACCGCCTGTCCGGGCGTCCCGGGGGAAATCTTAAATCCCCGCCACACCTGGAAAGACAAGGCCGCTTACGACCGAAAAGCACGGGAATTGGCCCAACGGTTTCACGAAAATTTCAAACGTTTCCCCGCCGCTTCGGATGCCGTCAAAGCGGCCGGGCCGAAAGTGGACTGATACCCTTCCAGGGCCATCCGCAATCTGTTGTCCGCTCCCGGTGTTTTCCAAAACATCGGGAGCATGTACCCCGTTGCACGATCGTCGCCGCCCCTCTGCACCCTACCGGAGCCCACCGGGCGCCGCTCTCCCCAAATCCATTGACTGGGGCGGCGGATTCCGCCATCCCTCTTCCAGGGTCTGAATACGTTCCCGAAAATATTCTTCCAGAAATTGCCGTTGCCGGACGATAGGCTGGTTGGGCAACAGACAAAACGGGGCCTCCACTTGCAAAATGATCCGCGCAGGGGCCGGCAAGGAAGCCCACCGGGGCCAGAAGCGGTACGCCCCCACCAATAGGATTGGATAAATCGGCTGTCGGAAACTCATAAGCAATTTGACCACACTCCATTTAAAAGGCTGTAACCCGCCGTCCCAACAGCGCTCGCCCTCCGGGAAAATGCCCACCCGAACCCCCCGTTTCAGAAACCGATCGATATGACGGATAACCAGCGGGTCCCGCTGAAAACGGGTGGTGGGAATCCCCATGGCCCAGCTTAAAAATGTGCGGGAAAGCCGGCTCCCGAAAGAGGTGCTCTTGGTGAGAAAGGCGATCCGATAATCCAGAAACGCCCCGATAATGAACGGATCCATAATGCTCTGATGGTTGGCAATGACAAAGCCTTTTCCGGAGCGCAGTGCCTCGAGGTCGCCACAAACCGTCACCCGAATCCACAAGCGCAACCAGGCTTTCAAGATCTTCTGGGCAATCCCCTTCAGCAGACGTTCCCATCGGGGAACCGTCTCCGTCCTGGAACCCGTAAACCCACGAACGCGGGGTTGCCGGGGAGGGCGAGTAAGGATGCGCGGCTGAAACTCCAGCACCGTTTCTCCCCGGGACCGATACCATCGGCGCAACCACTTCTGCAAGATCAATTGATACTTCAAAGGGCTTTCCCGGTGAAAATGAAAATGGTAGGTGGGCTGGTGCCTGATTTTCAATTCCAGGTAATGGCCATCGGTGGTCACACAGGTGATTTGTTCCGCGGACCAGACTTCGGTGGATCGAGGGCCTCGAAAGTGCAGGGCATTGTCATAGAGAAAGAGGTGTCCCCGATCCCAGCGCCGATACCGGAAAAGCCATCGCCGGAACCACCCCCGATAGCCCTCAACCTTATAGGGTTCCTCCCCGCGGTACACCGTTACCGGTCCACTTTGGCGCAACAGGGCGGAGGCCGAAGGATTTGGGGGAGGCATGTCTGTTTCCATCAGCTCGGGTGAAGCCACAGGAAGCCGTTCTTCCAGCAGCTGATAATATGCTCTGGTCGAGAAATACATCGAACCGATCCGGATACCATTGCGATCGTAGCGTACCGGAACGCCGCACGACCGACAGGACGGCCTTTGCAGCGATTCTTCCTTCCCGCATTTGGGGCAATAAAAGTAAAACCGATGGGCCATGTTCAGATATTTTCGTTTTCGTGACGGGTTTCCGGAGTGAAGCGCCGGATAGGCGAATCATTTCAAATAAAAAAGCCGCTCCGTAGAGCGGCCCGTGCCTTATGACGATCGCTTCTCCTTAATGCGGGCGGCCTTGCCCTGACGATTGCGCAGGTAATACAACTTGGCCCGGCGCACCCGGCCGACTTTCAACACCTCGATCTTTTCGATGCGGGGAGAGTGCAGAGGGAAAATCCGTTCTACACCGACCCCGTTGGAAATTTTCCGCACCGTAAAGGTGGCATTGATACCAGCACCGCGTTTTTGAATACAAACGCCCTGAAAAATCTGCACACGTTCTTTGTCTCCTTCCCGAATTTTAAAGTGAACGGCAATGGTATCGCCGGCCTTGAAATCGGGCAAATCGGTTCGGAGCTGTTCTGCGGTCACTGCATTTAAGACATCCATGCTCGCCTCCAGCTTTGATGATTTTCTTTTTTTGTCTTTCAAACCGGCTTACGGGCTTTCATTGTTCCGTTGCCGAAGCCGCCGGTATTTTTCATACAAATCCGGTCGTCGGGTGCGAGTTCGTTCCAGGCGTTGTTGGCGGCGCCACCGGTCAATGTTTTGATGATGACCGGACAGTAAAACCTCCGGTACTCTCATTCCCCGGTACACTTCCGGACGGGTATAATAGGGGCAATCCAGCAGAAAATCCTGAAAAGAATCCGTTTCGGCGGAGGCCTGATCGCCGATGACTCCCGGAATTAATCGCACCACAGCGTCGATGACGGCCAGGGTGGGAACTTCGCCGCCGGTCAGGATAAAATCGCCAATAGAAATTTCATCCGTTACCCAGGCATCGATCACCCGCTGATCCACGGCTTTATAATGCCCACACAAAAAGATCAGGTGATTTTCTTTAGCCAACTCCCGGGCCACCGCTTGATCGAATCGCCTTCCCTGAGGGGTTGGAAAGATCACCCGGCACTTGCGGCGATCCCGGGTTTGGCGGAAAATATATTCCAGGGCCTCAAAGAAAGGCTCCGGCTTCAGGATCATCCCCGGACCGCCGCCGTAGGGGAGGTCATCTATGGTCCGGTGTTTGTCCCGGGTGAAATCCCGTAAATCCCACAATCGCACCTCCAGCTCAATGCGCCGCCGGGCTTGTTTTAAGATACTCTCGTTCAGCGGTGCTTGCAGGATCCGCGGGAACGCCGTGATCACATCAATCCGCATCTTCTTCCTCTTCGATCATGCCTTCAATCAGTTCCACCAGAATTTTTTGGTCCTTCAGGTCAACTCGTTTCACAAACCGAGAGACAGCCGGGATGAGGATTTCCCGGCCACCCTGCCGCACCACATACACATCGTGGGCTCCCTGGGTCCACACCTCTTCCACAGTTCCCAGATACCGCCCCGCCATGTCAAAGACCCGCAACCCAATCAGATCGTGAATAAAATAGGTATTTTCCGGTAAATCAATCTTTTCGCTTTCGGGCACAAACAATTCCTTTTGGATTAACGGTTGGGCCGACTCCCGTGTGGTTATCCCCTTTAATTTCAACAGGATCGTGGATCCACGCAATTGAACCCCTTCCACCACCAATCCACGATACCCCTCGTCGGTTTCCACGTAAACGGTTTTTAAACGTAAAAACCGTTCCGGTATTCCCGAATAGGCTGTCGCTTTCACATACCCTTGTACACCATGGGTTTGCAAAACCCGCCCGATTGCTATATACATGGCCAACACATTAAAAAACAAGATTCGGGAATCCCCCATCTCCCGAATCTTGCAGGCATCCATTGATCAACATTTTTATTCGAGAATTTCCAAAACGGCTCGCTTGCCCATTTTGGCAGCCGCCGCACTCAAGAGAGTACGAATGGCTTTAGCGGTTTGGCCGCGTTTACCAATCACTTTACCCAGATCACCATCACCCACACGTAATTCATACACGGTTACCCGCTCTCCTTCAACTTCGGTCACCTGAACCTCTTCCGGCTTATCCACAAGATGCTTAGCAATGAACTCCACGAATTCTTTCATCGACCATACCTCCTTTAACCTATTTGAAGTTGTGAATTATTTAGGAGATGTTTTGCCTCACCCTTCTTTGTTCGGGTCCTTGACTTCGGTGGATGTGTCCCTGGTTTCCGCCTCGGCCGCTTCGGGAGCCGCTTCCGGTTCGGTTTCGGATGCCGTTGCCGTTTCGGGTTCCTGCTGATCGGCGTCAGTCGTTTTCTCCTGCGCCTTCTTGGCTTGCAGACGTTTTTGGCGTTCTATTTGCAAGACTTCCCATTTCTTGAGCTCCTCTTCAATTTTTTCCGGGGGAAGTCCACGGCGCATCAAATCGAACTTCAAGATAATACCTTTCCGCCGCAGCAAGCTTTTGACCGTATCCGTAGGAACAGCGCCCTGTTGCAACCAGTACAACGCCCGATCTTCTTTGACCTCAATGACGTGCGGATGGGTCATCGGGTTGTAATAGCCTATCTCTTCAATAAATCGGCCATCGCGGGGGGCTCGGGCATCCGCCGCCACAATTCGGTAAAAAGGGCGCTTTTTGCGACCCATCCGACGCAGTCTTAGTTTAACAGCCAATCCAAACCTCCATCCTTTTGTTCGTTTCTATTCACTGTGTTAAGGTTTTTATGCACACCTGTATCAAAAATAAGTTTTTCCACCCAAAGGTTCAATCTTTTTTAAGGGAATTTTCACGAAAAAGGAAAACCTCCCGGATTCATGGCCCCTTTGAATTTCATCTTCTTCATCCGACGAATCATTTTGCGCATCTCTTCGAACTGTTTCAACAATTGATTGACATCCTGCACCCGGGTGCCGCTGCCCCGGGCGATCCGCCGCCGCCGACTCCCATTGATCATTCGGGGATTGCGCCGCTCCTCCGGGGTCATGGAGTTAATAATGGCCTCTATCCGAACCAGGGCCTTTTCATCCACCTGAACCTGCCGAAACTGTTTACCCAGCCCGGGGATCATTCCCAATAACTGGTCCAGAGGGCCCATCTTCTTAATCTGTTGCAATTGGTCATAAAAATCTTCCAGGGTGAATTCATCCCGGCGTAGTTTGTGTTCCAACTTTTTGGCCTTTTCCAGATCCAGGGCTTCCTGAGCCCTTTCCACCAGGGTAACCACATCGCCCATTCCCAGGATGCGCGAAGCCATGCGATCGGGATGAAAATCTTCAATGGCATCCAGCTTTTCCCCCGTTCCGATGAACTTGATGGGCCGACCGGTTACCGAGCGGATACTCAAAGCGGCTCCGCCACGAGCATCGCCATCCAGCTTGGTGAGCACAACGCCGCTAAAGTCCAGGCGATCCAGAAACTGCCTGGCGGCATTCACCGCATCCTGACCGGTCATGCTATCGGCCACAAACAATATTTCGTGGGGTTTGATCTCCTTTTTTATCTGCTCCAGCTCCCGCATCATCTCCTCATCCACGTGCAAACGACCGGCCGTATCCAGGATCAGCACGTCGCAACCCTGTTTCCGGCAGGCCATAATCGATTCTTTGCAAATGCCCACCGCATCCGGGGAATCGGTGGCATACACCGGGATTCCCAGATTCCGCCCAATAATTTTCAACTGTTCTTTGGCGGCGGGACGATAGACATCGGCGGCTACCAACATGGGACGACGCCCCTTCTTGCGTAAATAGCGGGCCAATTTTCCCGCAACAGTCGTCTTTCCGGAACCCTGTAATCCGGCCAGCATGATAATCGTGGGAGGAATCCCGGCCAGCTTGATTCCGGCGTGAGATTCACCCATCAAACGGACCAGCTCGTCGTGCACGATTTTAACGATCTGCTGTCCCGGGGTGACGCTTCCAAGCACTTCGGCCCCAACCGCCTTCCGCCGAACCGCCTCGATGAATTGCTTAACCACCCGATAGTTCACATCGGCTTCCAGCAGAGCCCGTCGGATTTCCTTCAAAGAATCGGCAATGTTTTTTTCGGTCAGCTTCCCCTGGCCCCGGATCTTCTTTAAGGCCGTTTCCAGCTTCGCCGTTAAGTCCTCAAGCATCAGCGCCACTCTGCCCGTTTTTCCACAATAATCCAAATCTAATTAAAGCGGGTAAATTTACGGAAACTGTAATATCTTTGCAAATAATTTTTATAATGAGATGGCCGCCGCTTCCACCCGACCCAGAAGAAAGGCAAAGGTAACCGCCCCCCGCACAGCCACCGATTGCTTTTCACCTGCAACCGCCCTCAACGGCGGACCCGGATTGGGACAAAGGAACCCCGCCGATCGATGCTACAAGCAGGCGGAGTTGGGTGAACGACCCATCCATTGTTCCGCTTTAGAAAGACTTCAGCCCCGGATACCCGGGAGCTAAAACTCCTCGAACACCCGCTTTCCGTCCACCTTTTTCATGTTAAGCAATACCTTTTTGCCCTCATTCCAATAGGCCGCCAGGATTCGCCCAATAAACAACCAATGATCGCCCGCTTCCACCTCCCGTTCCAGCGTGCATTCAAAATTGAGGGTGGCATCCCGAATCAATGGAGAACGAATATGTTTTGCAGGCAGGGTGGCCAGCGCAGTTTCTTTGAATTTGTCCACTTCGTTTCCATGGGTGGCCCCAAAACATTCCACTGCCGACTGCAATCCCTTATTGGGCACCGCCACCACAAATTCTTTGCTCTGGCGGATCAACCGATGGGTGTAACCGGAACGTGAAAGAGCGACGGCAAACAGAGGGGGCTCGTAAGAGCATTTCATGTTCCATCCGGCGATCATTCCACTGGGCCGTCCATTGGGCTCCACGGAAATGACAAACACACAGCTTTCGGGCTTAAAACGATCAAACGCTTCGCGAGGGGTGACCCGTTTCATGGAATATGCCTCATTTTTTCATTTCCCCACTCACGGAAAATTAATGAAATCCGCCGAAAAAGGGAAATGCAAAACACTTTCCGGGCAGACCGGTATCCGGATTCCCGGAAGCGGGGAATGCCCACTGTCAAGCATGTTTGACAGTGGGGATCGGGGGCGGTGAGAGGGATAGGGAGATACTCCATTGATAATCAAGTGGTTAGAGTCTCTGGCAGGCTTTTTGATTCCTCGCCATGGTCGGGGCTTCTAACAGCCGACCGAAAAGACGATGGGTTGAAATTCATAGGAACACGTTACCAACCCGAGGAAAGGAGGTTCATCCTGTGCTGACCATCATCCGATTGCATTTGCGGCGTCTGCTGGTTTTGCTTTTGGACGGATTGTTCGATCACAACGGGGTGTATTCTCTGCTGGGATGGTTGCAGAGCACGATAGGCCGGCCGAAAATCCAGAGTGTTTTTTTAATGTATCCGGAGACCCTGGAATACGCCCTGGCCTTTGTGTATCCTTCCCGATTGGCCCGGGTCAAGTGGCGTCCGTTTCTGGCGGGTATCTTTCGGCAGAATCGACGGTGGGGACTCATGTTCGCCATCTCGGCCACACCGGCCGATTTTCGGAATCCGGAGAATCTGGTTCATCTTCACGAAATCGTGAAACGGATGGAGGCCATCCGTCGGCGGGTGAAGGCCCGGCAAAAGACCTTCGCCGGGATTCTGCCCGGAGTACTATTCGCCCGGCGCCTGATTCGTCAGGCCCCGGAAGCCGAGCTTACCGTACTGGCGGTGTTGCAAGCCATCGATCAGGTCACCCAGAAAGCCAATTTATCTTCGAAAACGCCCATTCTGGTGCTGGGCGGCCGGGGCTTTATCGGTCGCCGATTGGTCAAAGCCCTACAAACCAACGGCAGAATCGTCCTTCCCATAGAAAAGGCCGAACCCTGGCCCGAGATCCCTTGCGCCTCACCCGTGCTGATCGTCAACGTGGCGTCCAACACGGCTTTGATGGAATACCTGGGCCATTTGCGCAGCGGCATGATAATGATCAACGAAGCTTACCCGCCTCCATCCCCGTTGATGCTCCGATTTACCGGTATCACGCTGTATCACATCAAAGGCATTCGGGCCTGGGCATTTCCCCCTTTTCCTCACGCTTACCGGGGAGGCATTCCCTGCTGCGCCGCCTTCCCCGACGAAGCGATGATCGTACAGGTGGAAAAACTCCTGGATGGGCGTTCTCACCCCCTACGGAATTCGCCTTTAAACGCTTCGACCCGGGAACAACCGAACACCCTGGACGGCCGATAGGGATGACCGGGGGGATTCTCCGGGTAAAGCCGGTGTCATCACAGCCGCCCCCATTTCCCGACAATTCGATGCAAACATAAAAGGACCGCCTCCGGACATCGCATCCAGAGGCGGTTTTGAGGAGACATTAGGGCTGTGGGACCAAGCAACACTACAAATTCTATGCCATTAAAAAACAACGTAAAAATCTGCAATGCACCCCTCCTTGGGGGCAAAATTTGCCGGATTGACACCCCCTGCATGTTGCAAGAACAACCACACCGGGATTTTTAATCCTGCATCGGCGTCATCCATCGGAGCAGGGGTTCTCCGAGACGTTCCGGAGGACAGTCCCGGGGCCGGCAGCGATCATCGGAGGGTCGGCGACTGTGTTCTCCCAACACCTTTTTCCACGGATTCCCGACCGTCCGTCGGTTCGGAAACCGCTGAATTGCTTGGGTCCGGATCAATGGGATTCATACCCTTTGAGCCCACCCTGGGGAACGATCAATTTGAACTGCATCGGCGTAATTTCGAATACCCGATCATCGGCAACGAAACGATAAACTCCCTGGTGCTCTTCTACTGCCACCCCGGCCAGCCGCAAAGTATCCAGCACCATTTGTTGCCACCGGGGCCATTCCCGGCGATCGATCGCTTCGAGTTTCCCATGGGTATACTGGCGGGGATGCAACCGGTCGTAAGGGTCGAAAAAGAGCATTTTCCCCCGGGAGGCCCCGCCCAGCAATTTGGTACCCCGGTAAGGTCGCTCTTGAATCCGCAACCGTCCCCGACTATCGAAGTACATTCCACCAAAGAAAAACCGCCCCCCCATCAGAGATTCGCCACAGTATTTACTGGCGCTCCCCAGAACGTGCACCTGCAATTCCTGACACCGGGGATCGTTGACCGAATTCGTCCAGGCCCGATCCACAATGTCCCCCAGGATGAACACCCTGCCGCCTTTGGAGGCGTATCCGCAAACCTTTCCGGCGTTTCCAAACACGTACAGGTTTCCGTGGTGCATGGTCATGGCACAAAAATTCTGGGCATTGCCGTGCAGCCGAATGGTTCCCCCCTGCATGAACGCGCCAAAATATTCCCCGGGCACTCCATACACATCCATCACCACGTCATCCGTATCGGTACGGCCCATCACTGCGGTGGAAATCAGACGCTGCCCGTTCACCCGGTAGAGGATAAACCGCCGCCATCCCCGGTCATAAGCCCGGCTTAAAAACGCCGCCAAACAGTGATCGGGATCGGTGCCTTCCGGTAAGAATCCCCGGGCATCCACTAACAGGATACGGTGTTCCGGTTCCCGTACCGAAGGGATCGCTCCGCTTTTATGACCCACCCACACCCATTGCGGGTCTTTTTTCTGCCCCAGGTTATCCAGCCATTCGTAGAACATTTTGCGGGTAATATCCAGCAAGGAACTCTTCGCCTTGTCGCCGGTGTCCATTCGGCGCAAGTAATCGATAAAGAAGGTAAACAACCGGTTAACGGCCGGGGCGTGTTTCACGGCGGCTCTCCCAACTATTTGGGTGAATATCCAGCGATAGGTATTAAAATCCCATTCCCGCAACTGCTCTTCCATCCACGCAGCAAAGGAACGCCACTCCCCTTGTGCGGCCTGGACCAGGAAGTCGTCTACCGCCGGCTGTAACGAAGGGGCATTGCGCGGAGTTCGAAGGGCATTTCTGCGAAAGCTATAATGTCGGCCGAATTCTTCGAAAGGCATCGGCCGGCCGTAACGATCGATCCACTCCACGCTGGTGATCCGGCCGCTTTCATCGAAATGGTAGCGGCTGATCATTCCCTGGCTGACCATCACCCGATCGGGAGCAGCGCCATCGATCAACCCTTCCTGATCCAGCAGTTCCAACATTTGTTGGATGGCTTGTTCTTCGGAGGCGATGATGCTAAAGGCGCGTTTTTTGCCGCGGGTTTTGTCCACCCAGAGGGCCGTGGTGCTGGGTCGTAAATCGGCCGGGTCTTTCAAATCCACTCGTTCGGTCACCCGCCGGTGCGGTAGATGCCGCAGACAAAGATATTGGTAGGGACCGTCCGGCGAACTGGTAAATTCCACCCGTTGAACCTCTTCCAGTTGGCGCCGAATTTCCGGGGGCATCAGCGCCAGATCATCCCCCGTGGTCGGGGAAAAACTCTCGAACAAAGCCCAATCGGGGTACTCCAGCTCTTCGGCCAACAAATGAAATTTTAAAGAGGCCACTTCGGTATCGGTGGTCGCCAGGGGGGGAAGACCAAACTGCTCCAC
Source organism: bacterium (assembly GCA_015485355.1). Taxonomy (GTDB): domain Bacteria; phylum Calditrichota; class Calditrichia; order RBG-13-44-9; family J042; genus JAADJD01. The sequence continues at coordinate 35,315 of WFTQ01000070.1, read as the reverse complement.
ACGTTGTTTGAGGGTTTCGTAATTGGTCGTTTCTCCATTGTGCGTCAAGGCGGTGTGCAATTTGGCAAACGGATGGGCGTTCATCTGTTCCACGATGGATCCCGTGGCCAACCGCACATGGATAATATTGTTAGGGGAAGGCGGGGTCTCCCAGGGAATTTGTCGGCCCGCCGTCTTCCACACGGCAAAATTCTTTCCACAGGACATGACCGCGGCTATGCGCCGGATTCGGGGAATGTATTGCTCCTTATGCCAGTGCCAGGGATAGGTGCGGATAAAATCGCGCAACAAATACAAAAAGGTTTCCCCGTAAATTTCAATAAACCCATCGGATAAAGGGTCGGCCTGAGTCAGCACCGGCAGATATTCTTTGAATGCCTTGTGGTTTTTAATAAACTGATTCCAGCTGTCGGGGGCCACATCCCAGACGTACAAAATTTGCGTCAGCATAACCGAATGGTTAAAGACAAACAGATCTTCCGCCTTACGCAGAAACTTTTCCTGATGGCGGTAATTGTGGGCCTTCACCTCGGGGAAATATTCCCGGATGTAAGCAAATCGCGGGGATAACAGAATGTCCTGCTCGATAAACTCCTGCAAGACCCGGGGCTTTACCCGTACAAAAAACCGAAAGACATCCCCGGGATCGGTGTTCTCGTTGCCGAACTCCCGATAATCGCGTTCCCGGCCCTGCTCATCGCATTTATACCGCTCCCGCACCTTGTCGATGCGTGTGTCTCCGGCGAAATCAAAATACGGTTCCAGAAACACCTTCTTGATGCTTTCCGCCAATTTGAAGCGATACTTCAGCAACTCCTGCCGGGCTCGATATCGGAATTCCCGTTCCTCCATGGGGCCCGATTGTTGCCGGAGGTTTTCTTCCACCTCCAGTTGCAACTTGCCTTTTACCATGATGCGATAGGCATAATGATCCGGAAATTCGGGAAAGCACAGGGTCTTTCCCACCCCCACGCCATCCATGCCCCGATTCTTCATGGCGGCCAGGGTGTGATCCAGCACATCGCTGGGGACATTGTGGGTACCGATTACCGCCGCCACTCCGCAGTTGGACTGTCCGGTGGGATGGATAGGCGCTTTCTGCAGGGAACGCTGTTTCAGATAATCGCGATACTGCCGGATGCGAAAATCGACCCGCTCTTTCAACCCCAGCCATTGAATTTTATCGAAGCGACCGCGCAATTCCCGAATGTCTTTCAATCCTAACCCCGCCAGCGCCCGGATGACCTGCATCTGCATGATGAGAAAGGCATTGATGATCTGGCGGGAGTTGATCTCCACATCCCGCAAATTCTGCATAACCAAATTGCTGGTGGCAATCCCCCGGGAACACCCATCGTGGCAATTCCGGTTTCGGTCACATCCGATAGCCACCATGGGCGCCGTCCCCCAGATCACCCCATCCGCCCCCAGGGCAATCGCCTTGATAACATCTTCATAGGTCCGAATCCCGCCGCTGACAAAAAACTTCACATAATTTCGCAATCCATCCTGAACCAGACGATCATGGATCAACGGTATGGCATACTCGATGTGCATCCCCATTTGCCCTTTGATAATGTTGGGAGAGGCACCGGTTCCCCCCCGGGGACCATCCAGCCACAATTCAATCCTCATTCCGTAGGTGCGGGCATAGTCGGAAAGCATTCGGGAAAGTTCCAGCGTATTCGCCTGCACCTCCCGAGCCTTTTGGTTCAATATCTCTTCGGTATTATCTTTGGCGATGCGTCCCAGTCCGGCGGCGATAAACTCAATATCCACCGAGGGAGAAACCTTTACACTCACAACCGCCCGGGGATTGATCATGCGAACCACATCGATAAACGCCTTGACGTCTTCGATGGAATAGCAATTGTGAAACGGGAAGGGTGAAATAATACTGGTATAAGAAAGCCCAATCACTTCCTCGGTCAAACGCAAAATGTGTTCAAATTCGATGGGGTCCAATTGACTCCGGGAATGCAACTCATAGGCCCGCTGTTGGATTCGCCAGAGCCACTGTTTTAACTCCGGGAAAATTTCGTTTTCGTCAAAGGTGCGCTGCAAATAGGGAAAAGCCTGCCGGGATACTGCCTTCAGGGGATGATGGGCTTCTTGTTCAATCTTTTCCAGTTTCTGGATCAATTGTTGGATTTTTTCCGTGTCCAGATATTCCAGCCCTTCCACCCCACGCAAATAGGCCACCAGTCGGTTCACCTTCTGGGCCAAAATATGGCCTCCAATGCCCATTTTAGCCCCCTGGCTGTAAGCAATGACCACCCGGCGGGCCTTCTTGATCGTCTCTTTGGTGACCCCAAACAAACCGGTTTTCAACTCCGTGGAAACAAAAGGTTCGTCCGCCTGATCGACCACCACATAAAACAAAAAGGGCTGAAGCTCTGGATATCGGCGCAGGGTCTGGTATATCCTTGGATGACTTTCGGGGGTGATACCCTGTTGCTGTAAAATTTCTATGATCTCCCGAACAGTGTATTGACGATCGTGCTGGAAATGCGGCTTCATGGCCTGAATATCCGGTTCGGTAAAGAAGATGGGTTCCCCTTTTCGGTTCAAAAAGAAGCAGGTGGGATATCCTCCTTCGCCGGTATCGTATTGGATGCCCAGCTCCCGGGCGGCCACCACGTGAGCGCGCCAGCTATCCAGTCCGATGGATCCCACGGATTTCCCGCCAAACATCCAGGGGGCCCGCAAAATTAAATCTTTGTCCAGCAACACGGCGGTGCGGATGTGATCGAGTTCTTCCTCGGGGATATGATCGGGATCTCTCTGGTAAAGGATTTTCATCACGTCGAAACCGTCCCCCAAAAGGCCGGTGCCTTTCACCCGGCGCAAATACATCATTTGCGGGTCTCCGGCGGCCATGCGTCCCAGGGTTTCGATCACCTCGCCCGGCCAGACATGATCCCGGCGATACACCGACTGGTTCACCTCCTCCAGGTGATAAAAGTCGTGCGGGGGACGCAAGGGCACCACCCGGCGCTTCAGCTCCGAAAACCGTGGCGAGGCCTCCTCCGGCAACGGTTCCGATGCCATGAGCTGCCGATTCAGTTTTTCATAAAGCGCCAATCGATTCTCGTCCTCGAAAATCTGCTTCTGGATGCGTTCTTCCAGTTCATAGAAATCAATCAGTCGGCCCTCTTCGCCCACGGTTTTTTTCAAATCTTTAAACCCGGCCGCACCCAGCACTTCCAGTATCTGGACTTTTCGCGATTCCATCTGATTGTTCAGCCGCTGCACCGCCCAATCAATATCCAGGTTCATCAATTTTTCCGTGGTGGTTTTGCGCTCCAGAATGGCCCGATAAGCGTAAGGGTCCAATGCCAGCAGGGCGGCAAAATCAATCAGGGTGGCGGCGGCCCCCCGCTGGATCGTTTTTTGACTGTCCGAGGCCAAGCGGATTCCCCCCGAGGCGATCAGGGATACCAGATGCCGCCGACCACTGACCAACAAGTAATGATGAACGGCCCGCACGGCCTGGGAAGTCACAAAATAATGATCTTTGTTGCGCAACCCGTGAATGTGAATCACATCCACACCCAAACGCAAAAAGTCCTCCAGCTTCTGCTGCAGGTGGGGCAAAATTTCCATGCCACCGACAATGTCGTATTCCGATACTTCCAGATACCCACAAATCAGGGGCGATCTTCCGTTGGTCGCCGCCACCGAATTGCGAATGAATTCGATCGTCTGATCCATTTGATCGTGATACAACACCTCAAACATGGGCATGCCCCATAGATCGGTCAGAACCTCGCGGGTCACATGCGGATGCACCTGGAGGTGATCGATGAGCTCCTGATCGAATCGGGGGACGATGACCGGTGGCAATTGTTCGTATTGTCCCTCCTCCTTCCAGAAATCGTAATATTCCAGAAATCGATGGAATTTGATGACCACCAGGGTTCCCTGTTGTTCCGCCACCCGGATAAAGGCCAATTCCACCCGGCCATTGCTCTCCAGGGGTACGGCATTGTATAGAATGGGACTCTTCAACTTCAGGGTGGGGAATTCCGGATTGTGCAAACGGCCCTGCTCGTCGAAGCGACAATAACGATAACGGCGTCCCAGGGTAACCGAAAGTTCCTCGTCGGGGTCTCCTTCGTGAAGACGATTCTGCGCCGGGCCCACAATGTGAAAATGGCTGAAGCGTTCCGCATCGAAGCCTATGCCCATGTGACGATCGCCCTGGCCCATTCCCGAAACCGGTATCTGCCCGGTGGAAGCCTCCTTGTCGATTTCCATTAAAATGTCTTCGGTAAGGTAAATGTCGGCCATATCGGTCAACTCCGGCGACCGCTGAATCACGGTCGTGTCCCGCAGAAATTTTTTCCGATTCTCCCAATACCGCTTTTCCTCCAGATCCACGGCATGTTCGATCAGTTCATCCATATACTCCCGTTCGGCCTGAATGGCCTTGTTCTGGGGACAGAAATTGATACAGGCATTGCACAGGGAACAATTTTCGTCCAGCAAGAGGGGGATTTCCCGGGGCCGGCCGATACGAGCCCCATAGGTACAGGCATTCTCGTGGGCGCACATGCCACAACGAATGCAGGTTTCCGGATCGATAAACAACTTTCCATAAGGAAAGCCCTTGGGATAAAGCATCTTCAGCCCGTGCTCCAGATGGGAACGTTCCGCCTTCTGCTGGGCCTGCGTATGTTTCCGGTACAGGGGGCTTTGTTTCATGATATCCCAGAAACGCTCAATGAAATCGGCCTTGTCTTCCGGAGAAACCCCCAGGGCCAATTGAAATCGGGTGTCGGCCTCCACCAGATCGAACATCCGGGTGAGAGGAATATCGGTGGGACAGATACGGGTGCAATTATCGCACCGGGTACACACCAGAAATCCCAGCGCTTCCAGTTGGGAGATGTTTTCTCCACGGGCCAGCCGGACGGCCGTTTTACGCCGCGTCACGGGAGTCGCCACCCCCAGCAGCCCAAAGACGTCGCTGGTAGGACAGACCCGTTCACAACTATCGCACTCGGCACAATGGACGGCCATCTGCAAAATCGGTTCCCGGGGTGTCTCCAATCGAGGAGGAATCACCCGTGGGAAAATCAATTTATTTAACTTCCAGAACAGGCGGGGAATCGAGTACAACGACATTCCCCGTCCGTTTTCCCGCCCCCGCCAAAGCAAACGCACGCCATAACTCATAAAGATCGGGGTGATTTTCTGAAACAGCCGCAAGCTCAACCGTCGTCCCACGGGATTCACAAACTTGACCTGATTGACCAGCCGCAGGGGGTCCCACTGTTTTTTCAGCTCCCACAACGCCGGCACCCGGCGGTCCGAACCCCCGCAATCGATACTTTTCAAGAAAGGCAAATTCCAAATTCCAATCCCATAAGGGCGCCCACCAAAATGGATCGCCGCCTGGGTCATGAAAGGCACCAACCCCAGGTAGGTCTTATGGCGAAGGGTATCGGTGTTGGCCAGCAAAATGGTTTGCAGCAACACCTCTTCTCCATTGACAACGTGTCCTTCGGTCTTGACGGGATTTTGCGTCCAGTCGGAAATAGCCGACTGAATGAATGCCATATATTCCGGGAAACGTTTCAGAGGAACAATGGTCTCGCTGACCAGCATGGAGGGCCCCTTTTGCTTCATTTGCACCGGCTGGTAACGGTGATCCCACAATTTATGGGCTACCGAGGCCGGTAAGCGATCATACACCAGCCCCTGATACCGACGCCGTTCCCGGGTGGCACTAAACAGGGGATATTTCAAGGCGGCCTGGTAATCCTCACGGGTATCGAACTCCAGCACCACGGTGTGTTGTAAATCCCGCAGCTGTTCCACAACATCCAGTTCCGAGCGTGCCCGGCGAATCAGCAATTCGTCCTCTTTTTCCAGGGCTCGGTTTAGTTCCGCCTGTACTTTTTCCCTTTCAATCTCGTAGGTAGTGGCCAGATAATTGCGATCGAAATACAGGATGGAGGTGGGTCGCAGCCCCCAGGCTTGAATCAATTCCACCAACCGCCGAACGGCCCGGGCATCGGGAAGGGAAAAGGCAAAGGGCTTGGACACATAGGTCAACGGTTGCACCCGCAGGGCAACCCCGGCAATGATTCCCAGCTGCCCTTCGCTGGAAAATAAGCGATCAAACGCTTCATTTTCCCGGTGGACAATGTGCCATCGGCCGTCGGGTTTAAGCAACAAAACGGCTTCCACCGCTTCGCGCACCGGTCCATATTTATAAACCCCCAATCCTATCCCCCCGGTAGCCACCCAGCCACAAATGGTTCCCGAATGGGGATTGGTGATATCCTGGCGCAGGGCAAACCCTTTCCGGCGCAAGAATTGACGCATATCGGCAAAGATCACCCCGGGCCCCACAGTGAGTATCGCCTCGTCTTCTTTCAGCTGATAAAAATCCAGATAAGACAAATCAAGAATCACCTCTTGATTCATCGGGACGGCCCCACCAAAAGGCCAGGTCCCTGCACCTCGAATACAGTAGTGCACCCGATGCTCCCGGGCATAGCGAACAAATTGCTGTAAATCGGCCAGGGTTCCCGGCCGAACCACAAAACGACTCCGGATGGTTAACAACGCCTTTTTGATCAGTTCCGGTAAGAAGGCGGTTCCAGAATCGTTATGGTAAACGGCCTGCTGTACATCGGAAAGGCCAAAAATTGAGGTGGCCTCGCTGAGTAATTCCCGCAATGCCCGATACAGGGGATCGCGATGGAGTTCCCGGGACCCGTTTTTCAAATGGGGAAATTTCTCCAGCAGCAGTTCGACGGCATTGGCCTGCGCCCTGACGCGCTTGTCCGACGATTGCTGAAATAAACATTCAAAATACGAGGAATCTGTTAAATCGCTCATCAAATCATTCCATTTGGGTTTAATTTTTGCTTCATTTTTTCAAAGGGAGCCCAAAATAAGACTTACTGAACATCGATTTTTTGCAATCCATCAAATTTTAAAAATCAATTTTACGAAGAAAATCCACCATTTAAAAATCGGAAAATTTTTTCTGAAATGAAGGAAAATCTGGTCAGACCACCGGAGGACAGCGGGACGAGCAGGCAGGCGTTGAAGGTCACAACAGGATACCAAATGGGCGACACAAGCCCCTCTCGCCGTTGTGTGGCCACAACCTCCCTTTTATCAGGAAACCCGTTTTCCACCCGCTGGCCTATTCCTGCGTCCCCAGCCGAAAGGGCTGGAGGGAGCGGCCGCTTGCCACCGGCATTGATGAGCGGCCCGATAAGCGTGAAGGGTGTAGGGGAGCCATTGTCATCTTTTCCGGGAGCGCCGGGCCGGCCCGGATTCGCCTTTCTTAGATGAAGCGCACTTCGGGAGCCGTCGCCCTTTCGACAAGGCGCTGCACCGGCGGAGCGATTTCGTGGTGGGAAAGGGACCTTCGCCCGCCTCCTCCACCGCACGGGAGGCGATGCTCATTCATCTTGCCCGGAGTCCCATCACGGTTCCAAAATGTCGCTAAAGCGCCGCCGGGTCCGCTGGGCATCCCTCCAGAATTTTACTTTATAATAAATGGAATCCAGACGGGATACGGTAATTCCAAATTGTCGGGCAACCTTTTGTTCCAATTCGGTTGTGGAATCCAGCGGAGGAATACCATATTTAAACAGCGTATCCAGGTAACAATTGTAGATACAAATTTCCCTGTCACTGGGCGCAGTAAGCCAGGTCGAATCCGGATACCAATCCCGCAACTCCCACAAAAAACCTTTTCCCGGTTTATACACACAACCGGTGCGGGATTCGGTGCCGAGGGGATCGGTCTCCTTAAACACATAGACATAGGTTTTGCGTTTAGGAGGATCGGTGCCGGGAAAGAACAGCATGAGGCGGATTTGCTCCATCAGTTCGGCCGTGGTCAGAAAAGGTGGAACCATGATCTTTATCGTATTATAGAACGGGCCGTAATCCTGATAGACAATTTGATATTGAATATTGAGTGTATCCCACATGGAGGTTTTCTGGGAGAATCCCACCAAAGGCTGTGCCAGCAGCCAGACGAAAATCACGACACGCATGATTACGCTCCCCCTGCCCGCCGATCCAGGCAATGGTTTCTTCCTTCCAGTATAATAAGGCATGGGACTGGTCATTTCCACTAAAAAATGGCTCCCGGCGCAATTTTATCGATAACGGGTTTAAACCGCCCGAATATTTACCGAAAGGTGAATGATATTTCGGCACAACAAGGCGATCCTTTTCAGCGCTACGCACGCTCATGAATAGATTTACGATCGAGGCCGTGGAGATCGAACGGTGGGCCATGTGCAGGGCTTCCAGAGGTTCTCTTGGGTACAATGAAGAAAATTCCGATACTTCAGCGTCGCCCGTTGCATGCCGCGCCTCCCTGACGGGTACGCCTTGAGGACACCCCGGTTACAAGCTTTAATTTCCCACCGGAGAGCGGAGGAATCCGGCGCCGGAGGATTGCCTATCGAAAAGGCGTTCCCCGGGGAACGCCTTTTCGTACCTACCGGGCCTTTTCAATACACGAATCGCTCGGTCACATCTTCTCGGGTCTTCTTAATCAGAATGCGGAATTCATAGGGTCTCATGGTGGGGTCTTCTTCGGTGTCAATTTTAATCCAGTATTTCCACATCAGGCGCAGGCGGCGACTCAGGCGTTTGTTGTTTAGATATTCCACCACGTTAGGATGAGCCCGCAAGACGATGCGTCGGTCAAGATCCGTTGCTACGTAACGCCTCAGGGCCCGTTCGATATTGGCCAAGATGGTTCCTCGCGTGGGCACCAATCCCGATCCATCGCATAAGGGACAGGGCTCGTTGATGTTGTAGATCAGGCTGGGCCGAATCCGCTGTCGGGTCATTTCTACCAGGCCAAAACGGCTCATGCCTTCGATTCTGGTCACGGCGCGATCCCGGGCGAACTCTTTGCGCAATTCGTTGAGTACCTTGTGTTTGTTGGACTCTTCCAGCATATCGATGAAGTCGATCACAATCAGTCCACCCACATCGCGCAAGCGGAGTTGCCGGGCAATTTCCCGGGCAGCTTCCAGATTGATCTTCAGCGAATTGCGCTCGTGATCCTTCTTCCCGAAATACCGCCCACTGTTGACGTCCACAACGGTCAAGGCCTCCGTATGTTCGATGATGATGTAGCCGCCATTTTTCATCCATACTTTTTTCTGTAAACTTTTCTGAATCTCTTCCTCAATGTGAAACACATCAAAAATAGGTTCTTTGGATTTGAAATATTCCACCCGCTCGTGCAATTCCGAACCCACTTCCCGAAGATACTTGACGATGTCGCGGTACATTTTCCGACTATCCACCACCACACGATGCACATCTTTGGTAAACAGATCCCGGATGATACTGGAGGCCATCCCCAGATCTTTGAATAGAAGCATAGGGGCCCGGGAGTTTTTGATTTTATTTTGGATCTTATTCCAAGTTTTAAGCAGTTTTTGGAGATCCTGTTTGAGGACTTCCTGGTTTTTGCCTTCGGCCACGGTACGGATAATCAGCCCGAAATTTTTAGGCAAAATTCGGCGGGCCAATTGGCGTAAGCGACGTCGCTCCCGGGCACTGGCGATTTTACGGGACACCCCGATACGATGTTGATTGGGAACCAGAACGACGAAACGGCCCGGAAGGGTCAGTTCCGTTGTCACCCGAGGGCCTTTATTGCTGATGGGCTCTTTAATAATCTGAACGACAATTTCCTGGCCATGGCGCAATAAATCGGCCGGATCCACATCGTTCCCACCGTTGCTTTCCAGCAATTCTTCATCGATATCGGCAAACAACTGATTGACATTGGAACCCATATCCGAGAAATGCAGAAAGGCATCCTGTTCAAAACCGATGTCGATAAAAGCCGCCTGCATGCCTTTCACAACTTTTCGGATCTTACCCTTGTAAATGTCGCCCACCATGCGTTCGTTGTCCGGGCGTTCCACAAACAGTTCCACCAGCCTTCCATCTTCCAGTAAAGCAATTCGTGTATCTTCATTGGTGGAATTGATGATAATTTCCTTCTTCATACAAACCTTCCTCTCCATAAATTCATTCCACTTCAATCCAGGCCGCGTAACGGTTCCGGGCGCATCGCCGGAGGCCACCAGGAAACGGCAACGGGCATCCGGAGGGGGCACCGAAGGGTTAAATGACATCGAATGGCGTTAAGAGGGCATTGCCATCCACGATGTACTGCCCCGTCCGCTGAACAACAAACCGCCGGTAATCCCATCCATGTGGCGCGAATAACGACTCCAGAACCTCGGTTACTTTTGCGGTGCGTCCGTCTTTGACGTCAATGCTGATGAGCAACTTGTTCCCGGAAAGTTCCATCCGGGTCACGTAGGGTCGGATATCGACCTCCCGCATGTCTTCCTTCACCTGGCGCTGGATCACCACTTGGGAGCGGGCCAGCCACTCTTCGACCCAGTCCGGGGGAATGGAAGCCTCTTCCAGGAACACTTCGTACGTAGAGCGGTTTATGATGGCAGCCAGGGCAGGTACTTTATTATAGATGGCTTTAAATTGCAGGATTTTCATGCCTTCGGGCAGAAACCGATTCAATTGGTACTGAATATCGGCCTCGCGTCCTATCATCACTTCCATGTCCAGATACTCCGCAATGGAAGCGATGCCGGTGGCTAAAGGAGGGCCAAAGGAGAGTTTGGGATGGGGATGAAAACCCTGAGTATATACCATGGGGATGTTGGCCCGCCGGGCGGCGCGGTCGAAGACGCGCACAATGTCCAGATGGGAGAGATACCGAGCCATACCGGTTTTCGCATAGCGAATGCGGATCTTTTTCTTTACCGGCGGTTGGGGAAGCCGGCGCTTTCGGCTGCGCCGGCCATAGCGAATGGAAGCCGGGTCGGGGACCGCCTCCCGGGCATTGTCGGTCGTCTTCAAGGAAACCGCAATCGCGGCGCGGGCCGGTTGGTGCTGCTTATAACAAGCCACATAATTTTCAAAGATGTTGCGCTGCAACCCACATCCCAGGCAGATGTGATCCTTACAATCGGCGCTGGTCTCCCCGGAATAGGCCCGCAACCGCTCCCTTTTAAGAAAGGATTTCTGAACCCCCAGGTCGATATGATCCCAGGGAAGAGGAACGGTAACCGAAACGGGATCCAGCAACTTTTGCCAATTGATGCCGTGTTCGGCGAAGGCCGTTTCCCACAATTCCCAGCGGAACTGCTCCTTCCAGCCATCGAAGCGGGCACCGGCACGCCAGGCCGTCTCGATGACATCGGCCATGCGCCGGTCTCCTCGGGCCAACGCCGTCTCCAGGCTGACCACAAAAGGATCCCGCCAGGTTAAACGGATCCGATCGCTGTTCAGCTGGTCGCGCAATCGTTGAATCTTTCTCTCCAATATCTGGGGAGGTTCCTGCCGCTCCCACTGAAAGGGGGTATGGGGTTTGGGAGAAAACGGTGAGATCCCCACATGAAATGTAACTTTTCCATACCCCCGGGCATACTGAAGGACGCGTCGCATCAATTGCCCAATAGCATCCACGTCGGTTTCCGTTTCGGTGGGAAGCCCGATCATAAAATAAAATTTTACCCATTGCCAGCCATTTTCCAGCACCATGTGGAGGGTGCGGAAAATATCTTCCTCGCGGATATTTTTATTAATCACATTCCGCAGTCGCTGGCTACCTGCCTCTGGCGCAAAGGTAAAACCGCTCTTTTTTACCATTGCTGCAAAATCGACCATATCCACCGTCACGGCATCCAGCCGTAACGAAGGGAAAGAGAATTTAACATTCTGGTTAGCCACCAGCGCCTTTTCTTTAACCATTAACCAATGCAACTGATCATAATCCGAGGTATTCAGGGACAGGAGCCCCACCTCGTCGTATCCGGAGCTTTCCAGCGCCCGGCGGGTTTGGTCCACGATATCGGATACCGCCCGCTGACGCACCGGGCGATAGATCATACCGGCACTACAAAAGCGACACCCTTCCGTACAACCGCGCATGATTTCGACCGAGACCCGATCGTGGGTGATTTCGGTGAGGGGAACCAGGGGCTTCACCGGATAATTCTCCAACTTTAAATCGGGTAAAATACGTTTCACGATGCGATCCGGCGCCCCCGGTTCCACGGTTTCCAATCCCTGATATTCCCCGAATGCATTGTATACCGGCCGATACAACGCCGGCACGTACATTCCGCCGACACCCGCCAGCTCTTTCAATACGGCCGGTTTGTCCCAGCCCTCCTGTAAAGCCCGAATGAACAGCCGGCTCATCTCCAACACGGCTTCCTCGCCGTCCCCAACCAGAACGGCATCCACAAATTCGGCGATGGGTTCCGGATTACCACTTAACGGCCCCCCTGCAATGACCAGCGGCCAGGGATTCCGGCGATCCCGCGCCCGCAACGGCACCCCCGCCAAATCCAATATATTCAAAATATTGGTGAAGGTCAGCTCATATTGAAGCGTAAATCCAAGAACGTGAAACCGCCCTACAGGCGTTTTCGACTCCAGAGAAAACAACGGTATCCCCTTCTCCCGTAACACCGCCTCCGCATCGATCCAGGGGGCATACACCCGCTCGGCCCAGATATCGGGTTCCCGATTCAGGATATGGTACAGAATCTCGAACCCTACATGGGACATTCCCAGCTCATACAATTCCGGAAAACACAGGGCAATCCGCAGTCGTACCCTCTGAGGGTCTTTGATCACCACATTGTATTCATTCCCGAGATACCGGGTTGCTTTCAAGACATAGGGATAAAACTCTTTTTCCAGCCTCTTTTTCAAGTCGCTCATTGATAGGCAATCTTTTCCAGTTCTTCTTTGATTTTAGGAATATTCTCCACCGTATCCGGCACCACGATAATCGCATTTTCCCCGGCAACAGTTCCCAGAATATGCTTATTTTTCAGCTGATCAATAAAAATGGCCACCCCCTTCGCCCTGCCGGTCAGCGTTTTGATCACAATAACGTTTTCGTTATTATAAATTCCCAGAATCTCCATGCCGATCACTTTGACGAAGGACTGACTCCCCTCTTCTTCGGAGATGACATAGCGATACCCATCCTGCGTGGGGGTGCGGATGATGCCCATCTCGTGGAGATCCCGGGATAAGGTTGCCTGGGTCGTCTGGTAACCCCTTTCCCTCAACTTCTGTAACAATTCCGCCTGATTGGCAATATGCTCCTCCTGCACTATCTGCTTGATCACAAACTGTCGTTCTTTCTTTTTCGCCATTTTCTTCTCCCTTGCTACTGGTTTAATTCCCCTTTTCTTACGAAGAACTTCCGATCGCCTTATCTCAGGGGGCGGAGTACCGGGTCAGGATCCCGGTACCCCGCCCGTTGGAATCATGGGTTTTCTTTCAAGGCGGCCTGTGCGGCGGCCAGACGGGCAATGGGCACCCGATACGGCGAACAACTCACATAGTCCAGCTGAATGCGATGGCAAAACTCCACCGAAGGGGGATCGCCCCCGTGTTCTCCGCAGATACCCACTTTGAGATCGGGGCGGGTTTCTCGTCCGCGCCGGACACCCCATTCCATTAACACTCCTACGCCTTCCTCATCAATGGACTGAAACGGGTCTGTAGGGAGAATGTCGTGTTCCAGATAAAACGGGATAAATTTTCCGGAATCATCCCGGGACATTCCGAAGGCGGTCTGGGTGAGATCATTGGTGCCAAAGCTAAAGAATTCCGCCGCTTGGGCGATTTGATCGGCCCGTACGGCCGCGCGGGGGATTTCGATCATGGTGCCCACTTTGAAATCGACTTCAAAGCCATATCGCTGGAACACTTGCTCGGCCACCCGGCGGATCACCCGCTCCTGCTCCCGCAACTCGTTCACATGGGCCACCAGGGGAATCATGATTTCGGGCTGCACCTCAATGCCCATCTTTTTCACTTCACAAGCGGCTTCCAGAATCGCCTGGGCCTGCATTTCGGTGATTTCGGGATACGTAATGCCCAAACGGCAGCCGCGATGTCCCAGCATGGGGTTGAATTCCTGCAACGATTCTACCCGCGCTTTCAAGGTTTCGAACGGTATATTCAGTTTGTGGGCCAATTCCTTCAACTCCGCCTCGGTGTGAGGTAAGAATTCGTGCAGGGGAGGATCCAGTGTACGGATGGTAACCGGTCGATGCTGCATCACTTTAAAGATGCCGATGAAATCCTCCCGTTGCATGGGCAACAGTTTTTGCAACGCCCGGCGTCGTCCCTCGGCGTCCTGGGCCACAATCATTTCCCGCACCGCATCGATTCGTTCTCCTCCAAAGAACATGTGTTCGGTTCGGCACAGTCCAATACCCTCGGCACCAAAAGCAATGGCTGTAGCCGCCTGATCGGGTTGATCGGCATTGGTACGCACCCGCAGCCGTCGAAACGCGTCGGCCCATTCCATGATTTTTTCGTAAGTATGATAAGTTTTGGATTCCTCGGGCCGCAGGGTTTTGTCCAGCAATACCTGGATGACCTCGCTGGGTCGGGTTTGAATTTGTCCCTCGATCACCTCGCCCGTGCTCCCATCGATGGAGATCCAGGCGCCTTCCGGTATGATTTTATCCCCCACGGTAAAGCGGCGCTTTTTATAATCGATGTACAGATCGCCGGCACCGGCCACGCACACCTTGCCCATTTGCCGGGCCACCAGCGCCGCGTGGGAGGTCATGCCTCCGCGAGCGGTGAGGATGCCCACGGCGGCGTTCATGCCTTTGATATCCTCCGGCGAGGTTTCGATGCGCACCAGAATGACCTTTTCCCCCTTCCTGGTCCAATCCACGGCATCCGAGGCGTTAAAGACCACCCTTCCCGAGGCCGCCCCCGGGCCGGCGTTGAGCCCCCGGGCCAACAAGCGCCCGGCCTCTATGGCTTTGCGCTTTTCCTCCACATCAAAAACCGGCCGCAACAACTGGTTCAATTGATCCGGCTCCACCCGCAACAGGGCTTCTTCCCGGGAAATCAACCCCTCTTCCACCATATCGACAGCGATCCGAAAGGCGGCAAACCCGGTGCGTTTGCCCACCCGGGTTTGCAACATCCACAGCTTCCCCTGCTGGATGGTAAATTCCATATCCTGCATATCTCGATAATGCCGCTCCAGTGTATCGGCGATCCGTTCCAGTTCTTTGTAGACTTCGGGCATGATTTCGGCCAGTTTATCGATTTTCAAAGGCGTACGAATGCCCGCGACCACGTCTTCCCCCTGAGCATTCATCAAAAACTCGCCGTACAAATGTTTCTCTCCGGTGGCCGGGTCTCGACTAAAAGCCACCCCGGTTCCGGAATCGTCCCCCATATTTCCAAACACCATACTCTGGACGTTCACCGCCGTGCCCCAGTCATCGGGAATATGATTCAACTTTCGATAAACCCTGGCACGCTCATTGTCCCAGGAACGAAACACGGCACCAATCGCACCCCACAGCTGCTCCATGGGGTCTTCGGGGAAGGGGCGGCCGGTGTGCTCCTGGATGGCCTGTTTAAATTCCTGGACCAGTTCCTGCAAATCTTCAGCCGTGAGTTCGGTATCGAATTCAACCCCGCGGGCTTTCTTCTTGGCTTCCAGAATCGCCTCGAAAGGATCGATGTCGTCCTCGGTTTCGGGTTTCAATCCCAGTACCACATCGCCGTACATCTGGACGAATCGACGATAGCTGTCGTAACCAAACCGGGGATTGCTGGTTTTGTTAATCAATCCTTGAACGGTTTCATCGTTCAATCCCAGGTTTAACACCGTGTCCATCATGCCGGGCATGGATACCCGGGCCCCCGACCGAACCGAGACCAACAAGGGATTATCGGGATCCCCGAAACGATAGCCCATCACGTTTTCCACCTTTCGGAGTGCCTGGATCACCTGCTCTTCCAGGCCCGGGGGATAGGTGTAATTGTTTTGATAATAATAGGTACACACTTCCGTCGAGATGGTGAATCCGGCCGGAACAGGAATACCCAGGTTGGTCATTTCCGCCAGATTGGCACCCTTTCCACCCAATAAATTTTTCATCTCCGCGCGACCATCGGCCTTGCCGGCCCCGAAAAAGAAAACGTATCGTTGATCACTCATAACCACTGTTCCTCCTCTGAATTGATTGTAAGACGCAGATTGTTATAGGGCAAACTGAGAGACGAGGCGAGGGAAGGCGTGGAAGTCGACCCAGGGGCGGTCCGCCCCCATGCATATGGATGTAGACGTCCCATGACCTCAATCCACTCCATTTTCAGCGCAACGTTCATTCGCCCTCTTTTTTAACAGAATCAAAATTTAATATTTTACCCATTATATTGCAAAAGAATAAAAATTGCCCCTCCGAGCGGCGCAAAATTTTTCAGCCTTCCCGTCTTCCCCGACTCGCCCGTCCGCCACCGGGGGCTCCTCAACCCGCCGGGGCCTTTGGCGTCTCGAAGGTTCAAATTAAGGTCAAATTCCCCGTTGATGCCAGAAATTGTTTATTTTATACCAAAACTTTGATCTTTTTCAAACAAACCACACCCGCCTTCGCCCCTCACCCAGCGGGCCCGCTTGAATTTCCAGCCGCCCGGTTGTATATTTAATGAATCATAATAAGGAAAGGATACAGTGGGTGTATAGAATCATCATCGATGCGATGGGGGGCGACTACGCCCCGGACGAAATCATCACGGGGGTTCTTCGGGCCTGTGAAGCCGACGAGGACGTTTTCTGCCTGCTGGTGGGCGACGAGAGTAAAATTCTTCCTCTGCTGTCGGGGGCCTCTCTGTCTACCGATCGGTACGACCTGTTTCATACCACCGAGTTTATCACCATGGACGATCCTCCTCGAGAAGCCATCGAGTATAAAAAGGAGGCTTCGATCAACATCGCTGCTCAGCTGATTGCCCAGAACAAAGGCCAGGCCCTGGTCAGCGCGGGCAATACCGGTGCCACCATCCTGGCGGCTTCCCGGTTTATTCCCCGGATGCCGGGCATCGAACGGGCTGCTCTGGCGGCCGTCTTTCCGGCGGTAAAACATACCCCCGAGGATCCCGGAAAAACCGTCATGCTGGACGTGGGGGCCACCCTGCATTGCACCCCCAACCAGCTGATCAGCTTCGCCATCATGGGCATGCACTATGCCCGGGAAGTGCTGGGCATCCCCGATCCACGGGTGGGATTGCTGAACATCGGGGAGGAAGACACCAAGGGGCATGACGTCCTCGTGGAAACCCATACCCGCCTGCGGGAACTTCCCGAAATTCATTTCATCGGCAATGTCGAAGGCAAAGACATCATGCGGGGGATAGCCGATGTAATCGTGACCGAAGGCTTTGTGGGCAACATCGTGCTCAAAGCCCTGGAAGGATTGGCGGAGTTGGCCTTTGAAATGGGAAAACGCGCCTGGCAAAAAAACGTCCTATCGAAAATGGGCATTGCCATGCTCTCTCCCCTGTTAAAGAAGGTGAAGCAACGGGTGGATTACACCGAATACGGCGGCGCCCCTATTCTGGGCTTTCAACAACTGGTCATCAAAGCCCATGGTCGATCGAATGCCAAGGCTGTCAAAAACGCCATTCTCCTGGCCAAGAAATCGCTGGAACACCGTATGGTCCCCTTAATCCAGAACTCCATTCGAGACTATTACCTGCGTCTTCTGGAAAAAGCTTGAAAAATGAAAAAGGTTGCAACTTTTGTCCCTCGACGGAAACCAATAATGAAAAGGAACGCAAGAAAGGGTCGGATATGACGGAGATAACCCAGGAGCAGGTGATTGCGTTATTGCGGCAAATTTCCTATCCCGGACAGAAACACGATATCGTGTCCTACGGAATCATAAAGGATATAACGATTCAGAACACCCGGATCACCGTTACGTTAACCTTTCCCACTCAGGAGCGGGAGATAAAAACCCGGATCAAGCAGGCTGTGGAGCAGTTACTGAAGCGGTCCTTTCCGGAAAATAAGATCATGGTCGTCGAGAGCATCCCCATTTTAACCACGGGGGGCCAGAAGGTTCCGGATCCCTGGGCGGACCGGGCCCGGATTCCGGGGGTGGCCCGGGTACTGGCCGTGGCTTCGGGGAAAGGGGGCGTGGGAAAATCCACCGTCAGTACCAATCTGGCCATCGCCCTGGCCCAGACCGGCCTGCGGGTGGGACTGATGGACAGTGATATCTACGGCCCCAGCATCCACATCATGATGGGCGTCGATCAAAAGCCCCGGGTGTCTGCCGAAGAAAAGTTGCTGCCCATCGAAAAGTATGGTATTCGGATGATGTCCATGGGATTTCTGATCGACAAAGAAGCCCCGCTCATCTGGCGCGGCCCTATTGTTACCAGAGCCGTGCAACAGTTTTTACGGGACGTCGACTGGGGCGAGTTGGACATCCTGGTCATCGATTTACCCCCGGGCACAGGGGATGTTCAGTTAACCCTGGTGCAAAAAACTCCGCTGGATGGCGCCGTTGTGGTCACCACCCCGCAGGAAGTGGCCGTGGTGGATGCCCGGCGGGGCTACCGGATGTTTGAGAAGGTGCAAACCCCGGTATACGGAATCGTAGAAAACATGAGCTATTTTGAATGCGATCAGTGCGGGAGTAAACATTACATTTTTGGGCGAGGCGGCGGTGCAGAAGCGGCCAGGGCCCTGGGAATCCCCTTTCTGGGGGAGATTCCCATCGAGGCCGCCGTTACCGAAGCCGGTGACGCCGGCGCACCGGTGGTCATTCGTAACCCCGAAAGCCCCGCGGCCGTCGCCTTTCAGCAGGTCGCCAACCGCCTCATTCATTCGCGCCTGTTTCAGTAAGCTCATCCCGGCAACGGCGATGGGTAAAACCGGGTACCTCCGACTATTCCCGGTGAACAGACGCCGATACCTCCGCGGCCCCATCTTCCCCTAAAGGACAAGGCCTCAATGAAGCGTTCCCCCTTCGGGGAACCATCCGAGACCGGCAACCAGTTTACTCCGGGGAACGGACGGAGGCGTTCCCCGCCCCTTCAAAACGCATATACCAGCCCCACATTAAAGACGGAATTGCGACTGTCACTGTTCTCGTATTGAGGATGACGTTGCCGGTCGTAATTGATCGACACCTGTAACTGCCAGCGGGAAAACAGGGGAATCCATCCCAGGGCCGTAATGGAATGATTCACCCGGTTGGAGTAAAAGGTGGGCAGGCTGGTGGTACGCGATTCCGGATAGATGACGTAAAGCAGTTGATATTCCAGGGTGAAGAACCAATCTCGCTGGTTTAAATAATTCACCTGTACCACTCCACCGATCATGGAATAATCCTGTTCCCGAATGGAGCGGGGAAGGCTCCGCCCGGCGGAATGGCGGCGGTATCCCCACACCATTCCCGCACCCAGAGAACGGGTGAGCTGAGGATAATATTTCACCAGTCCTTTTATCGCCATTTCCCGAAAGTCGGGATTCACTTCGTCACTGAGACCGTGTTTGCGCCAGGCGGCGGAGAGTTCCCAGAAACCGTTAATGGGTCCCAACAGGGGCCAGTCCATCCGAAATTGCACCGCCGCTTGCCGGTAGGTGTTCCGGTATTGCTCCTGATTCAATTGATTCTCAAACCGGCGGTACACCCAACCCAGGACCGCATTTATCCATTGACGATAAGAACGGCGCCAATCGTACCGCCCCTGAAGCCGATGTTGCCGGTAAAACTGGCCCACCCCCCGGCTCTCCCGGTATATTTCGGGAAAATATTCCAGCGCGAGGGAGGCATTCAAAGAAAAGTAGTGTTCCACGACCATCTGCAAATACCCGTAGGTTAAATCGGCCCGAAGGGAATCTTTTTGCAGATAACGCTTGATCCGGCTACGTCCTCCCACGTACCAGCGAGTGGGCCAGCGGTACCACTTCCCCCACACCCATCCCAACTGCCCATCCAGAAAATGCCCCAGAGAATCGGTAGCGGAACGATACATCCCTCCATCCAGATAGACCCTGGAAATATACTCGCCCCGCTGAATCTGAAATTGATTAAACACATTGTAGACAATAAACTGACGATCCCAGCGTAACCGATGGAACAGATCGAAGCCTCGGGCTTCATTTCCAAAGCGCTGGGTATATTGAACGGCCAGGTAAGGATTGCGTAGTTCATCCACCACCAAACTGTCTGTGTTCCAATAGGTCATTTCAAATTCCTGGCGGGAATAGTCCACCCCTACTTCCCACTGAAAGCGCAGGGGGGCGGCGGTATCGGAGAGCCGCTCTTCCGGGGGATCGGTCGGCACCGGCTCATCGACAGCCGGGGAAGAGGGGTTTTCACTTTCCGCTGCCGCGGCGCTCCCGTCCCGGATCAGCTCCTGAATCAAGGTCACCATTTCCAGGGCCGCCGGCCAATCGCCCTCCCGGGCAAGGCGTTGTGCCTCCCGTAACAAAGATTGTACCAGGCTGTCCGGCGTCACGGTTACAGAATACTCCACCTGCGCGGCAACAGCCTCGAACATATTTTCCCAGAAAATAAAGGAAGAATCCGGATCGGTCTGTGCGGAAAGCGCCTGAACGACCACCAGCATCACGACCAGCACCCAACGCCGGTTCCAACCCTTTTTTTCCTGAAAAGGGATTCCATCAATCATTCACTGACCCTTCTTCCTGCAACTGACTTTCCTTTTGGAACGTATTGTCCATCCCCTACGAAAGCGTCCCCATTGGCGAATTTGTTGTACCACCTTTCTGCGTTGCCGCGGAGGTGGGTGCTGCACGGTTCTCATAAAAAGGCCGCCAGAGGCATCCCCCTGGCAGCCCTGTAGGAGGCCAATGAGCTCAGCGCTCGACGATATAGGGCGAACTCCAGGTCACCGAATTGTAAGGATAGGTCTCCGGATCGCTGTCGAAGATGGTACCGTTGTCAATCACATCCACAATCACATGATAGACCCGGGGAGCTTCCTGCACTTTCCAGTTCCCCTGATACACATTCCAGCCTTCTTCATTGGTGCCCACAAATCGGAACAGCTTTCGGCCGTGCTTGTTCCGAGTCCGGCGGTAATGAAGAATGACCGTTTCCGAGGCCCCGGTTTCCGGGTGGTAGACAGGATTGCTGGTAGAGTTTTCCAGAAAGACCTGAACAATCACCTCTTCCCCACGGGAGAATCTGGGAATCTCATCCGGAATATGCATCATGGTCTTCAGGGGATCGGTAAAAACCAGCGAATCGCCCTGGGCATTGATCACCAGCAGTTTGTGGATGCGGATGGTGGCCCGGGGACTGTTGCCCTGTCCCAGAGAAATGGCCGCCAGTTTCCAACCTCGCCGTCCTTGCGAGTTCGGCATCCGCCGGGTGAAGATCGCCTTGCGGCGCACAATGTGGCGCAAGGGTTTACGATAAATCACCATACTATCGGCATTGCTGCTGTCACTGCCAATCCGAGAAGCGATCAGAAAGCGTCCCTCCAGCACCCGCTCTAAAAACAGCAGGGCGCTGTCCCGTGCGGTTCGCCGATAAATGACCGTGCGGGGATACCGCTGTTTGATGAGACGTCCAAAGCGAACCACATTTTCAATCGGAGCCGACGGTTTGGAGAACCCGTTCATCGTGGAAACATCAAAATTCAAGGAGAACAGGTTGTCCTCGCTGCCGTCATCGATACCCCAGTCGAACAAATAATCGTTCTCATCGTCCAACACCAGCTCTTCCAGTTCCGCATCATCGTCCAGAATAGTAGCCACGTTCTTTTCGCAACCGGTAAGAACCAAGCCGGCTAATAGTATTGCCCATCCGAAAATCCAGAGATTGCGTTTCATGGTGCGTCACCTCCTTGGTTTGGTTTTGATTCAGAATCCTTTCCGGGCCCGGAATTGGATTTCTTCTTTTACTGTGCTTCAAACGACTTTGGGCCGCCCGCCCGGTTTATCGGGTCAGCAGATTCAGGGCAAAACGGACCATTTCCCGTGCCTGAAGCAGTCGCCCGTTTTCGTAGGCCTTGCGGGCGGCTGCAAGCAAGCGTTGCGCCGTAGAACGGGCGGCTTGTTGTCCGGGACGTTCCGACGGATGCCGCTGCAAGCGGGCCAGCAATTGCTCCAGCCGTTCTATCTCCGCCCAAACCTGCCGGCGATCGATGCCCTCCTCTTCCCGGAGCATGTTCAACTGGTACAATTTGGTAATCAGCTGATTGGAAAGGTTTAAAAAGATGCTGGCCGGCACCATTTGTCCCTTTTCCAGGTGCTCCTGGCTTTTCCGAAAATAATCATCGATCAACTGGAACAGCGGTTGGGTATCCGGTGTGAGAGCGATATCCGCCTTTAACTGTTGAACGGCGTTCCGGGTCAGTTCCAGTTGTTGGCGAATGACTTCGAGCCGGTTATCCTGCGGTTCTTCTTTCCGCTGCGCCAGCCGATAAAGCAAGCGGTTGGCTGTACGCAACTTTTCCCGGGCCGCCCGCCATTCCCGGCGCTGCAAATGGCCCTCCATTTCCGCCACCAGAACCCTCAGGCGCTGCAGCAGGATGGTCTTTACCCGATCCTCCCGGGAATGTTGCTGTTGTTCCAGCCGCCGAAAGGCCCCCAGAAACCGTCGGTACTCCTCCTGCAATCGCTGTTGTTGATCCACTTGATCGTCCATCTGATCGATCCAGCGGTACATGGAATGCAGGGCCACCCGGAGCTTCCCCATGGCCTGGTGGGGCTTCTGGTTTTCGAACAGCTGGCGGGCATCCCGGATTTGCCGTTCCAGCTTGTCCAGGAAGCGCATCCCCTGTTCGGATTCTTCTTGGGCCGCCAACCGCTGGAGCCGCTGGAACAACTCCTCGGCCCGGGCATAAAGGCTCTGAAAATCGGTTTCCTTGCCGGCCGGACCCTTACTGGCCAGGCGAATGGCGTTATCCGCAAAAAACAAGGCCAGGCGCAAAAATTCCAGAGCCTGCAGGGGACGTTGCTGCCGGAAAACCAGATTGGCCCGACGCCGAAAGAATTTTGCACGATTCAACATACGCAGCGCCTGAGGATCGTCCACCCCCTGCAAGCGGCGTTCGGCCTCCTGAATCCGACGATCCAATTGCTCCTTAAACTTGAACTTGAGGAAAGGTTGATCCTTTAAAACACCTTGCAAACGGCGCAAAATATCGTAGGCCGCACGAATATGGATAAACGCTAAGCGCCATTTCCCCTGATCGTAAAACCGGCGGGCCTTTTGATATTCCAAAAACGCTTGTTTTAATCGCTGCTGCATTTCCTGACGTATTTCCGGGTTGCGAATCCATTGCACCAACGCCTCGGCCTGACGCAATTGATTCCGCAGTCGGTTCAGCTCCGATTGGACCCGCGAACCCGTCTGGGCCGCCAGATGCTGACCGCCGAGCAGAACACCCAACAGTACGATCAAAAGAATCCGACGTTTTCTTTTCATTAGGGCTTCCTTCTATCCATTCCACCCCATGTTTCTACAAAGCCCGTGCCACAACCATACCCGCCCTGAAATCGAAGGTTTTTCAACCCTTTCTACCCATTGCCAACGCCTCCCCCTCTCGTCCTCTACCCCATCCGGTACACCCCGATGTACCATATGGTACATTTTCCCGAAAATTGCCGCGATTGTTATCGCCTGTGGAGACGTTGCCCAATAAACAACAGCGGACGACGGGACCGTGAGGAATCCTATTTTATGTTTTCCTCTTCGCCCCGAAATGGTTAAGTTTAACCCTGGAGTGGTGCAAGAGGGCATTATTTCCGGGAATAAGGACAGGTTGGTTTAAAATCGGAGGGTCATCATCATGAGGGCAACGGTTCGACGGATTCTTCCCGTCCTGCTGTTTTTGGTGGTCGCCTTAGGCGCACAGGATCGTTTGTTGCGATTTCCAACCATACACGACAATCGCATTGTGTTTACATATGCGGGGGACCTGTGGGAAGTGACCCTGCCCGACAGTGTAGCCCGCAAACTGACCAACAGCGAGGGCCTGGAAATTTTCCCCCGTTTCAGCCCCGACGGCCGATGGATCGCTTTCAGTGGAGCGTACGACGGTGATCGGGATGTTTATGTGATTCCCGCCGGAGGTGGGGAACCCCGACGCCTGACCTACTATCCCAAGCGGGACATTCCCGAACGGTTTGGATTCGATCATCTGGTATTCGGATGGACCCCTGACAGCAAAAAAATTCTTTTCCGCTCTATGCGGGAGAGTTTCAACAGCTGGTTGGGACGCCTTTACCTCATCGCCGTGGACGGCGTTTATCCTGAACCGCTTCCCTTTCCCTACGGCGGTTTCGCTTCTTTCGCTCCAGACGGAAAACGACTGGCTATGAATCGCATTTTCCGGGATTTCCGTACCTGGAAACGTTACCGGGGTGGGCAGCAGCAGGATATCTGGATTTACGATCTGCAGGAACATACCATCCGGCGGATCACCCGGTATGAAGGGATGGATCACTTTCCAATGTGGTACCGGGATCGCATCTACTTCGTCTCCGATCGTACTCATACCGCCAACATCTTTTATTACGATCTCAACACCGGGAAGACCCGTCAGGTCACTTTTCACCAGGAATACGATGTCAACTGGCCTTCTCTGGGCGATGGGAAGATTGTGTACGAAAACGGCGGCCGAATTTTCGTTCTGGACCTGCAAACCCACCGTTATCGAGCGGTACCGATTTCCATCCAAAGCGATCATCTGTCGGCAAGACCCCGTTTTAAAAATGTATCGGACCACATCACCGAAATGGCGGTGGCTCCCGGAGGCAAACGGGCCCTGATCGTGGCCCGGGGGGAAATTTTCACCGTGCCCCGGAAGAAGGGGGATCCTCGCAATTTGACGCATAGCTCCGGCATCCGGGAACGTGCCGCCGTCTGGTCGCCCGATGGGAAATGGATCGCCTATATCTCCGACGCCACCGGAGAAGACGAAATTTACATCCTACCCCAGCACGGCAAGGGTAAACCCCGACAGATTACCCAAAACAGTCAGGGATACCGCTTTCAACCCGTATGGTCTCCCGATAGTAAAAAGCTGGCCTATGCGGACAAGAACCTCAAACTCTACATCGTGGATGTTTTCACCCGCACGGTGACGTTCGTCGACAGCGCCACCCGGTGGGAAATTCGTCATTACCAGTGGTCGCCCGACAGCCGCTGGCTGGTTTATGCCAAACCCGGCAGCAACGAAATGACCTCCATCTACCTTTACTCCCTGGAGCGCCGCCAGTCGTTTCAAATCACCTCCCACATGACCCACGATTCCAATCCCGTGTTCGATCCCGAAGGCAAATACCTCTACTTCTTTTCCAAGCGGGATTTTAATGCTTTGCTGGGCAACTTTGAAATGAGCTACGTCTACCGCCATATGGATCGGGTGTACCTGGTCACCCTGCAGCAGGCAACCCCTTCTCCCTTCGCCCCGGAGAGCGATGAGGTGGAACCGCTTCCGGCCCATAAAACCGAAAAAAAAGATGAAAAAAACGGGGCAAAGCAAAAAGACTCCCCGATTCTTCAGATTGATCTGGACGGCATTCAGCAGCGCATCGTCGCCCTACCCATTCAACCCGGAAGCTACCACCACCTGAAAGCCATAAAAGGGAAGGTGTTTTATTTATCCCGTCCCATGCGTGGGTTAAGCGGACCGGTGGGGGAGGGTAAAACGGTTCTGAAATATTTTGATTTTTCGGAAAAGAAAGCCGCCGTTTTTATGGAAGGTGTCGATGCGTACGACCTATCGCCGGATGGGCGATTCCTCGTTTACAAAAGTAAAAAGACCTACGGCATCGTTCCCACGGATCAGAAAACGGCCAAGGTAGGCGATGGAAAAATCGATGTCTCGCGGCTGGAGATGTACTGGGACCCGCGGCAGGAGTGGGTGCAGATTTTTAACGAGACCTGGCGGCTGGAGCGCGATTACTTTTATGCGGAAAATCTTCATGGAGTCGACTGGTCGGCCGTGGGGGAAAAATACCGGAAGCTGTTGCCTTATGTGACCCACCGGTTCGATTTAACTTACCTTCTGGGGGAGATGGTGGCGGAGTTGTCTTCCTCGCACGCTTACGTGGGCGGCGGGGACATGCCCAAAGTTCAGCCGGTGAAAACCGCCTTGTTGGGCGCCCGGCTGGAACCGGACCGCACCCACGGGCGATACCGCATCACCCAAATCCTTCAGGGCGAAAACTGGATCCCATCCCGGCGCTCGCCTTTGACCGAACCCGGCATCCAGGTACAGGAAGGCGAGTATCTGTTGGCCGTCAACGGAAACGAATTGACAACCGAGCAGAATCCTTACGCGTTGCTGCAGAACCTGGCCGACAAAGCCATTACCATCACGGTCAATCGGCGCCCCACTCTGCAGGGAGCCCGCACCTACACCATTAAGCCCATCGCCAGTGAATTCGACCTGAATTATTTAACCTGGGTGGAAAAAAACCGCCGCTATGTGGACGAAAAGACCTACGGCGAGGTGGGATATATCCATATACCGGACATGGGTGCCCGGGGGTTAAATGAATTCGTTAAGTCGTTCTACGCACAGATAAAAAAGAAGGGATTGATCATCGACGTGCGATTCAACGGCGGGGGGTTTGTCAGTCAAATGATTTTGGAACGCCTGCGCCGTATCCTGGTAGGTCTGGGCAAAGCCCGCAACATGAAAGAATTGTATACTTATCCCGACGCCGCCTACTACGGCCATCTGGTCTGCCTGATCAACGAGTATTCCGCCTCCGATGGAGATATTTTCCCTTACTACTTCAAAAAATACCGGCTGGGGGAATTGATCGGCACCCGCACCTGGGGCGGGGTCATCGGTATTCGAGGCTATACCCCGCTCATCGATGGAGGCTATATCACCCGACCCGAATTCGGGTTGCTGAGCGACGAAGGGAAATGGATTATCGAAAACCGGGGTGTGGAACCGGATATTTATGTGGATACCCTTCCCAGCGACCAGGCCCAGGGGATCGACCCCCAGCTGGATAAGGCCATCGAAATTGTACTTCAAAAAATTCGGCAACATCCCCCGCAACTTCCGGAACCGGAACCCTACCCCATTAAACGATAAACTCCCGCCACCCGGCCGGTGCGACCGGCCGGGCCTGGAAGAATCCCCCATTTTTGTTCCCTCCCCCACTGGAGAAGCATTGATTTTAAAAGGCGAACCCTTTATATTTCAATTTGTGCAGCGTATGGGGAAGTGGGACGCCGTGTACCCTTGGAACCGATGGGTTTCTACAGCGCCCGTGCCTGCTTTTCCCGAAAAAAGGAAGCAATCGCCTGGAGGTCCTAAAACTCCATTGAGGTTGTAAACATTCATGATCGATACATCGGATTTAAAGCATTTCGATTTTTCCCGACATTACCCCGAAATGGAAGAGCGCTTTATTTTCGAAATCGAAACTATGATCTTCGAAACCCTGATCCAACAGGGTCGCGTGGCCATCGAAGGGGACGAAAACAACGTGCTGGAATTCTACAATCGCACCAATTTTAAGGTGCGGGTCAAGCGACCTCAAAAAAACGTGTGGAGCATTCCCATCCAAACCCTGCGAAACGCCATCCGAAAAGTATTACGGGAAGGCCATTTGCGCAGGGAAGACGGCTCCTTGGCGATCAAGATCGATACCCGTCCCGCCAAGCTGGACGTTCCGGTTCAACTGCTTCTGCGGCTGGTACCCGAGGATGAATACGTCAAACGGAGCCTGGTAGGCAATAAGGTCCGCCACAACGTTTACGGGGAAGGCCGCATTCAGCGCATCACCGAAACCGGAAACGTGGAGGTGGCCTTTAAAGACAAAATCGTAAAATTAAAACCCCAGTATTTCGAACTGGTCGGTTAAACCGCGCTGTTCCCATTCCCGTCGGCAAACCCGCCCCATGCTGAGAGCCACACATCCGTGCTTCGGCAACAAGGTCTCCCCTGGCGTCAATTCAGGGCAAAATCGCTGTTACCATCCCTTGGTTTGATGGGTAACGGCGACGCCGGTTGATCGTTCTTTGCCGGAGGATGCTCTGAAATGTTAAATTGCCGGCTTAAGGTGTAAATCTGATTGGAGACCCCCGACAACTGGACCACGGCATTATTGATTTCGTACACCTGGGCATTCATTTCTTCCACCATGGCGCTGACTTCTTCCGCCGCCGCACTGTTTTCGTTGCTTACCAGGGCAATCTCCTCGATGCTTTCTTTAATCCGTTTACTGCTGACGGCCACGGTATTCAACTCGTTGGTACTCTGTTCCACGGTATGCGACACACTGCTCATGGCCTTTTCCACTTCTTCGCTGGCCACGGCCATCTCCCGGGCCGCCATGGCGATCTGTTCCACCTGGACCGCCACATCCTTGATGCCATTGGTAATGCTCCGGAGAGCGGAATTGGCATCTTTGGCGGTACGAGCAACCGTTTCCACAATGGAAATGCTGTTGTCCATCGCACTCTTGGTGGCCGCGGTTTCTTCGTGCACCGTTTTAATGAGCTGGTTAATCTGCTTGGCCGCTTCACCGGAGCGCTCGGCTAATTTGCGCACTTCCTCGGCGACAATGGCGAACCCTTTACCATGCTCTCCGGCCTGGGCCGCCTCTATGGCCGCATTAATGGCCAACAGATTGGTCTGGTCGGCAATTTCGTCAATGGTTTCCACAAACTTGCTGATCTGAGAGGCCCGCTGCAGCATCCGCTCCACTTTCTCCCCCACCTCGATCACCGTGTTCTTAATCAGCTCCATAGAATGGATGGTCTTGTCGATGGTTTGGGCACCGGAGTCGGCCGCTTGCACGGTCTGCTGACTGATCTGCTTACTGGTCTGGGCATTGGTACTGACCTGCTGAATCTGGGTGGCCATTTGAGTAATGCTGGCAGCTACCCGTTCCACCGCATGGGCCTGTTCCTGAGCCCCGGAAGCAATCGCATCGATGGCATTCACCACTTTTTCCACCGCCTCGTTCGTTCGGCCGATGGAACTGCTTTGCTGGGTGGAACCTTTGGCAATCTCGTTGATGGCAATAGCCACCTGCCCCACCGCCTGATTGCTTTGCTCGGCGGTAGTATTTAAATGATCCGTGATCTCCTTAATCTGGTTCGCATTGGTCATCAAATCGCCCACCAGCTTCCGCAAATTTTTGGTGGTATTGTTAAACGCTTCTCCAGTGGCATGCAGTTGCTCAATCATTTGGTTAAACACCTGCCCCAGCTCTCCGATTTCGTCCCGGCTTTTCACTTCCACTCTACTGGAATAAATGGCCACCTCCCGCGTCAGATCGCCCGTAGCCATGGCCGAAACCGCATTGGCCAGATTCACCAGGTCTTTCTGGGCGATCTCTTGTGCCGTCAGGGCCATCTGGCGGGCCGCATTCACAATGTTTCGGGAAATAAAGATACTGATTAAAATGCTTAAAAGAATGGCCACAGCAACCAGGGAAATAACAAAGGAGCGCTGCGAGGCGTAAATCTCCCGGGAGTGATCCCGCCGCCGTTGAGCCCGCTCCACATTGTAATCCATTAATTCGTTGATCGCTTCCCGGGCCTTACGGAACTGATTCACCATCACCTTACGAGCGTAGTTTTCGGCCTCTTCTTTCTGGCCCAGTCCGACCAAACGGCTCACATGGGCGATCTGCCGGGAATATTCATCCCAGTAATTCAAAAATACCTGCAACAGGCGCTTCTCTTCCTCACTCAATCGGGTATCGCGGTAAAAATCCACCTTTCTCTGAATCCTTTCCTGCTGCTCTTCGATTTCGCCCATTAATCGCTGTTTACTGCTCTCCCGACGGGCCAGAATGAACTCCAGAACGTCCCCCCGTACCCGGTATGTGGCGGACTTCAAATCGTCCAGATTTTCCAGAACCACCACTTCCTGGGTGTACATGTCGTCTACCCGCTGGTTAATCTCCTCTCCCTGGCGAATCCCCACAATCCCCACGATTACCAGCAAAATAATAATCACCGCAAAAGCCACCAGTAATTTTGCCCTTAACCCAACCTTCATGATAACCACCTTTCTTGATTGATTACTATTTGTTTGGTTTTCGGCACCGAAGACCATTTCTTTATTTTTCAGTGTCCCGATAACAATTTTGAACAACGAAAATTCCTTTACCCGCCTGGACGATTTCCCTGCTTCGGTTCCGCCTTGTCCATGGATCGGGCATTTCCGCAGAACTATTACTGTTATCGGAAATTTTCAGCCTATGTTTACCGTTTTCTATTCCATCACCCTCCACTTTCCGGCGACCCGGTTTCGGAGCAACCGGCTCCACAGGAAGAAAAGAAAAACTTGTTGGATCGATAGCAATTTTTTCTTATAATGTGACCCTTAAAATACGAAACGGCGAAAGGTAGTGGAACCATAGGGAACGGATGATGCACCAACACAGGAGCCACAAGACTTCCAAGCGGATAAAGGCCAAGCATGGGCTCAAGCGCAGTTGTACACCCGGCTCCTGGAGAGGTGATCCTTCCGTACCCTGATGTTGAACGTAAAATTCTGTGAACCCCCAAGCCTTTCCGGAGCCGATCCGGAAAGGCTTTTTTATTTTTTAACCCAAAACCGTAAGGAGGAGGATGTCATGTTAACCGGTTTGTGTCCCCTTTGCGATGCCCGGATTCAACTGGAGGCGGATGTGCTTCCCGGGGAGCTTGTGGAATGCCCCGAATGCGCCATGGAACTGGAGGTGGTTTCCACCCACCCGATCCGGCTGGCGGAAGCCCCCCAGGAAGAAGAAGACTGGGGAGAATGATCATGAGGATCGGGCTATTACATTCCTTGATCCGCAAAGAGGAAAAATTGTTGATCCAGGAGTTCCGCAACCGTCCCGGGGTGGAACTGATCTTGATCGACGATCGGCAGCTCATTTTGACCCCGGGACAAGATGGTTTCTCTCTGGACGTTCTTCTGGAACGCAGCATCAATCATTCGCGGGCCTTGCATGCGTTGCGCTGGTTCGAAAGCGCCGGGGTGCGTTGTATAAACAGTTCCCGGGTGGCCTTCGTATGCGGCAATAAATTATGGACCACGGAGGCTCTGTCCCGTCGCGGCATTCCCCAGCCCCGGGTGAAGATCGCCTTTACCGAAACATCGGCTCTCCAGGCCATGGAGGAGCTGGGTTATCCGGTGGTGTTAAAACCGGCGCTGGGTTCCTGGGGAAGGTTATTGGCCAAGGTCAACGATCGAGATGCGGCCGAGGCCATTTTGGAACACAAAACCATTCTGGGTTCCTACCACCATTCCATTTTCTATATCCAGGAGTACATCGAAAAGCGCGGCCGTGACATTCGCAGTTTCGTGATCGGCAACGAATGTGTGGCGGCCATTTACCGTCGGTCGGCGCACTGGATTACCAACACCGCCCGGGGGGGACAGGCGGAAAATTGTCCCCTGACCCAAGACCTGCGTCACATATCGTTGCAGGCCGCCCGTGCCGTGGGAGGCGGCGTCGTGGCGATCGATCTGTTCGAAACCGAAAACGGGTTACTGGTCAACGAAGTCAACTCCACCATGGAATTTAAAAACAGCATCCACACCACCGGCATTCCCATTCATCGCCTGATTGTGGATTACGTCATTGCTGTAGCCCGGGGAGGCGGCGGTGGCTGAACGTCGGGTGTCGATTGTGGGAGGTTCCGGGTACACCGGCGGCGAGCTACTCCGGCTGTTGCTGTTTCATCCCCGGGTCACCCTCGTGCAGGTAACCTCGGAACGCTTTGCCGGCAAACCGGTGTACCGGGTGCACCCCAATCTGCGCGGGGTGACTCAGGCCCGCTTCTGCTCTCTGGCGGAACTGGAACCCTGTGACACGCTCTTTCTGTGTCTACCACACGGGAAATCCATGGAACAGATGCCCCGATTTCAGCGGCTGGCCGGAAACATCATCGATCTGAGTGGCGATTTCCGTCTGGCCACGCCGGAGGCCTACCAGAAGTGGTATGGTCGGCCCCATCTCTACCCGGAACTTTTAGGCGAATTTGTGTATGGCATCCCCGAGCTGTACCGCCGGAACATTCAGCAGGCGCGATATGTTTCCGGCGCCGGTTGCAACGCCACCGCCGTCATCCTGGCTTTATATCCTCTGTTCCAGCAGCAACTGGTTTATCCGGAGCGCACCGTGGTGGAAGTAAAGGGAGGCTCCAGCGAAGGCGGAAACTCTCCCTCGGAGGCCAGTCACCATCCGGAGCGTAACGGTGTGGTGCGCTCCTACAAACCCACCGGGCACCGGCACATTGGAGAAATCGAGCAAACGCTGGGACATCCCGTGCATCTATCCGCCACCGCGCTGGGCATTGTTCGCGGTATTCTGGCGACCTGCCATGTCTTCCTGAAACAGCCGCTGGATGAGAAATCCATTTGGCGGATTTATCGCAATGCTTACGGGTCAGAACCCTTCATTCGGATGGTGAAGGAACGAAAAGGGATTTATCGTCTCCCCGAACCGAAATTACTGGTTGGTTCCAATTTTTGCGACATCGGGTTTGAACGGGATGCCGGAGGGAATCGCCTGGTGGTCATCAGCGCCATGGACAACTTAATGAAAGGGGCTGCGGGACAAGCGGTACAGGCCTTCAACATTATGCATCGCTTCCCCGAAACCCTGGGCCTGGAATTTCCCGGGTTACATCCGGTGTAACGTTGCACAGCCCCAAAAGCCGGAAACACCCATATTAGCGGAGGAAACATCGCCTATGTGCCGATTGCTGTTCGTCAAATCCACGCATGCATTTGACATTGAAACGCATCTTTCTCGATTCGCCCACATCGCCCGATATAGCCGGGAATATCAGGGGCATGGATGGGGATGCGGATTTTTATTGAATGGAAGCTGGGTACGGTACCGGAACATTTCTCCCATATGGGAAGACGACCTGCATCAGTTCGGAAAAACCCGTCTTCTGATTGCCCATGCTCGAAGCGCCTTCCGGGACCAGGGCATTGTGGTGGAGAACAACATGCCTTTTTTCGACGGCCGGTATATGTTTGTTTTCAATGGGGAATTGCAAGGGGTCCGCATTCGGGAAACGGGTCGCACGGGGGCCGAAAAGCTCTTTCGGTGGATCCGCCGGGTTGATCGGGGGCATCTGCAGCAGGCCGTCGAAACGGCGGTGACCCGCATCCGGCACCGTACCCGATATGTGCGGGCCATGAATTTCATAATGGCCGACACCCGACGGGCCCATGTGGTCAGCTACTTCAACGAAAATCCCGACTATTTTACCCTGCGGATCAAACAAACACCGGAGGCATTGATCATCTGTTCCGAAGCCTATCCCGGAGAAACGGGATGGCAAAACCTTCCGAACCAAACGATAGAGGTGTTCTAAATGTTGCTTATTAAAATAGGCGGCGGCAAGGATATCAACCTGAAAGGCATCATTTCGGATTTGGCGGCATTGCAAGAGGCATTCCTCATCGTCCATGGGGCCAATGCCCTGCGGGATCAACTGGCCGAGGCTCTGGGGCTTCCCCGTAAAACGCTCACCTCCGTTTCGGGTTACAGCAGCGTGTATTCGGACGAAGCGGCCCTGGATTTGCTTTTGATGGCCTACGCCGGGCTGAAGAACAAACGCATAGTGGAACTCTGTCAGCAGCATGGGATCAATGCCGTGGGGCTGTCGGGAGTCGACGGGCGGGTTATCCAGGGGCGACGCAATCGGGGCATCCGTGTTCGCCAAAACGGCCGCTTGCGTATTGTACGCGATTTTTCGGGTAAACCGCAGTCGGTCAACCGGGAGTTGTTGCAATGGCTTCTGGATCACGGCTACACGCCCGTGTTGACCGTTCCTATCATCGACGAACATCAAACGGCCGTCAACTCGGAAAACGATGACATCGTCGTCCAGTTGCACAAAGCCTTTCAACCGCGAATGATTATTCAACTGATTGAAGCGCCCGGATTGCTGGCGGATCACCAGGATCCCCGTTCGTGGGTGGAACACCTTTCTCCGACGCAACTGGAGGGATGGGAGGCTCGGGTAACCGGACGAATGAAGCGTAAACTGCTGGCTTTACGCCGATTATTTGAACAGGGTGCCCGGACGGTAATCATTAGTGATGGGCGGGGGCCCCATCCCATCAAGGATGCTCTAAAGGGAAAAGGAACGGTGATTCGATGAGCGACTATCGGCAGCTGGAAGAGCGCTACAGTCTGAATGTTTATCCCAAGCGTTCCCTCGTTCTGGTGAAGGGCCAAGGAGCCCGGGTATGGGATGAACAGGGCAAAGAATACATCGACTGTGTTTCCGGTAACGGCGTGGCCAATATCGGGCACGGGAACGAAGCGGTTATCCAGGCCATGACCCGTCAGGCCCGGCGACTGATGACCTGTTCGGGCATATTTTACAATGATGCCCGCGCCCGCCTGCTGGAAAAATTGGTGGGCATTGCGCCCAAAACCTTAACCCGGGCGTTTTTGTGCAACAGCGGTGC
This sequence comes from bacterium, assembly GCA_015485355.1. Classification (GTDB taxonomy): domain Bacteria; phylum Calditrichota; class Calditrichia; order RBG-13-44-9; family J042; genus JAADJD01. The sequence goes on along the minus strand of WFTQ01000070.1, from coordinate 1,016 downwards.
CGAAAGCATTGAGGCGGCGCTTAAATTTGCGCGTTTTACCACGCAAAAAACAGAAATCATATGCGCCGTGCGCGGCTTTCACGGCCGTACCCTCGGAGCCCTGAGTGCCACCCACAACCCCCGATACCGGCAGGGCTTTGGACCTCTGGTTCCGGGATTTCACCACGTCCCCTTCAACCGCTTCGAAAAATTAAAGGAAAAAGTCAGTGACCAGACCGCGGCGGTGCTGCTGGAGATTGTGCAGGGAGAAGGCGGTGTGCACATCGGCGGCGCATCGTATTTCAAACAGGTGCAGGAACTGTGCCGCGATAGAGGTATCCTGCTCATCATCGACGAAGTACAGACCGGATTTTGCCGCACCGGGAAGATGTTTGCCTGCCACCACTTCGATCTTCAGCCGGATATGCTCTGTTTAGCCAAGGCCATGGCAGGGGGAGTCCCCATGGGGGCGGTGCTGTGTCGCGAAACGATTCGATTACCGGTGGGGACCCACGGCAGTACCTTCGGGGGCAATCCGCTGGCCTGCGCCGCGGCCCATGCGGCCATCGATTTCATGATCGCTCATGGGCTGGAGAAACAGGCCCGGGAGAAAGGCCATTACCTGGTTAATCAACTGCAACAACACGACCTGAAGCCGGTCCGGGAGATCCGCCATCTGGGCCTGATGATCGGCATCGAGCTGCGCACCCGGGTGAAACCATACATACTGAAGCTTCTCGACGCCGGGGTACTGGCTTTACCGGCCGGCCGCACCGTTCTGCGACTGCTGCCGCCCTTAACGATTGCGTATGAAGAACTGGACGCCGTAGGGAAGGCCCTTGTCACCGTGCTGGATGAGAAATGAGAAGCCGATAAAGCGCCTTACCCCCCCCGGCCGCAGCCCTTGCCGCCGGGGGGTTGGATTTCCCAAGCGGCTCCTTGTTCCACCTTCTCACTTCACCAGCAGCATCTTCCGCTTCGCCTCGAAGCTCTGCGGTTTGCCCTCCAGCGCCACCGCATGCAGACGGTAAATGTAC